>JAQUYX010000193.1 GCA_028691615.1 Victivallaceae bacterium
ATCCTCATGAGATCGAAAAGTGCGAGGCGCTGGTGGTCAATGTCGACTGGAAGCAGAGCGGAATCGGCTCCAATTCCTGCGGACCGGCACTCCCCGAACAATATCGTGTCCAGCCGAAAGACTTCAGGTTCACCCTTCATTTCCGCGGACTTGCGCCGTGTGAAATGAATGATGGCAACTTCTTTACGCTGGTATAACGGAAGTTATCGAATCGGGTTTTCAATCTGATACGGTGAATCCCCCGGAGAACGAACCGGAGGAGACACCGTATTTACTTTAAAATCACTTTAGATTATTTTTTAAATTTATTTTAAATTAAGTTGACAATCCCCTCCTTTTCATGCTATAATTGAAAAGCAAGCCCAGTACCCCCCCCCCAAGCGACGATACTGGCAAAAGTCCCGCCGTAATCAAGAGGTGATCGATTGGCAGAGTTTCGAAAAATCCGTAATTTAAATGATCTAGCAAAGCGCTTCGGCTGTACCGCGACCACCGTTTCGATGGCATTGCGCAATTCGCCGCAGCTCTCGGAGACGTTGCGTGAAAAAATTCAGGCGGCGGCGCAGGCGGATCATTTCGTCCCCCGCAATTATACCCGGCGCGAACCGGCCCCCAAACGCCCCCTCAAGCGCTATGCCCATCTGGGACCGATCCTCATTCTGCACAATGACTATTTTCAAGAGCCCAATCCGGCGCGCGATCAGACAATGCCGGAGATTTTCCATCGCCTCAACCAGTTCGGCGTGGAATACTCCTACGTAGACATCGCCGATTTTCGGCGCAATCCCGGAATGATCAAGGAGTTTTCCGGTGTGCTCTATTACAACGATCAGGAGATTACGCTTCCGGAAAATATGCCGATCATGCAGATTTTCGGCTGGAAAAAGCTGTTATCCTGTCAGGATCGGATTACGGTCGATGATATTCAGATTGCGGAACTGGCGGCGGATTATTTCCGCCATCTCGGAATCCGCCGCGCCGCGATGATTTGGCGCGAAGATATGTTGCAATTCAATCAGAATCATCCCCGTCTGACGCATTTTCAAGCGACGATGGAACAATATGGCATTCCGGTGACGCCGCTGATCTTTTCCCGGGAAGATGGCGGATTAGTGCCGCAGTTTCGGACTTATCTGGAAGGCGGCGACGACCGGGTCGGCTTTTTTGCATTCAACTCGGTGTGCGGTCTGGCTTTGTGCTGTGCGCTGGAGGGGCTGCAGCTCTGGTCGCGTTATGGAGAAAAGCACGTTCTGATTTGCGACAACGACTCTTTGATCCGTCAATTCTGGCCAAATCCGACCATCATCGATCTGGATTTCAAAACCTTGGCCAGCCGGGCCGTGGACGGGCTTCTGTGGCGATTGGAAAATCCCGATTCCCCGGCGGTCAGCATCTACCAGAAGGTTCGGCTGGTTCGACGTTCTGATGCGAGCGAAACAAACAATTTTTAACCCGAAAATATGCGCAAGAGGAGAAGGAAATGATGACGCCTTGCAAGAAAATTTGTTCCACGCGCCGCAAATGGAAGAAGCCCTTCACACTGATCGAACTCTTGGTCGTCATCGCAATCATCGCAATCCTCGCGGGGATGCTGCTGCCCGCACTAAACCGGTCTCGGGAAGTGGCGCGTTCGACGCTGTGTATGAACAATCTCAAGCAATCCAGTACCGCCATGAATTTTTATGCGACGGACTTCACCGAACGCATGCCCACTTTGTCGGGAGATACCGCATGGGCATCCGTTCTTTACAAGGGAAATTACCTCAAAAGCGTCAATCACGATCTGATTACCTTCTGCCCCAGACTGAGCATCCCCGAGAAAAGTGACACCAAAAAATCGTACAAAACCTACGGGGCGATCTATTGGGATTATACCAACACAAGTAATCCGAACTACTGGATCAACGCCGGATTCGGCAAATTTGCACTCACCGATTCGGTTGGCAAAAATTGGTATGTTTTGCGCAACCGGGTTCATAAATCGTCTCTGGTGTATCACATGGGCGACACGCAAAGTTCCGAGTTTGGAGCCAATGTCGGCAGCAATCTCTTCCGCGGCCGCGGCGACGGCTCCGCCGTCCAGCTCCCCTCGTTTCACCACTCCGGTAAAATCAATATCGCATTCGTTGACGGACATGTCAACTCCCTCGCACCCAAAGAGGCAAAAGACGCCGGACTCAATCAGGGGATGCACGACGGGATTCGCACCGGCTCCAGCACGGGCAATCGACTTTAACGGAAAGCGCAAAGGATTTCTATGAAACGAATGTCGAAATGGATGATGGCATTGCTCCTGCTCGCGGGAATGGGGAAATGTTGGGGAACCGTGCTTTTTGACGGCATTCACAAGCAATGCTCCTTTTCCCTGTGGAAACCGGACACCCAGCAGGCGGCCTACACCAAGGAGGGACTGCGTATTTCCTGGAATACCGGGGCGAACAATATTATGATCATCACATTTCCTTCGGCGAACACCCCTTTGCTGCAGAAATTTGATCAGGCACGCTGCACCGTGGAGTTGGAGCTGCCCGAAAATTCGCCCGTCAAGACCTTCAGTCTGCGCTTCTCCGATGCGAAAAAAGAGATTTTTCAATGGCGCGTCCCGGTCAAAATTAAAAAAGCCGGACGCTGCGTTCTACAAATCCCCATGACGGAAAGCAACATCTTTTGGCGGTCCAAAAAAGAAAAAGGCGGCTCCATCGAATTTCCCATACGCCTCCTCAGCTGCTGCGCCTCCGCCGCGAAAAATGTCGGAGAAGCCGCTCTGACGCTCAAGACCATCTCGTTTCAAAACATGGAAAAGTCCTCTTTGAGCGACATACGCTTCGATCTTCATCTCGACAACCCTGCTCGCGTTCTGGTTCCGGGGTCCGGCAAAAAAGTCACCCTGAAATGGACCAACCCCACCTCGTCGGAACTGCGCTGCACCGCGGATTTAACGTTGCGCCATATCGATGGAGACACAATCAAACTTCCCGCGGAGTCTTTGGTGCTGCCGCCCAAAGAAAGTGTTTCCCGGGAAATCGCTTTGCCCCTGCCGAAATTGGGACTCTGGTATGTGACAAGCCGCCTCTCCGGGAAAGAAAAAAACGGTTATGCGGAAACCAACCGGTCCCTTGCATACATGACGCCGGCCGGCGCCGATCGTGCCAAAAAGAGCGATGATTTTATCTTTGGCGTCTGTATTCCGACCTGGACCCGCCCCAAGGAGTTTGACAAGGAGGCACAGACTGCGGCGCTTTGCGGGGCAACCGCGTTGCGCCTGAATTTTCGCTGGTTCCGTTTGGAGCGCCAGAAAGGGAAATTTGATTTCACCAATCTGGAAAAAATCCGGGACTGCTATGCGAAATACAATATTGAACTCATGCCCATTGTCAGCAATCCTCCCGTCTGGGCGCGCAGCGATCCGGAAAACGGCCGCAGTTTGCCGGAGTACACGCAATGGCGCGCTTATATCAACTTGCTTCTCACCCGCTACGGGCGCGATTTCCGTTTCTGGGAGGTGTGGAATGAGCCGGAACTTTACTCTTTTTGCACCTTTTCCGCTCCGGAATACCTTGCGCTCATGAAATTTGTCCGCGAAGAACAGCGCCGGGTCGCGCCGAACGTGAAAATTCTCACCGGCGGCTTTGCCACCATTCGCGAACATCGGGGCGCGAAGCCGGGGTTTCAGCAGTACGTTCTGGAACATGGGCGCGATTTGTTTGATATTCACGCCTATCATGGCCACGGAATCTTCAGCTCCTATGCCGAAACGTTGACCGAGCTACTCTTTCCCATTCGCCGCCGCTACAACATCACCGCGCCGTGGTTTGCCAACGAGACGGCAATTTCCTCGTTCCGAATCGGGGAGATGGCGCAGGCGGAAACACTGTTCAAAAAATTTCTCTACACCTGGTCCACCGGGGCAATCGGGTACAACTGGTATAATTTGCGCAACAACGGAAACACCCCGCACCCGGAACACAATTACGGACTGGTCACGCAGGAGTATTACCCCAAGGCGAATTATGTAACCTACAATTTGCTGGCGACTTTCTTCCGCGGCGGAAAATTCGTCAGCCGCCCGAAAACGACACCGGGAATCTGGATTCTGAACTTTGCCTCCGGCGACGGACACAACGTGGCGGTCTGGAATGAAGAACCGTTGAGCACCTCCGATGAACCGGCGGTCTTCCGTACGGACGCAACTGGCGTGGAAAAGATCGACTTGATGGGCAATCGCAAGCCGCTTGCCCTCGAGAACGGAACCTTGATTCACCGGATCGGCCCGACGCCGGAGGTATTGCGTTTTCACGGAGCGAAGACGGTGCGCTATCTCGGGGCGTTGGTGCGCAGCCAAACCGACGGGTTCGTTGCCCCCGGTCGCAAAGTTCAAGTGACGCTTCGCTTCCGCAACCCCTTTGACCGCGACATCACCTTCCGCTATACCCTGTCGGCTCCCGACGGCGTGGCGTTGCACCCCGCCAATGGAGAGGTGACCTTGCCCCCCGGAACGGAGAAAAACATCGACGCGACCTTGACGGCACAAAAAATAAACGGATTGCGCTCTGTGCAGATGCGCTTGCAGTGGGACGACCACGAAGCAAAGTTGAAAATCCCGCTCTTGACGGCAATTTTCGTTCCGCGCAATCGAAGTGGAGAAATCTGGGACTTCGTGCTCAACCGGCTCGATCAGGTCAAGTCGCTCTATCCGGCCGATCCCGGCAATGCCCACCGTTTATGGAACGGACCGGAGGATCTGAGTGCCAAACTATGCTTTTCGGTCAACAATGGGAACATAATTCTTGATCTACGCGTTACCGACGACAAACATGTGCAGCCGCACCGTGGAGTCGAAAGCTTTCTGGGCGACAGCGTGCAGCTGGCATTTGCGATTCCGGGCCAGAAAGACATCTGGGTCATCGGCGCGGCCCGTCTGCAGGACGGCACCTCGGAATGTTTTGTCTGGGACAATCCGGCCGGATTTGACAAAAAGGCGTTTCCACGGCAGTGTCGGCTCAAAACCGCACGCAAA
>JAQUYX010000031.1 GCA_028691615.1 Victivallaceae bacterium
ACGTTGCTGCTCGCAAAGGAGAAGCGAACGAAACGATAATTCTCATGAAAACTCCCGGTCAGATCGCCCGCCGCGGAAACCTCCCGTTTTCCCGGGATAGCGCGTCCCACTTGCCCGATGAAATAACGGTTTTGTTCCGTGATTCCGAGGGAAGCAAGGGGGATCGCAGATTCCAGAATCCAGCGTTTCCCCTTCTCTTCGCGGACTGCGCTCTGAAATGTTTTTGGATCCAGTTTTGCCAGCGGAATATCTCCGCCGCGATGCGACATGTAAACTTGCCCGAATCGGTTCATAATCAGCGTCTGCCAGTTTCCCGACAGCATGCCGACACTGTTGTCGAAAAAGAATTCGATCGTATCCGCCCCCCATACTTCGCGGGGCGGTTTCCCGGTTCCCGCTTCGGGATTCTCCGCGATCGCAAGCAAAAACAAGGTGCGTCCGTCGGAGAGCAACCGCAAGTCGGTGCCGTACCGGGGCGTCCGGTCGCCTGATTTCGGCGTCGTATTGCGTGTCAGCATCAGCGGCACCCGGGGCGCGTTGCGCCAGACTGGGTCGTCGGCGCGGCCGTCGATCACGGGGGCGACGGTCGTCTTGCCGACGGAAAATGCCGGGAGACGCACTGCGGTACGCATTTCCCCTCCGGGGGAAAAGGCCAATATCGCGGACAAAAAGAGAGATGACAACATGGTTATTTCATCCTTTCGTTCAATGCTTCGATCAGATTTGCCGCGTGATTCTGGTAGCGGTCGAGCAAATCGGACGTGATCCCTTCCTGCCAGATGGGGGGAAGCGTTTCCATTTGCAGAAGTTTTTCTCCTTCAGCAACCAGATCCGGGGCGATGTCGCGCTGTTTGGCCTGTTTTATCTTTGCTTCCAGCAATTCGAAGTATTGCAGATACTCGATTCCTTCGGCCAACAGTTCGAAACGAAGCGAGCTGGCGAACTCCTTCCGGTCGCGTCCCGGATAGAAGAGAAAGCCGTTTCCGTCGGTTTTTAATTGATAGGGGATCGGATTTTTTCCGCCGAAATCGCCGAGCCACGCATTCAGCCCCCACATCAGATTGCAGTCGATCTTGTGGCGGAGCATGTAGCAATAGATCGCCTTTTGCCGGACGGCGGGGCAGGAGACCGCGTTGAAGGTGCCGAACGGAGGATTGCTGCTGTTGAAATACCAGCCCAGTCGTTTGCCCTCTTGCCGCAGTTTCGCGAAATAATCGTCAAATTTCCGGTCTTTGAAATAGTTCGCGCAGAACACCATCCAGTCGGGAAGCGCCCGGTAGAAGTCGACATATTTTTCCCCGAAATGGGGCTTGTCGAAACAGGTCATGAGCTTGACCGAGGTCTGCTTTTTCAGATCGGCAAGCACCTGAACGACCTGATCCTGGCCGGTACCGAGTTCGTCGTAGTAAAAATAGACGTTCTGCAAATTCCCCTGATGAAGGCGCGCCGCCGCGGCATTTGCGCTGATTTTGCCGGACGCCATTTGGTAATAGGCGGCGGAACTTTTGAACTTCGCGTTTTTCTGGGTTTTGAAGTAAAATTTCTCAAGCCATTCCAGCCAGGGCAGATTGCCGAGGTTGAGAAATCCCCCGCGTTCATAGGTCGCCCACTGTTCGGGGCGGATTCCCCAATCGAACCCATCCAGTTCGCGGGGATGCAGCATGGACCGGTGCACGGTCACTTTGCGACGGGAAATGTATCGGAGCAATTCTTGAAACCCGGCCTCTCCGGCGCCGGGAAGGATTCGCCGGAAGGCGTCGATCTTCACGCCGCCGGCGGTCAGATGCGCGGGGACGTCCGGGAGATCGAAAGGCAGAATTTTCAGCGCGCCGGAGATCACAAGCGGCGTGCCCTTCTCCGGAGCGAATGTCACCTTCAAGGTATGAGTTCCGGGCGTCGCCCGATTCGGAAGTTTGACGGCGAAGAATAAATTGAGCACTTCCTCTTTGAGAGCGAAACTGCGTTTCGGCTCAAGCATATCGGGATATTGCCGCGTTCCGACGACAACCGGAAGCACTTCAAATACTTCCATCTGCTCCGGGGCGATCCCGTCGATCGAAACCGACTCCAGCGCAATCGCCTGTCCTTTCATGGACAAGGGCAGAATCGCCGCCTGAAAATAGAGCGTCTGGCCGCCCGCGCCAAGCATTTTTAACGGACGTGTTTTCGCCGGGAAATTTTCTCCCGGAATCAGCCTTTCCGTGGATGAGAGCAGAACGGCGTCAAGATCCTCGCGTGTGCCGGAGGCGGCGGAATAGCACGAAAGTTGCCGCAGAAACGCCGCTTCGCGGTCGTCGCGTTCCGAGAGCTCCTTCCGGGTCGCCGGATGCAGGTTTTCTCCAGAAAACAGCGACTCGCTTTTGCTTGTCAGATTCCGCAGAATCTCCGGGGAAAACCGCCCGGACAGGGATGCAATCATGCGTTTCGCTTGAGCGCGCATCATCATGGTGCGGTTCGGGTGAATCGGAAACGGACCTCCCGCGCCGCGATCGGGTACGACGGCCTTGAGAAAGCGGTCTTCTGCACGTAGATCGAAGGATATTTTTCCGTCGGCGCCGCCCGCATAGGAACGCTCCTTGCCGTCCGCTGTCGTCACCGTCAAGGCAATGCGCTTCGCCCCCTTCGGCATGGGAAAGCAGAGCGTGTTGCCGGTCGGATTCAAACTGAGCAACGCGCCGTTTTCAAGTTCCAGATAGGCGGAGGCCGTCTTTGCGGGGGAGGAAGTCGGAATCAGCTTTGCCAGCGGTCTCACGCGGAGGGTTACGACTGCTTTTCCGTGATTGGGAACGCGTTGGGTCACAAGGCAGAAGGTTTGCAGCGGAGGCAGAAAATATCCGTGAAACCGTGCGTCGAAAAGATGAAAATACGCTCCTTCGACCGTCAGCTCATAATTTTTCCCGGAAATGGTCATCTTCCGGGTGTCCGGGGTGAGGCGCCAGCGGGATTTGCGCACCGGATCCTCTTTGGCCGGACAGGGCAGCGTCACTTGTTTATTCTTGCCGAAGCGCGCCTGCCCGAACGCAAAATCCTCCTGCGGAAGACCGAGAAACCAGAAACTCGAATCCGCAATTTTTTCCGCGTCGGTGGAGGGCGCGTAGCTCAATTGCAATTGATCCGGGCCGAGAATCTCCACTTTTGTGACGGCACAACTGGTGCCTTTGCTCTCCGTGACGGTGAGCGAGCGATCGGTTTTGACCACTGTGCCGCTGCGGATTGCCTCGGCGAAGGTCGCGGTATCCAGAAGACTCTTCCAGCCGGGCCCTTTGACTAGACTGGTGTTGCTGCCGGAACTGATCTTCATGCCGTCCTTTTGAATCGCGAAGCCGGACGTGCCCACGGAGACGCGCCAGCCGTCCCGTTGGATGATCCAATCTGCGCCGGTGAGCGGAAGAATTTCCGCAATCAGGACGCAAAGAACCACATACAAACATTTTTGCATTTGCATTTTCTTTCTGTAAAAAAAGTGTTGCGCGAGATTCTAGTACATTATCGCAAGATTGACAATGTACTAGTCTGATTCTGTCGCGCCCAATTCGACGAAGCGCTTGCGCTCCCCGGATTCCACATGACCGTCGGCGAAGACCACATTCGCGCGATCATTATGGCGGAACCCAATCACGTCGTTTCCGCCGGCCGCATTCTTGAGAGAGCCATACCAGTACATCCGCTCTGCCGGCTTATGCAAAGTTCCGTTGAGCCAGACTCCGGCATCCGTCGTCTCGTCGAGCGCCATCATGAAGCGGCTTGGAATGTTGACGCGTTTGAGGTTGATCCAGACGTTGTTGCCGGTTCCGCCGGTGTACGTATTGCGTGAGCCGACGGAATTGTTAATAACGCCGGTGACATATTTCATATTGATGTTCAACCCGTAGGTGTTCTCAAAATTGCGCAGGAAATCCGCGCCGGAATCGGCATTGGCGATCACCCGGTGGAGCCGGGTCGACGGGCAGCGCAGCGCACTGGCATCCGTTTTTTTGATGATTCCCGCGTTGAACATGAAGTAAGGAAGGGAATCGCTGGTTTTGGTGGTGAAGAGAATCAGCGAGTTGAAGGCGTCTCCATAGAAAGCCATGAAGGTTCCGTAAGTTTTCAACTGGCTGCTGCAATTGATTGCCCTTGCCTTGGAACGGGCCTGATTCAACGCGGGCAGAAGCATTCCCGCGAGGATTGCGATGATCGCGATTACCACCAGAAGCTCAATCAAGGTGAAGTTTTGTCGTTCTTTCATTTCGGTTCTCCCTTCGTTTTTCTCGTTGCAGATGATTCCGCCTGTGTGATGCGTTTCTCTCCGGTGATGATGGTGTGGTTTCCGACACAGCCCCCCTTCCTGCTTTTTTACAAATACGTATTAGTTAAGATCGGTTCAAAATTCTTCCGGTTTGGCAATCCTCTTTTTAACGATAGGGCTGGGTCCATGCCCGTTCTGTTTTCGGGTAGCAGTCGACGTTCAACCGGGCGGGACGATCCGAAACGATGATCGCACGAACGTATAGGTCCTCCGGTGTCATCGAATAAGATGCTTCGGTCGCGTTCACGGTCAGAACCGTCTGCCCGATCGATTTCGGAATCACCGGAAGTCGCCGGAAATGCCGCGCTTGCCGGTGGGCGAAATCCTTCTCGACCATCGACCGGTCGAAATCCCGCTTGGTGGTGAGGAACCTCACCTGATATTTCACTCCCGGTTCGGCTTGCACCTTGACGTGCAACGTCCGGTTTTTGGAGTCGAAATTTACCGATTCAAGCGACACTCCGCAGCTGGAATAAAAATCCCCCCGCAAAAATGCCTCCGCCAGATGTTTTGCGGTGAATGCTCCGGGACACTTGACCATGACCCATCCATGATCGCACCCGGTCGCTTTGTCAATGCGCTTGGGATCGTAAAAATGCGCGTCGTCCGAAGCGACTGCATAGAGCAATTCTTTGCCTGCCGCGCACCGGTGGGCGAGAATAAAATCATAATACGCTTCGGGCTGATCCCTCTCATCCGGGATTTTTTCCGTGCTGCCGTTGTTGCAGATCTCAAAGAAACGGAACTGCGCATTGTCGATCAACGCGCGCGCGTCCACGTCCCACCGCCGCCAGAATGGATGGTTGAGCATCAGAAACGAGGGTTCTTTCGCGCGCTTGGCCGCATCTTGGTAACATTCATAATTCCGGCGCAGCACTTCCGACGGCGAGGATCCGCCCAGTGCCGGAAGCGTCTCTTCCAAATGGAAGGTGTTCATGTGGTATTCGCACAGCCCGCCTTTTGGCGATGGTTGACACATCACAGTGACTTCTTCTCCTCCGATGACCAGAAAACGCCCCGGAATTTCCAGATCCCGACGAAGCTCCGACAACGGTTTCAAACGCACAAACGTCCGCAGTCCCAACTGTTTTGTTTGAATCTTTCCGGGAAGCAGCGCTAAACTTCTTTGATATTCCCTCCGGGAGAAGGAACAGGGCCACGCTCCTTCCTCTCCGGTGACCGGCAGCCAAACGTCCTGCGCCGACGGGAAAATATTGTGGTCGGTGATCGTCACAAAATCATATCCGAGATTCTGGTAGGTCTTGACCGCCACTTCCGGGAGACTGCGTCCGTCCGACCACAAGGTATGCGTATGCAACGCGCCTTTCTTCCACACCTTGTCCGCGCCTTCGGACGGCGCGCCAGGACAGGAGAGCATCGTAAATAGAGTCATCAAAGCCAACGCCCTTTGCATGAAAACGTTTGGGATGGAATTGTCCATTTTACAGCGTGATTCCTTGTTTCATCGAGAGCTTTCCTTTGCCGCCGGAAAACAACAGAGGTAGAGACAGGCAAGTCTCCCCGCTGCGCCGACCGCCACGCGCGTCCCGTCGCCGTTGACCGCGATTGACGCCAGTTCCGTGTTGGAGGCGAGCACCGAATCCGGTTCGCTGCGCACCATGCGCCCGAGGTCGATCAGTCCGCGCCGCAAATCGAAACGCACCAGATGCCCGAGGTCGTCCGGGTCGCCCATGATTCCGTAAATCACGCTCCCATCGCCGGAGGCGGCCAGCTGATGCACCGCGCCCTCCGCGCCGACGGCCCCCAACGCATAAAGCGTTTTTGCCGCCGGGGCGAACAACGCGAAGACGCCATCGGCGCTGCCGAGCAGCATTCGTCCGTCGGAGAGCGTCGCGCTTGCCGTGATTTTCGCCAGATGTCTTCTGCCGGAACGGGCGGGAAAAGCCAGTTCCGTCGGGAGTTTGGGAAGCGGCGTTGTTTTCGACGCCGTCGGAACGGCGTCGGTGAGCGACACCTTTCCCGCACGCCAGACGAAAAGGCGTCCTCCCGCAACGGCCTCTACCGTGTCGTCATCCGCGGCGAAACGTACTTCGGTGATCGTGTGATCGTCTGCAAACGGCAGTTGTTCCCAGAGCCGCGCGATTTCCATGTGATCCGGCCGGACATGGGTATCGGCGAAATGTCCGCGCCATGCGGCGTCTTCGATCATATAACGGCGGAACTGCCAATGCTTTTCCGATGCCGCCTCAAAGTCGTTTTTCGGATAAGCATCTGCGCCGTCCGCAAACGAGCAGTAGGTCCAGACGTCTCTGCTCGCGTGCCGCGGGGCATTTCCCGTTGCCGCCGCAAGTTTGCCTAGATCCACCGAGACGAAAGAGGCCATATCCTCGCCGTGATTGCCGTCGGGGAATTGCAGCACATCGTTTTCGTCGATCGCCATATGACAGACGATCGCGGACGCATGTTCTCCGGCGCCGACCAGACCGTGGAAACGGATCTCCCCGGTTCCAAAGAGATCGCACGAGAAGAGATGCAGCGCTCCGCCGGGATAATCGTTGACGCTCTCCCGCGTCATCACAAACCACAGTCGGCCGTGGGAGTCAAACACATGTCCCGACAGCATTCCCGGAGGCGCATCGCGCCATTTTCCCCCGGGGGCGAGCGTGGTCGCGACGGAGATTGCTCCGGTTTTGGGCTCCAGCTTGTAAAGTTTGTCGCTGAAGTGCATGGTGAAATAGCAATTCCCGTCCGGTCCTTTCGTCCAATGCGCCATGACCCGGTGCAGTTTCCAGCGATACAGCTCTTCCTCTTGGGCGCCTGCGATGCCCAGATCGGAGATCTCCAGCGAATCGCAGTCGATCCGGAAGATGTGCCCGGTCCGGCTGGAGGTGTAAATATGCCCCTCGCCGTCGGAAACCACGCAGTAGGAACCCATTTCTGTGATCTGCCCCATGTCGAGAAGCGTCAGGTCGTCGAGATTGAGCCGGAAGAGTTTGCCTTTGAGAAAGGTGGTGAAGAAAAACGCGTTGTGTTTTGCGTCCAGACAGCCGCCGTAAATGGAGTCGTGTTTGACGGGGATGCCCAGATTTTTGACGCTTTTCGCGACCGGGTCGTAGATCAGCACATGCGAACCGGGATATCCTTCATGGATGTGTTCAAAATAGGAATCGAAAAGCCAGTACGGGTGCCCCGGCGCACGGGCGGTCGTGTGCGTGGTCATCAAAATGCGGCCGTCGGGCATTTCGGTCAGACTGGTGTGAATTTTGCTCGGGGGGATTTCGCGCGGGCTCACGTAAAACTCCCTACCCGTGTCGAAGAGCATGGTAAATTTTCCGGTCTTGGTGTCAAAGCGCCAGAGTTGAACACAGAGCGGCTGCGACAGTTCTCCGCAGAGGGAGACGTAAGCCGTCCCGTCTTTGCAGAGCAGATAATCCCAGCAGGCGTTGTGCTTGCTTTCCGACGGGAAGCGCACGCACCGGGCGACACCATCGGGCAGAAGAGTGAAATATCCCTCCGGCATGTCTTTGGTCAGATATTCTTCTTTCAGCAGCGGATCACGCATTTTCAATTCTCCTGGTGGATTTTCGTTCGATCAAATGTCCTTTCACACGGCAATCGTTTACGGCCGGGACGGGGCGCTCCTGGAGTTTTTTCCACAATGCCAGCACGGTATCGATTTTTTCTTTCATATTCATGGAGAAGGTCGTGATGGGAACCGGCGCCGAGGCGGCCACCGGCCATTCTCCGATGCCGACCAGCGATAGGTCGTCGGGGATGGAGATGCCCCGTTTCAGAAATTCCAGCTCCGCTCCGTAGGCGAAAAAGTCGTTGGCCGCAAGAATCGCCGTCGGCAGCGACGAATGTTCCGCGAGCAGTTTTGCCGCGGCGACCGAGCCGCAGTTGATCTGCCACTTGTCCCCGGCGAATGCGGAAAACACGGGACTGTTGCCGCCGGACAACTCCGCGACACGTTTTTGGAACGCAGTCAAACGGGTACCGAGGGCGATGCGCACATCTTCGCTGCAAAGGACTCCGAATTTTCGGTGTCCGAGGTTCCAGAGATAATCGGCGGCGTCGCGCCCGGCCTGCACATCGTCGATGGTGACGGACGGAATCTGATCGTTGCTGACGTCATCGACGACGAGCAGCCGGGAAAAATTCGCATGAATTTTTTCGAGATAGCGGTGACTGGCCTCCTCGTCGGTGAAATTTTCGCAGACGATGATGGAGTCGGCCAATCCCGAAGTCAACAGCTCCGGCATGATTTGTTTTTCACAGGCGTCTTTGGAAACGGATTCCAACATCACCCGGCAGCCGTTCAAGAGAAAGCCGGCCTGAAGCTGCATGGCATTGCCATTGTTGCCGTAGTTGGCAGCCATCTGGCGCATCGACTCTTCGGAAACCAGAATCCCCACAATCCCGGTATGTCCGGTACGCATGCTGCGCGCCATCGCGTTCGGACGAAAGCCATTCTGTTTCGCGATTTCCAGCACTTTCCGGGCGGTTTCTTCGCTGATATTGAACTCTTTGGCCCTGCCGTTCACGATCATCGAGACCGCCGACTGGCTGACTCCCGCCAGCTTCCCGAGCTCTTTCATGGTTATCATTTTTTGCATGCCAAAAACTCTCATTTTTACTTTACTAAATCGTATTAGTTACTATAATTATATTGAAAAATGAGACAAAGTCAAGAGGGGGAAGAAAAAAAAACGAAAAAAAACGGTTATTCCGTTTGTTTTTTTCCGAAAGAAGGGGCAATAACTCCGCGGAGCAGCAGCACCGAGGCGGTCGCCGGAATCGTCGCGAGCATCACCCAGAGGAAGAAGAGCCGGTATCCGAGCGCGAGTTGGATCTTGCCTGCCCATAAACCCGGAAGCATCATGCCCAAGGCCATAAAACCGGTCATCAAGGCAAAATGACTGGTTTTGTATTGGTTCTCTCCCTGATCGGCGTAGGCGACCATCGCAAGCATATAAAGAGTGAAGCCGAACCCGTATCCGGCCTGTTCAATCGCAATGGCGATCGCCGCAATCCACGGCGTCGCCGGCGCCTGTACGGACATCGCCAGATAAAGCACATCCGGCAGATTCAGCGCCATCGCCATCGGCCAGATCAGTTTGCCCATGCCGAAGCGCGAAATCACCACGCCGCCGAGCACTCCCCCCGCCAGCAGCGCCAACACTCCGACGGTTCCGTAGAGAAACCCCTGAAGCGCAGGCGAGTATCCCAAGCCGCCGACTTCGGGGGCATCCAGAAGAAATGGAACGGAGAGTCGTCCGAGCTGCGCTTCGGCAAAGCGGTAGAGCAAGAGAAATGCGATCATCCGAAACACATTTTTCCGCCGGAAGAAGCTGACAAAGGCATTTCCGAATTCCAGCGCGATCCGAGGAAGCGCACGATTTTCGCACGGCTGTTTGACTTCACACCGGGGCAGCATAATAAAATGATAACAGGCCAAGCACAGAAAGACACATCCTGCCAGAAGAAATGCAATCCGCCACCCTGCGGAGACCATTCCCAGTTTTTCGCCCATCATCCCGCCGAACATCACCAGTCCGCCCGAGGCCGCGATCATGGCAAAACGGTAAAAGGTGCTTCGAATGCCGCTGAAAAAGGCCTGCCGATGCGCCGTCAGTGCCAGAATGTAAAAGCCGTCCGCCGCCGCGTCATGCGTGGCGGAGGCAAATGCAATCAGGAAAAGAACCGCGGTGAATGGGAGAAAAAAGCTGTTTCCCGTCAGCGCGAATCCCGCAAGAAAAAATCCCGCGGCGATCAGAAATTCCGTGCCCGCCACCCAGTTGCGTTTGGTGCTCCACACATCGATTGCGGGCGTCCAAAGCGGTTTGCAGACCCACGGCAGGTTCAAGAGACTCGACCAGAAAGCCAAGGCATCGTTGCCGACACCGAGGCTTTTGAACACCACAATGGAGACGGCCGTGACAACCATGTAAGGCACGCCTTCGGCGAAATAAAGGCTCGGAACCCAGCTCCAGGGATTTCGATCCGGGGAGCAAGCCGCCTTTCGCATCGATTAACCGACGAAGGTTTTGAAAATCAAAGCGCCGTTGTGTCCGCCGAACCCCAGATTGATATTCAGCGCGGTTTTGATCTTCCGCTCCTTGGGGACATTGGGCGTGATGTCCAAGTCGCACTCCGGATCGGGCGTCACGTAATTGATCGTCGGCGGCACGATTCCGGTTTCCAGCGCCTTGAGGCAGATGATCGACTCAATGCCGCCGGCTGCGCCCAGACAATGCCCCGTCGAACCTTTGGTGCTGCTGATAGAGACTTTGTAGGCGTAATCGCCGAGGGCACGCTTGAGCGCGAGCGTTTCGTATTTGTCGTTCAACTCGGTGCTGGTGCCGTGCGCGTTGACGTAATCGAGATCTTCCGGATTGAGCTTTGCATGCCGCAGCGCCATCATGATCGCGCGTGCCGCTCCGTCGCCTTCCGGGTGGGGACTGGTAATGTGATAAGCGTCTCCGGTGGCGCCATAGCCGACCAGCTCCGCATAAATCTTCGCACCGCGCGCTTTGGCGTGTTCGAGCTCTTCCAAAATCAACACGCCGCCGCCTTCGGACATGACAAATCCGTCGCGGTCTTTATCAAACGGACGGCTGGCATGCTGCGGATCGTCGTTGCGCTGGCTCATGGCCTTCATCGAACAGAATCCGCTGACGCCCAATTCCACCAGTGAGGCTTCCACTCCGCCGGCAATCATCACATCCGCATCGTCGCGCCGGATCATCCATCCGGCTTCGCCGATGGAATGGGTTCCCGTGGCACAGGCGGTGACCAGACCCATGTTGGGACCCTTTGCGCCGGTGCGCATGGAAATATTGCCGCTGGCCAGATCGCCGATCATCATGGGGATCAGCAGCGGGGAGACCCGGTTCGGTCCGCGATCGCGCATGACACTGTGCTGCTCGCACAGAGTTCCAAGTCCACCGATTCCACTGGATACCAACACCCCGACGCGTTCACATGCAATCGAGCTGGTGCGCAGATCGCGGGGAAGTCCGGCGTCCACAAGCGCATCTTCCGCCGCCGCGATGGCAAATTGGGCGAACCGATCCAGCCGCTTTGCCTCTTTGGGCGAAAAATACTTATCCACGTCGAAGTCTTTGACTTCTCCACCGATCCGAGTACGGTACTCGCTGGTGTCGAACCGGGTGATCGGTCCGAGGCCGCAACGGCCTTCCAACAACGAATTCCACAAGGTCGGCACGGTGTTTCCAACGCAGGTGATCACAGCATACCCGGTAACGACCACTCGTCTTTCCGTCATTTTATACTCCTCGTTGCACATGAAATTGCGGACGAACCGCGATTGCGGCGGCACTGCCTCAACCCCGCGCCGCTTTCATCGAATCCTCGAAAAGAAATCCGGACACCTTTGCCGCCTGGCGATTGCCCCCGGAAACAAAACGGGTACTCAATGCGATTTTTTCAGAAACCGCCTGAGAACCCGCCTCGCATTACGAAAAACCGTAGATTCAACGGGGGTTTTGCAGGCTCCCGCGAATCCCCGGCATTTGACGCCGCCAACAAATATCGCGCAATGTCTTCCAGTAGCTCGAAAAAGACCTGAAACGGTGGATTTTCGGTCGTTACTTTCTGAGTAGCAACGCTCAAATCCTCCATTTCATTCCATCCCCGATCCATCCGAAATCCTTCGCCGGGACTTTTGTCAGTACCGTCGCATTTGTCGGAAAGAACCGATTATTGCTGGCTCTTGCCTTCGATGTACTTGATCGCCTCGCCGACGGTGGTCAGCTTCTCGGCATCTTCATCGGGAATGTCTGCGCCGAATTCTTCTTCCAGCGCCATGACCAGCTCAACCTGATCCAAAGAGTCTGCGCCGAGATCTTCGATGAATTTCGCTTCGGGCACAACCTGATCCTCGGAAACATTGAGCTGCTCGACGATGATCTTCTTAACTTTTTCTGCGAGTGCGGACATTTGTCTCTCCTAATTTGTTCTGACTTGTTTCTGCCGCCGGCTGCCCGGCAACCATACTTACAAAACCTTATTCCTTAATATGCCGCAACTTTCCGAAAAGTCAAATCGCGGCCCCTGCTTTTTCCGAAAAAAGACACATATCTGCGAGACTGCACCGTTCCGAAAACCGCGCAGCTCGCCGCTTCTCTTACATCAGCATCCCGCCGTCAACGTGGATGACCTGCCCCGTGACATAGTCGGAATCCGGGGAACACAGAAAATAGACGACGTTCGCCACGTCCTCGGGTTTCCCGCCGCGTCCGGCCGGAATGATCTGCAGAAAACGGTTCGTCGCTTCCTCGGAGAGTTTCGCGGTCATGTCCGTGATGATATATCCGGGGGCAACCGCGTTCGCCTGAATGTTGCGCCCGCCGAATTCCTTGGCCGTCGTCTTGGCCAGCGCGATCACACCGGCTTTGCTCGCCGAGTAGTTCGCTTGTCCGGCATTGCCCATGACACCGACCACGGAGGCGATGTTCACAATTTTGCCCGAATGCTGCTTCATCATCGGCTTGCAGACCGCCTGCGTGAAGTTGAACGCACCCTTGAGATTCACCGCCAGAACCGCGTCCCACTGCTCTTCGGTCATCCGCAGAATCAGCGTGTCTTTGGTGATGCCCGCGTTGTTGACCAGAATATCCACATGACCGAAATCCGCCAGAACCTTGTCCACGGTCGCTTTCGCATCCGCGTTTTTCGCCACATTCGCGGCGTAGGCTCGCGCTGTGACACCTGCGGCGACAAACTCGGCGGCCGCTTCTTCGGCGACTTCCTGCATGATGTCCACGATCGCCAGACTCGCGCCTTCGGAGGCCAGACGTTTGCAGATGGCTTTGCCGATGCCGCGCGCGCCGCCGGTCACGATGGCGACCTTGTTTTCCAGTGTCTTCATTTTTCTGTTTTCCTTTCTTGATTCGACCATTACAACGCGAAAGCGCTGAAACTGTCGAGTGTGTTGATGTTGAAGCATCTGACTTCCGGAATCGTCCGGCGCATCAGACCGGTGAGCACGTTGCCCGGACCGAATTCAATCATGGTGTCGCAGTGCGCGGCCAGCTTGCGCACGCACTCTTCCCAACGGACCGACCCGGAAATCTGTTTCGCCAGATTTTCCCGGAGTTCCTCCGTTGATTTGGGCGTATCCGCTGTGTAATTCTGATAGACCGGGACCTTCGGCAGAACCAGCTGCGCCGCCGCCAGATCGCCGGCAAACTCGTTGGCCGCCGGCTGCATCAGGCGCGAGTGGAAGGCTCCCGCGACGTTGAGCACGACAACCTTGCGCAGGCCTTGCGCCTTGAGCATTTCAACCGCCGCGAGAATTTCGGTTTTTCCGCCGGAAAGAACCGTCTGCCCGGGGCTGTTGTAATTGGCGACATCGACGCCGCACCGCGCGGCGACTTCGACAATCTGCTTGACTTCTCCGCCCAGCGCGGTCGCCATGCCGCCTTCGCTCGCCTTGCAGGCTTTGTCCATCAATTCTCCGCGACGCGCCAGAAGTTTGAGGCCTTCGGCAAAGGAGAAACTTCCCGCCGCATGCAGCGCGGCGTATTCTCCGAGACTCAATCCGGCGCAGCCATCGATTTTTACTTCGGGGAAGCGCGCCCGGAACGCGGCCAGCGCGGCGCAGCTCATGGTGTAGATTGCCGTCTGGCAATAACGACTCTCGGTCAGCTTCTCCGCCGGGCCGTTGAAAATGATTTCCGTCAGCGGAAATCCCAAGGCGAGATCCGCCTGATCAAAGACGGCCTTCGCTTCCGGAATCTCTTCATAAAGGTCGCGACCCATTCCGACCGTCTGTGCGCCTTGGCCGGAAAAAACGAAAAAAGCGTTGCCCATTCTGTTCAATTCCCTTCCCGCGGGGTGCGAAGGCGGACGCCTTTCCCCGACATTGTTTTCTTATAAGATACACCCGTTTCTTTCTTTTTGCAAGAAACCGGCTCGTTCCGGTACTCCCCCGGGGTGCAGTGGAAGGTGGCAAAAAAAGCCCGGTGAAAATAACTTAAATCATTGAATCCGCAGCGGTTTGCAATAGCAAATATGCTTCGGTTTCCGCGCTTGAGTTCCTGCGTCGCCGCAGTCAGCCGGAGCATTTTTAAACGGGCCGCAATTCCGCCCTGCCGGACGGCGCGGTAGACCCGGCTCAGGTGGTTCGGCGTCACACCGACCGAGGCTGCCAGATTCGCCACGGAAAGCGGTTCCCGGAAATGTTCCTCGAGCATCCGGTCGACATAATCGACGATGGCTTCATGGCGCAGCATCCGGAGGTTTTTCTCGCCTTCGCGCGAAAGCAGGATCAGCAGCTCCAGTAATTTGAGTTTGAGCATGGCGTTGCGATTGCTCTGGTTTTTTTCGTATTCGCGGTAGAGCGCCTTGACCGTCTGCCCGGCCGCGTGGCTGGCGGCATGAACATAACAGCAGGCGGCCTCCTGCTTTTCCTCCTGCCGGAAATCCGCGTCGAAGATGGAAAAAAAACGGAATTTATCCGGCAGTTCCTTGAGTTCCCGGAAGATGATCTTCGGATCGAAAACAATGTTGTACACCACAATGGAATCCTGCTTCATCCGATAGGTCGTGCGCGCGCCGGGATGAATGAGCATGACCGTCCCCGGCTGAATCGGATAGGCTGCGCGCCCCAGGAGCAATTCTCCGTCGCCCGCGGCGATAAATGCGATTTTCCAGAATTCCCGCCGGAAACGGATGCTGTCATTGATTTTCCGACTGGAATCGCAACTGCAGATCACGGCCAGAGGAAATTCCTCGTCGAAAAAAAGATTGCGTTTGATGGTCGCCAGTGGTTCATTCATGGTGCGCTGTGAATCCTGTTCTGCCGGAAATTAAGCAAACGCGATATGCCATATGCCGTCGCAACGCGCGTTCTCCCGGAATGCACTATACGCTGGGAACCTTGTTTCGTCAAGGGGGACAATCCTTTTGTCCCGTCGTTTTTTTATTTGCCGCCAAGCATCAGCGCTGCGGCAGGGAAGCGGCCACAACCGACTGACCGAGCTTGCTGAACGCTTCTCCTGGTTGCCGGAGGTCGATTGCCAGTTCCGGAAACTCCGCGGCAAGCACTTCGGAACCGGTGGCGAGCATCGTCTCGGCGCCTTTGCCGGCCGCCACGCCGCCCATAAGCAGCAAGGTTTTGTAGTCGTAAAAATTCGCATCATACGCCGCGGCATGACCGAGGTAGACTCCGAGCGTCCGATAGATTTTTTTCGCGCGCGGGTCGTCGCGCTCCATGGCGTCGCGCACCTCCCATGTGACCTCTCCGGCCGGGGTGTCCGATGCGAAGGAAAATCCCGCCCGCTGCGCCAGACAGGCGACCGCCTGCTGGCTTAAGTACTGCACGGCGCAGCCGAAGTCGCCGGACCACTCGTCGGCGCGAGCTTCTTTGCCGAGATCCAGCGGCACGAATGCCAGTTCGTCGAGATGGTCTGTCAAAGTTCCGTCCGGCCGGACATAGCCGCCGGCCAGACTGGTGCCGAGCGAAAGCCCCAGCACGCCGCCTTCGCAGTGCTCGCTCATTTTGCCGGCCAGCGCGGCCACTTCCCCGTCGTTCAAGACGGCGAAGGGGACGTTCAGTTCGGCGGCGATCTCCAGGAAAAGTTTTCCGGCGGTCGCGGCGAAGTCCTGCTCGGCGATGCCGCGGAAAAGCGAAGACACGCGTACTTGGTTGTCGACAAATACCCCGGCGGAGGATCCGCCCACCGCGTCGAGACGCGGCAGATGCGCCGCCGCGCGCCGGATGGAATCGAGAATTTCCTTTTTGTGATATTGGGCGTCGCGTTCAAAATACGGATTCCATTTGACTGATTCGCTGTGGACGACTTTGCCGTCGAGCACCGCCGCGCATTTGCGATTGCTTCCGCCGAGGTCGAAGCCGACGCGCGCGCCGTCGGTATGCCCGCCGAGGCGCCGGGCGGATTCCGCGGGGGGCGGAAGATCCGACTCCCGGCAGGGGAGAATCGCGAAATCCTCATAGATCTTGCGCATCATATCCGCGTCGAAGGCGCGGTCCGCGCCGGGCGCGTAGCTGGATGCCAGACGTGTTGCGATCGGGGTGTCGCCGGCGAGAAAGACGCGCCGGGCGCCGTGACACCACAGCAGCGTTTTGAGCGTTCGTTCGGCCAGACGGTACGCCGCGTTTCCTTCGTCGGGGAGCGGCAGATGGAATGAAGTGACACTGTCTGCGGCGCGTTCCAGCGCAAAATGCAAACACCGCCCCGACTTTGCACAGGTTCGCGCCGCGCGAAGAACGAGGGAAACCGGCTCGAAAGCCGGATCCAGCTCCGGAACCAGATGCAGTTTCATTTTTTCTGTCATTTTAGTAATTCTCCGATTGATTGGACGGCACTCGAGGCCAAACTCGCGTCATGTTTCCCGGCGGCTCGCAAATGGGGGGCGGAACTTTTATTTACACCGCCTTAACATAGCATGCAAAAAAGAAAAGGCAACCCTGTTTGCGAAAACGTTTCCGCAAAAAAGCAAAAAAACTTCTTGCGAAAACCTTGTAATTTTTGGGATTCATGTTATTTTAAGTGCGTAATCGTTTCCACAAATGTACCGAGTGTCATGATTTGTTTCAAAACAGGATCCGTTTGAGTGAAGCCGAACATCAAGCAATTTGCCAGTTATCTGGGATTGTCCCCCGCGACGGTTTCCCGCGCTTTTTCGCGGAACGGCCGGATCAGCGACGCCACCAGACGTCGGATTTTGGACGAGGCGGACCGGTTCGGCTATCACGCCAATATTCATGCTGCTACTCTGGCCGGCGGCGGACGACAGGCGGTCGGCGTGTTTTTTCCCCAATGGAGCGCGACTGAGCCGGACTATTTTATGAGCGAAATTCTGCTCGGCATGGGGCGGGAGCTGCGGGGAAGGCATCTGGCGCTCGAGTCTATCCCCTTTCCCCCCGGCAGCCGCGACGAAGTCGAACTTTGCCGCGAACAGCTGCTCTCCGGCGCGCTCTCCGGGGCGGTGATCGTCGCCGGATCGGTCGAGTCGAAGGAGCTTTTTGCCCTCGCCGCGCAGGCGGGAATCCCGGTGGTCTCCATCGGGCGGATCGATGCCGAAAATCGCAATGCGGTACGGTTTGACAACTATCGCGGCGCGTTTCTGGCTGGCAAATATTTCCGGGACACCGGAAGAAAATTTCCCGCGTATGTCGGCGGCGTGCTCGACCGGCGCAAACGTGAGGGATTTCAAAGCGTGTGGGGCGAAGAGATTCCTGTGGCATTCGCCGTCGGCGGAGCGTCCGCCGATCACGGAATCCGGGCGATGGATGAATTGCTTGCCGCACGCCCCGAAATCGACTGTGTGCTTGCGGCCAATGATATTCTGGCGCTCGGAATTGTGCGCTGCGCCCATCTGGCCGGGCGCGCAATTCCCCGCGATTTGGCGGTGATCGGATTCGACGATGTGGCGCTGGCGCGTTCGCTGACTCCGGCGCTCTCTTCGGTGTCGCTGCATCCGGGACGGGTCGGGGGCAAAGCGGTTGAACTGCTGCTGTTGCGTATGGAACGCGACGGAATGGAAATTCCCGCCGAACAGGTCGGCTGCGAGCTGATCCTGCGGGAAACTACCTGAAGTAAAAAAAATCTTTGGTTTGGCATAAATCACGTTTGCAAAAAGGAGTCGGAAAATGGCAAAAACAACCCTGATGCTTCTGGCCGCCGGCATGGGCAGCCGCTACGGCGGACTCAAACAGCTGGACGAACTTGGGCCGAACGGGGAAACATTGCTGGATTATTCTGTTTTTGACGCGATGCGCGCAGGGTTCGACGATGTGGTCTTTATTATCCGCAAAGACATCGAGGAGCCGTTCAAGCGCGTGGTGGGCAGCCGCTACGACGGCAAAATTTCCGTCCGGTACGCGTTTCAGCGCCTTGACGATCTGCCCGGAAATTTTTCCGTTCCGGGGGGGCGGACCAAGCCGTGGGGAACCGGGCAGGCGGTTTACGCCGCCCGCGATCTGGTGACCAATCCCTTCGCCGTCCTCAATGCCGACGATTTCTACGGACGCGACGGGTTCCGGCTGCTGCATGAGGAGCTGGCGCAGGACAAAGGGCCCGGAGCGTGGTCGATGTGCGGTTTTTATTTGGCGAACACGCTCTCCGACAATGGTTCGGTCTCCCGCGGAGTTTGTCAGGTCGGGGCGGACGGTTTCCTGCAATCCGTGGTGGAACACACGCAGATTTTCCGGGAAGGCGACGGCGCGTACAGTCTGTTGGAAGACGGCAGCCGACGCGCGTTCGACGGGCGTGAGATTGTCTCCATGAATATGTGGGGATTCCGTCCGGATCTTTTTGGGGAACTGGAAACGCTTTTTGTCGATTTCCTGCGCGAGAAAGGCAGCGCACCGAAAAGCGAATTTTATATCCCCTTTGTCGCCGACGCCATGATCCGTCAGAAACGCGCCCGCGTCAAAGTTGCAATCAGTTCGGACAGCTGGTTCGGCATCACCTACCGCGAGGATCGGGAAAAGGTGGTCGCATCGCTGGCGGAGTTGACGCGTCGCGAAGTCTATCCGGAAAAACTTTTTTAGAACAACCATAAGAAGGATTCTCATTCCATTATGAAACGCGATCTCGCCGCCATTGCCTCCAAATTCGACATCCTCGGAGAGTTCAATGTGGCCATTCCTTTCGGAACCGGCCACATCAATGAAACCTACCAGGTCATCTACGATCAGGGCGGGACGCCCGTCCACTACACGCTCCAGCGGATCAACACCAACGTCTTCCGCGATCCGGTGGCGCTTATGGAAAACGTCGACCGTGTCACCAGTCACATTCGCGCCAAGCTCGAGGCGGAAACGCCCCGAAGCAACCGGCGCACGCTCTATCTCCTGCGCAACCGTCTGGACAATAAACCGTATTATGTGGACGAGGAAGGCGCATACTGGCGCTGTTATATCTTTGTCGAAAATGCCCGCACGTTCGATGTGCTCGAAAAGCCTTCGCAGGCCTATGCCGCGGCGCAGGCGTTCGGCCGATTCCAGCTGGATCTGGCGGATATGCCATCCCCCCGGCTGCACGAAACCATTCCGCATTTTCATGATACGCCCGACCGGATTGCCAAGCTCGAAGCGGCGGTCAAAAAGGACGTTTGCCATCGATCCGCTTCGGTGGCTGCCGAGATTGATTTCATCTTCTCCCGCGCCGATGAAGCCGGCAAGCTCATCGAGCTCAACCGCCGCGGCCTGATTCCCGAACGGATCACACACAACGATACCAAGCTCAACAACGTTTTGATTGACGACCGCAGCAAAGAGGGCATTTGCGTGCTCGATTTGGACACGGTCATGCCCGGACTGGCGCATTACGATTTCGGCGACATGGTGCGCACGGGAACCAGTCCCGCGCCGGAGGACGAATTGGATCTTGGCAAAGTCACCATGCGTTTTGAATTTTTCGAGGCGCTGCTGCGCGGCTATCTGGCCGGGTGCGGCGGCTGTTTGAATCGCACGGAACGGGAAAATCTGCCCTTCTCCGGCAAATTAATCACGCTGGAAATCGGCTGCCGTTTCCTCACAGATTATTTGGAAGGCGACGTTTATTTCCGGATTCACCGCGAGCAGCACAACCTCGACCGCTGCCGGACCCAGCTCGCGCTGGTTCGTTCGATTGAGGAGCAATATGCAAAAATGTGTCAACTGGAAGCGTCCATCGACTAAACACCAAAGGAGAGGAATCGCATCATGAACAAAACACTTCGTCTCGGGATCATCGGCACTTGCAGCCGGGGAACGCTCGGCGATTATGCGCACGATCCTGAACACGGCGCCGCAGTCGTCGCCGGAGCCGACCCCTATGACATGCAGAGAAATGCCTTTGTCGAACGCTACAAGGAAAAGTTTCATTCTGCTGTCAAGGGATATGCCGATTACCGGGAAATGATCGAGAAGGAACAGCTGGACGGCGTATTTGTGACCGCGCCGGATCATCTGCATGAGGAGATGGCTGTTTTCGCATTGAACCACAAGGTGGCGGTTTATCTGGAAAAACCCATCGCCATCACCATCGAAGGCGCCGACCGGATTTTGCGCGCGGCCTGCGATTCCCGCACGCCGCTGCTGCTCGGGCATAATATGCGCTACATGAATTTCACCAATCAGATGAAGGATCTGATCGATTCCGGCGTGATCGGCGAGGTCAAAGCCGTGTGGTGCCGCCACTTCATCAGCTACGGCGGCGACGCGTATTTCCGCGACTGGCACGCCAACACCAAATATACGACCAGTTTGCTCCTTCAGAAGGGGGCGCACGACATTGACATCATTCATTGGCTGGCCGGCAGTCACACGCACCGGGTTCACGGCTTCGGCACGATGGCGATGTACGACCGCCTGCCGCGCCGTCCGAAGGGGCAGGAGCATCTGCCGGGGTTGACCATTGGGGAGGTCTGGGGCGAAAAACACTGGCCGCCGGAGGAGCAGACCGAATTTTATCCGGATATCGACAATGAAGATATCAATATGGTTCAAATGCAGCTGCTCAACGGGGTGCAGGCCTGCTATGTCCAGTGCCATTTCACGCCGGATGTCTGCCGCAATTACACGGTGATCGGTTCGAAGGGCCGTCTGGAAAATTACGGCGACGGCGACGATGCGACCGTTCAGGTGTGGACGCGGCGCTGCGACCGGTTCCGTTTGGAAGGGGACATCACCTGCCGCATGCCGCCGAGCGCCGGTTCCCACGGCGGTGCCGATCCCAAAATCGTCGGCAGCTTCGTCAAGATGCTTCAGGGCGATCCCTCCGAGGTCAAATCGACGCCGCAGGCCGCCCGTTACAGCGTGGCGTGCGGGGTGCTCGGTGCGGAGTCGATCCGTTCCGGCGGCGCGCCCAAGACGGTTCCGGAGCTGCCTGCGGAGCTGGAAAATTACGATTTTTCGACACGGGGGAAATGAAATCATGCGTGTATTGATTACCGGCGGGGCCGGATTTATCGGCAGTCACATTGCCGAGGCGCTTCAGGGCAAGGCGGAGATCGTCGTACTTGACAGCCTCCGCACCGGCTACCGGAAGAATCTCGACGGATTGAAGGTTGATTTCCGTCTGGGGGACATCCGGGACATGGATGCGGTGACCCGTGCGATGGAGGGGGTTGACTATGTGTTTCACCTGGCGGCGCTCATCAGCGTGCCGGAGTCGATGACCCGAATGCACGAGTGCGTGGACATCAATGTGAACGGATTGCTCAATGTGCTGGAAGCCGCGGCGTGCGCGAAGGTGAAGAAGCTGTGTTTTTCGACCAGCGCGGCCATCTACGGGGACAATCCGGTGTTTCCCAAGCGCGAAGAGATGGTTCCGGAGCCGAAAAGTCCGTATGCCGTGACCAAGCTGGACGGGGAATACTATTGCAATATGTACACGCAGTCGGGACGGCTTCAGACCGCCTGTCTGCGTTACTTCAATGTGTTTGGCCCGCGTCAGGATCCGAAAAGCGCCTATGCCGCGGCGGTGCCGATTTTTACGGCGCGCGCGGTTGCGGGCGAGAAGATCACGATTTTCGGAGACGGCGGGCAGACGCGGGACTTCATCTATGTCAAGGATGTGGCTGCGGCGAATCTCTTTATGGCGACGCATGAGTACACCGGGGTCTTCAATGTGGCCTACGGCGGACGCATCACCATTAACGATCTGGTCGAAAAGATCAAGGCGGCCACCGACTCCCGAAGCGAAGTCGAACATCTGGGCGAACGCGCCGGGGATGTCCGGCATTCGCTGGCCGCGGTGGACAAGCTCAAGGCGACCGGATTTGTGCCGGAGCATAGTTTTGAAGAGGGGATGCGTGCAACCGTGAAATATTTTGCGTCGAAATACCAAAGGAAAGGATGCTGAAAAATGGAAGTGATCGTCAGAAAAGACACCAAGAGCGCCGTTCGTCTTACCGCCCAACTGATGGGGGATGCGCTGCGGGAGAATCCCAAAATGGTATTCGGTCTGGCCACCGGCCGGACGATGGAAGCGGTTTACGCGGAGCTGGCGCGCATGTGCAAGGAGGAGGCGCTGGATTTTTCGCTGGCGTCGTCGTTCAATCTCGATGAATACATCGGAATGGCGCCGGAAAATGAAAATTCCTACCGCTACTACATGAATCATCACCTGTTCGACCATATCAATATCGACAAGCGCAACACCAATCTGCCGTATGGTCTGGCCGAGGATGTCGAGGCCGAGGGCGAGCGTTACGAGGCGGCGATCGAAGCGGCCGGCGGCATTGATCTGCAGCTTTTGGGCATCGGCTGCGACGGGCACATCGGATTCAACGAGCCGCTGTCGAGTTTTTCCAGCCGCACGCGGGCAAAGGCGTTGACGCCGGAAACCTATGCGCAGAATTCGCCGCTTTTCCAGCGTCCGGAGGATATGCCGCTGCGCGCTTTCACTATGGGGGTTGGAACCGTGCTGGATGCGCGCCGGATTGTCATGCTGGTGACCGGAGCGGAGAAGGCCGCGATTGTCGCCAAGGCGATTGAAGGGCCGTTGACCAGCATGGTCACCGGATCGGCGATCCAGCTGCATCCGAATGTGGTGGTGATTCTCGACGAGGAGGCCGCCGCCAATCTGACCATGCGCAAATATTACGACTGGGTTTTCATGCACGAACCCGAATGGGAGTCTTACCGGAATCTCTAATCTCTGAGGGCCTCGGACAGACGGCAATGCCAAAAGACGGCGCTGCCGTCCCAAAAGCGAAGGCGGGAAAATGCCTCCGCTTTTTTGCGCCCGGACTTTGCAAAAGTCGGCGGGAAGGAGTATATTACCGCTTTCTGGAGCAATGAATACGCAGAATGGAAGCGGAGCAAACATCATGAATATTCTGGTGGTCGGATCGGGCGGACGCGAACATGTCCTGTGCTGGAAACTTGCGCAGAGTCCGCTGTGTGACAAACTGTATTGCGCCCCCGGAAACGCGGGCATCGCCAAAGTCGCTGAATGTGTTCCGATTGAAGTTGGCGAGTTGGAGAAACTTGCGGATTTCGCCGTGGCGCACCAGATCGGCTTGACCGTGGTCGGCCCCGAAGCTCCGCTCTGCGCGGGAATCGTCAATGTGTTTCGGAGCCGGAACCTGGCGGTGTTCGGCCCGGATCAATACGCCGCCGGATTGGAGGGAAGCAAGGAGTTTGCCAAAAACTTCATGGTGCGCAACCATATTCCCACGGCCAAGGCGCGCTCTTTCACCGATGCGGCCGCCGCCGGGAAATATATTCGCGAAGAGTTTGCCTCCGGCGAGACGGCGATTGTCGTTAAGGCCGACGGTCTGGCCGCGGGCAAAGGCGTGCTGGTGGCGGAATCCGCCGACGAGGCGTGCGCATTTACCGACGAGTGTTTCTCGGGCGCGTTCGGTGCGTCGGGGAGCAAGGTCTTGATTGAAGAGTGTCTGGTGGGGGAGGAGGCGTCGATCTTCGCATTGACCGACGGCAAAACCATCGTTCCCCTTGCGTCCAGTCAGGATCACAAGCGGGTTTTCGACGGGGACAAGGGGCCGAATACCGGTGGAATGGGGGCGTATTCCCCGGCGCCGGTGGTGACAGCGCAGGTCATGAAGATCATCGAGCAGGACATCCTGAACCGTTTTCTCAGCGGCATTCAAAAAGAGTCGCTGGATTTTCGCGGCGTCATCTTCGTCGGCGTGATGGTTACGGACAAGGGGCCGAAGGTGCTGGAATTCAATGTGCGGTTCGGCGATCCCGAGGCGCAGCCGGTGCTGCGGCGCCTGAAGGGGGATCTTGCGGATATTATGCTCAAGACGGTCGAAGGAAATCTCGCATCGGCGAAGCTCAGCTGGGACGACGACGTGGCCGTGTCGGTGGTGATTGCCTCCGGCGGGTATCCCGGACATTATCAGAAGGGGTATGAGATCACCGGTTTGGATCAGGCGGAAACCGCCGGCGCGGTGGTGTTTCATGCGGGA
>JAQUYX010000032.1 GCA_028691615.1 Victivallaceae bacterium
GTCCATGCCGTTTGCCGAACGGGTGCGCGACTGCATTGCCACACACCGTTACCGGCGGGGGCAGATGCCCGATTCGCTGGAGGGAAAAATCCTTTTTGACGCGGATAAACTTGATTCGTTGGGCGCCGCGGGCATTGGACGGGCGTTCCTTTTTGCCGGAGCGGCAAGGGCACGTCTTCACAATACCCGGGAGGAGGCGCTTTCCCATGCCGAATACAGCCGGGAAGATACGGCGTATCGGGAATATCTGGTGAAATTGAGCAAGCTTCCGGCTGGGATGCTCACCGGGGAAGGGCGGCGTTTGGCACGAAGGCGGGCGCGATTCATGGAGCAATTTTTCGAGGAGCTTAATCGGGAGTGCGGTCAGGCGGCCGCGCTTTATGCGGCGGGGGCGCCGCAATGACGACACGGCCCAAAGTCGCGACGCATTTTGCGGAATCGCTCGTGCCGTTGTTTTGCCGGGGAGAGATTGGACGCGTTCTTTTTGGGGGGCAGTGAAAACGAGAAGGGGGTTCCTTATTTATGGTCAAGACGTTTGTGCTCGACACCAATGTGCTGCTTCACAGCGCGAACAGCATTGAGGCTTTTCAGGAGAATGATGTCATCGTCCCGATGGCGGTGGTCGAAGAACTGGATCGCTTCAAGAAAAATCAGGATGAACTCGGACGCAATGCGCGCAGCGCCATTCGCAAACTTGATTCTCTGCGCGAGATTGGCAACCTGCGCAGCGGGGTGCCCCTGTCCAAAATCTCCGCCGTGGCTTCCGGACGGCTCTTTGTCCTGACCGCCGCGTCTCTGGACTCCGAACTCGGCGAGGAGATGCGCAATGTCTTCCATTCCGATCTCGGTGCGGATTCCCCTGACAACCGGATTTTGCGCGTAGCAGTGGCTCTGGATCGTTCGTCGCGCAAGAAGGTCGTTTTCATCAGCAAGGACATCAATTTGCGCCTCAAAGCGGACGCTTTGGGGTTGACCGTGATGGATTTCGAGCGCGAAAAGGTCGATTGCGACGCGCTCTACACCGGGTTTGTCGAGGTGGAAGTGCCCGGTCGCGTCATTGATCTTCTTTTCGGGGAAGGCGGCGTCGAGCCGCCGGAGGGCGTGTCGCCGATCGCCAACGAGTTTCTGGTGCTGAAAGACGCGTCGAGCGGCAAGCATACCGCGCTGGCCCGTTTTCACGGGGAAGACGGATTGCTGCATCCGCTGGACCCGCGCGGGGAGGCGGTGTGGAACATCACCAGCCGCAATATGGCGCAGCGTATGGCGCTCGACGTGCTGATTGATCCGGCGATCAAACTGGTGACTCTGGTCGGCGGAGCTGGCACGGGGAAAACCCTGCTGGCGCTGGCCGCGGCGCTGTCGGCCACATTGAACGAAAAACTGTATGAAAAAATCCTCATCTCCCGCCCGATTATTCCATTGGGCAACGACATCGGTTTTCTGCCGGGAAGCAAGGACGCCAAGCTCAACAACTGGATGCAGCCGATCTTCGACAATCTCGAGTATCTGCTCCAGACGACAGACTCCGGCAATGGCAACGGCAAAGGCAAGCATTCCCCTTCGCGTCCGACGGCCGAATCGCTGATCTCGTCGCGGCGGATTGAATTGGAGGCCTTGACCTACATTCGCGGGCGGAGCATCCCCCGGCAATTCGTGATCGTGGATGAAGCGCAGAATTTGACTCCGCACGAGGTGAAAACCATCATCAGCCGCGCCGGAGAAGACACCAAAATGGTTTTGACCGGCGATCCCCGCCAGATCGACAATCCTTATCTGGATGCCTCCAGCAACGGCTTGACCTATGCGGCGGAACGGTTGAAAGGCCAGCCGTTGCATGGACATGTCACGCTGTCCAAAAGCGAACGAAGCCAGTTGGCCGCGCTCGCCGCGCGTTTGTTATAAATTCCGCAGGCCATTTGCGTTGCCGCCGCAGGGGCTGCGCAGAAATGGCAATCGTGACGTGTGTTGCCGGAGTGCGGAAGCGTTTTTTCAGCAGTCCTCCGACGGCGCCTTCCGCAGCAGCGTGGACAGAATGAAGAGGAACACCCCCGTGCAAATGGCGCAGTCGGCGATATTGAACGTCGGATAATGATAAATATTGTAGTAGTGAACGTCCAGAAAGTCCACCACTTCTCCGCGCCAGAGCCGGTCGATGGAGTTTCCGAACAGCCCGGACAGCACAAAGAACACCGCCAGAACGCGTTCCGGAAAGTCCTCGGTGAGCTTTCGGAAACAAAAGAACACGCCGAACGCCACTGCCAGCGCGATTCCAAGCAGCAGAAACCGCTGATTCTGCAGGATCCCGAACGCCGCGCCTTTGTTGGCGACCCGGGTGATGGCAAACCACCCGGGGATCACCGGGTGGGATTCATGCATTGCAAACCTACTGACCAGAAGATGTTTGCTCCACTGATCCAGCAGCAGAAGCAGCACTCCGGCCAGCGCACTGATCCCGACCCAGACGGTTTCCCGCCGGGAGGATGGGACAAGACGGTTCAAAAATGCGGGACTCGGCAGTTTCATGAAAATCAACTAGTGAAATTTCGGATTGATTCCGCCGTTCTGCTCGCGGATGCTTTTGCATTTGATGCAATACAGCGCGTAAGGACGGGCGTCGAGACGGCCTTTGGAGATTTTTTCGCCGCAGTCGCAGCAGCGGCCGTACTCTCCGTTGGCGAGCCGATCAATCGCGTCTTCAATGAGCTGGATGACGTCGCCGTCTTCGGTCAGAAGACGCAAATCCATTTCATGGCGGGAGTTGTCGCCTGAAACGTCGGCCATGTGAGTATTGACTCCGCGTTTCTCGAGGTTTTCGGCGTCGAGCGCGTCGGAGGCATGATATTCCATTCGTTTGTGAACTGCGTCACGGGCGGACAGAAGCATGTCGTAATGGTAAAGATCTTCTTTGCTCAATTTGCTGCGATCGATGGATGCGGTCATAGCAGGTCCTTCCCACGTTGAAAATTGATTTTCCTCCGATAAAATTCTTGCGCGTTATAATATAGCATGAAAGGGAAAAAATACAATCCGATTCCCCGAGAAGCAGTGCTATTTTCGAGGAACCGGGAAACGCGGTGCGAGTTTGGTCCGTGTCGTCTCAGAGGATCGAGAAGTCTGCGAAATACCAGTAGATTGCCACCACAATCAGAATCAGCCCCGCACTGACATAGGGTGTCCCCGCCCACGGCGTCAGATCGGTGGCCTTGGCGTCGACGGCGACATACGCGGTCGCCCGCGGACTGATTTTGCCGATGACAAGCATCAGCACGATCAGAAAAACAAAGACGAGCGCCACAAAATAGTATTGGCTCATCACTTGAAGCACCAGGCTGAATGGATGGACAAAATACCCGAGCCCGATCAGCAAAATCCCGAGCGCAAGCGCCGTTTTCGCTGCGCAGGCCGGAACGTGCTTTGAGAACATTCCCACCAATACAACCGCAAGGATCGGAATGAAATAGAGCGCGTTCATCGTTTGCAGATAGTTGAAAATCCCGCCCGCTTTGCACAGCAGCGGCGCCACAAAAATACACACAACGGTCATGATCAGACCGAACCAGCGCCCCACCGCGACCAGTTTCCGGTCCTCTGCATTCGGGTCGATCAGCCGCTGATAGATTCCGAGGCTGAACATCGTGCAGGTGCTGTTCAACACGGAATTAAAACTGGAGAGAATCGCACCGAGCAATACGGCCGCAAAAAATCCCAGCAGCGGCTTGGGCAGCACAAATGCAACCAGCGCGCCATAGGCTTTGTCGCTGGACGGCACTTGGATCAGTTGGAATTTGTCCATCGCCATCACGAAGGCGATCAGCCCCGGAATGACCAGATAAAGCGGTCCGATCAGCTTCAGAAAGCCGGTCAGCAACACGCCTTTCTGCCCTTCCGCCAGAGATTTCGCTCCGAGCGTGCGCTGGATGATCTGCTGGTTGGTGCACCAATAGAACACGTTGATGAAGAGAATGCCGGAAAACAACCCCCAGAACGGCACTTCCGAATTGTTCGCGCCGACCGAATTCAACCGTCCCGCCGCCGAGGCTTCCTGCATGAAAATGTTGATGCCGTGCAGCATTCCGCTTTCGCCGCCCAAGGCGACAAAGGCAAAGTAGGTAATCAGAAATCCGCCGATCAGAAGGCCGATGCCGTTGAGCGTGTCGGAGACCGCGCAGGAATTCAGCCCGCCCCAGAGCGCGTACAGTGAACCGATGACTGCCACCACCAGCGAGATTGTAAAGAGCTGTCCGTATTCGGAAACGATCCCCAGAGTGCCGCTGAGAATATTTTCCAACCCGAGAATGCCGATCATTCCCTGCGCGCCGGTGTAGAGAATGATCGGGACGAGAATCACTGCGTAGGCCAGCAGAAAAATCACGTTGCAGAAGAGTTCCGTCCCGCGATCGAAGCGCTGTTCCAGATATTGCGGCACGGTGGTGATTCCCGCCTTCAGGAATTTCGGAAGGAAAATCATTGCCATAAGCACCAGCGCGACCACCGCGATGACTTCCCACGCCATGACCGCCAGCCCGCTGGCGTAGGCGCTCCCGTTCAAGCCGACCATCTGCTCGGTGGAAAGGTTGGTCAGCAGCAGCGAACCGGCGATGACCGGAAACGTCAGCGTACGGCCCGCCAGAAAGAATCCGTCCTTCGACGTGTGTTCCGATTTGCGTGTGAGAAGCCAGGTTCCCAACGCGACTAAGCCGGTGACGGCCAGAAAGGAGAGGATTGCGATGATCGACATAAAAATGATACTCCTTCATTTTGTGAGCCGAAGATTCCCGTTTCTTTCATATTATAGGATACAAAAGAAAAAAAGCAACACTTCGGTCGGTTTTTTTGCGAAGGAATGGCGGGATTTTTGTCCGTGCCGTCATTTGAGCCGCCGGATGGTCTTTGCGCCAGTTGATTGGAAACTTAGCGATGCCCTTTGACCTTCTCGCGGGTCTTTTGAATGATTGCGAAGAGCGGCGGAACAAAGGCAATTCCCACCAGAGTCGCCGTCAGCATTCCCCAGAAGGTGGTCGTCCCGATCACCCGGCGGCTCTCCGCGCCCGCGCCGGTGGCGAAGAGCAGCGGCAATACCCCGATGATGAAGCTCCACGCGGTCATCAGCACCGCCCGGTACCGGTAATGCATGCCGTTGATCGCAGAACGCGCGATGGAATGGCCGCGATCCCGCTCCTGCATGGAACATTCCACCATCAGAATCGTACTCTTGGCGCATAGCCCGATCAGCATGATTAATCCCAGCTGCGCGTAGATGTCCAGCAGCATTCCGGAGAGGTGGAGCGCGGTAATTCCGCCCAGACTGGCGAACGCCACCGACAGAATCACCGGCAGCGGAATGGTCCAGGATTCGTATTGCGCCACCAGAAAGAGGTATCCGAAAGCCACCGCAAGCACCATCAGCAGCACAATCTTGCCGGTGTTGTTTTTTTCCTGATAACTCATGTCCGTCCAGCTGATGGCGTACTCCTTGCCGAAATCGCGCTCCAGCGTGCTTTCAATGCGGTTCATGATCTGTGCGGACGAACTGCCCGGCGCAGGAATCACCGTGAGGCTGGCGGACATATTCTGATTGAAGCGTTCCAGTTTGTGGGCGCCGAGCGTCAGTCGCAGATCCGAGAAGGCGGTTACGGGAACCATTTGGCCTTGCTGATTCTGCACGGTCATCTCCTCGAAATCGGTAATGGTCGAACGTTCGTCGCGGTCGAGCTGAAGTTTGACCTTGAAGGAGTAGCCGTTGAGATTGAAGTCGTTGACGTACAAACTGGCCAGATGGCTTTGCAGCATGGTGAAGATGCTGCCGATGGAAATGCCCATGGCTTCCGCTTTGCGGCGGTCGATGTCCAGAAAAAGCTGCGGCGTGGCCGCGTTGAAAGAGCTGAACGCATAAAGCACGTCCGGAAATTTTTCTTTGTTGTTGAGCGTCCCGAGCATTTGTCTGACTTTGCCTTCAAATTGCTGCGGCGTATCGTTTCCGGTGGTGCGCAGGGCAAAGGTAACTCCGCCGGTCACCCCCAGCCCCATGATCGCCGGCGGCTGGAATACGCGCACCTGCGCCTCTGGAATCTGCAGCCCTTCGAGCATCAGTTTGTCGCGAATGGCGCGAATGGATGTGTCCTGCGAGGTGCGTTTCGACCAATCCTCCAGAGATACGATGGCAAAGCCGAGGTTTTCGCTCGCGCCGGACATGATTGAAAATCCCGCGACCGTCACGATGTCTTTGACTCCTTGGGTCGCCAAGCCGATTTTGTTGAATTGCGCCATTGCCTGTTCGGTGCGGTTGAGCGCCGCGCCGGGAGGCAGTTCCAGTTCGCAAAGCAGACTTCCCTTGTCCTCGTCGGGCAGAAACCCTCCGCGCAGTTTTCCGAGCATCAGATAATTTGCGGCGAGCACTCCGCCGACGAGGAGAATCGTCAACACGAATCTACGCAGCATGAAGCGCGAGAAATGAATGTAGCTGGTTTTGGTCATGTCGAGCGATCGGTCGAACCAGGAGAAGAACCCGGTTCGCTTCGCCGCTTTCTTCTGTTCTTGGTGTCCGGGGCGCAGCAGCAGCGCGCAGAGCGCGGGGCTCAAGGTCAACGCGTTGAATCCCGAGAGCAGCAGCGCAATGCACATGGTCACGGAGAACTGCATATAGATTGTGCCGACGATTCCTCCGTAGAAACCGACCGGCGCATAGATGGCTACGGTGACCAGTGTGGCCGCAATCATCGGACTGGTGATTTGCTTCATGCTGCGGATGGTCGCTTCGCGCGGCGGCAGATGCTCCTCCTCAATGATCCGCATGGTGTTTTCCACCACGACGATCGCGTCATCGACCAGGGAGCCGATTACCAGAATCAACCCGAACATGGTCAGGACATTGATCGAATATCCGAGCAGGGCCATGCAGAAAAACGTCCCCATCAGCGACACCGGAATGGCGACGGCGGGAACCACCGTGGCCCGCAGATTCTGAAGAAAAAGGTAGGTGATCCCCACCACCAGAAGCAGCGTCATAAGCAAAGTCAGTCCGATTTCGCGGACGTTGACGAGAATGTAGTTGGACGGATCGTAAGCCAGATCGGAAGTTACGCCTTCGGGAAAGCGTTTTTCCAATTCGCGTAAAAGTTTGTTGGCGTTGCGCACCAGTTCGACCGCGTTGGCTCCGTCCTGCCGGTAAATCGCCAGCGCCACGCTGGGATCGCCGTTGAAATATCCGTCTTCGCTGTAACGTTCGGCGCCCAGTTCCAGTCTGGCGATGTCGCCGAGGCGGACTTCGCGGCCCTGTTGGTTGGTGACGACGATGTCGGAGAATTGTTCGGGGGTCTTGAGGCGGCCGTCGACGTCGAGTTTGAGTTGGAGGTAATCGTTGGACTTTTCACTGCCGATCGTGCCGGCGGCGGCGGGGATATTTTGGCTGTTGAGTTTGCCGATGACGATTTCGGGGGTGAGTTTGAGCGAGGACATCTTGAGTGGATCCAGCCAGATGCGCATGCTGTAATTGCGTTCTCCGAGGATTTCGACCGACCCGAGTCCGGGCAGGCGGGCGAACGGATCTTTGACGTTCATGCGCACGAAGTTGGCCAGCTGCAGATGGGAGAGTTTTTTGCCGTTGGTGCGAAAGGAGTAGACTCCGGCGATATCTGTGGACTGTTTCCTGGTGACTACGCCGATCTGACGGACGGTCTCCGGCAGCTGGGCTTCTGAACGCTGAACGGCATTTTGAACGTTGACTTGCGCGATGTCGGAGTTGATGCCGGGGCGGAAGGTCAAGGTCAGAGTGTAATTGCCGTTGTTGTCGCTCTCGCTTTTGAAATAGAGAAGGTCTTCAATGCCGTTGACCTGCTCCTCGATCACGCTGGCGACGGTTTCCGCGATCACCTGCGAGGTCGCTCCCGGGTAGACGGCGGTGACTTTGACGGTCGGCGGCGCGATTTCCGGGTACTCGGAGATCGGCAGTTGGAAGAGACAAATCGTGCCGACCAGCAAGGTCACGATCGACAGCACAAAGGCGAACTTCGGACGACGGATGAAGATTTCGGAGAACATTTTTTGCCGGTGTCCTTTCGATTACTTGTTCCCGGCGGGCAACGCGGCCGCCGGAACGGGCTTGACGATCATTCCCTGCTGGATCTTGTGGGTTCCGTCCACGACGGTCGTCTCGGTGCCGTCCAGCCCGGAGACGATCAGAAATTTTCCGCTGTTGCCCAGCACGCGAACTTTGCGAATTTCGATCTTGTTTGTCTGATCAAGCACAAAAACGTACTCTCCGTCGGCGCGCACAAGCAAGGCGGACGGCAGAATCGCGGCGGATTCCCGGTCGGTTTTCGCCGCAAGGAGCACGGTCACGAAGCCGCCGGGCATGAGCTGTTGATTTTGGTTCGGGAAAGCCGCCCACACGGTGACGGTGTCGCTGGAGGTGTCGACCTTGTTGTCGATCAAGGCAATCTTTGCCTCCTCGGTGTGAAGTGTGTTGTCGGCGAGGAGCACGCGCACGACGGCCCGGTCTTTGATCGTTTCCAGCCCGCCGAAATCGCGCCGGAAAATTCGTTCGCTCAGGGAAAATTTGACATAAATCGGGGCGATCTGTTCCAAATTGGTGAGTTTGGGGCTTTGCGGCGTCACCAGATTGCCGCAGCTGAACAAACTGATGCCGATGCGCCCGGAAATCGGGGCGTGAATTCTGGTGTAGGAGAGATTGTTCCGGGCGTCCGTCAGCGACGCTTCGATCCCCTTGATTCTGGCGCGCGCCGAATTGATTTCGAGCACTGCTTTGTCGTAGACGGAGACGGAAACGGCTTTGCTTTCCACAAGGCGTTTGTTGCGTTTGAATTCGGATTGCGCGTAATGCAAGGTGGCTTCCAGCGCCTCTTTCTCCGCCTGGAGTGTCTCGACGGCGGCACGGTAGGTGGTGTCTTCGATGATGTAAAGGAGGTCGCCTTTTTTGACAAACTCGCCCTCTTTGAAGCAGATTTCGCGGATCTCTCCGGTGACGCGCGGCATCAAATCGACGTGTTCGATCGACTCGACCAGTCCGACGTAACGCTTGGGCGTGCTTTCCTTGACTTTCGTGGCGGGCGCGACACGGACTGTTGGGATTGCGGCTGGACCGGACGACGGCGCGGCGGCAGCTTCCGGTTGGGACGCGCAGAGAAGCGCGGCGACTGCAAGAAGGAAAGACGAGTGGAGCGGATTCATGAAATTTCCCCGTAGGTTTGCCATTGAAAATTTTTGTATAATAGTTCTATATCGAACTATATAATATAATATTTTTTTCAAGAAAAGCAAGATCGAAATTTGAAAAAAGTTCGGCAGGTGCTATTTTTTCTCTAACCGATGTCGAGCGGGATTTTTTGGGGGGATGGTCTAACGACACTCTCGTCCGGTCTGAAAAATTTCTGCAAAGGAGACACAATATGAAGAAATTGACACTCGATATTTATCAGATCAGCCGATATACGCACCGGTTTTATGCGCGCGAATTGCGCCGGCTCGGCGTTTCGATGGGGCAGTTCCCGTTTCTGATGGGGATTGACGAATGCGACGGGATTTCGCAGGAGAAGCTTTCCACGCAACTGGGGATCGGCAAGAGTACGACCACCGCGATGATCCGGCAGCTGATTCAGTTGGAACTTGTGACGCGCGAGGTGGATGCGGAGGATCGCCGGAATTTCCGGCTCCACGTGACGGAAAAAGGACGCGCGCTCGTGCCGCGGATTCAGGATGTGGTGGAGCGCTGCCACAAGCTGATTACCGGGGAGCTCTCGGAGATTGAGCGCATGGTTTTCTGCGATCTCTCGAAAAAAGTGCGGATCGCGGCGGAAACCAAATTGGGCGCAAAACGGAAGAAGAGAGCATTGTGAATCTGCAAAGCGAACCATCGCGGCGTTCGGTGCTTTCCATGCCGTCTCCCGCCGGGCGACTGCTGCTGACCGAATGCGGCGGATTTCTTGCCGCCGTGGAGTTCACCGAAAAGCTTCCCGCCGGTGCAATCGAGGAGGAGACGCCGCTGCTGTGCGAGGTGCAACGGCAGCTGGAGGAGTATTTTGCGGGCGGAAAACCGAAGTTCGATTTTCCTCTGGCCGAGCTTGGTTCGACCTTCCAGCAACGCGTGTGGGCCGAGCTTCGGAAAATCCCTTACGGAATTACTTGCACTTACGGCGCTTTGGCCAGACAAATTTCCTGCGCCAGCGCACGCGCCGTCGGCGGCGCGGTCGGTCGGAATCCGTGGCCGGTTGTTGTCCCCTGTCACCGGGTGATTGCTGCGGGGGGAGCGATTGGCGGATTCAGCGGTGGCGTGGAACGGAAGATCATTCTGCTTGAACGCGAGGGGATTACGCTTCGCAGGAACTGAAGCGAAGCAAAAGGAAGAGCGCCAGCGCGCCCAGAAGCACAATCGCAAGGATGCGCGAGAGATGTTTTTTCCACATAATCAAAAAATCCTTTCAAGGTTGCCGTCAAGTGCGATGGCGCCGTCAATATAGCGCTCTGACCGGAAAAAATCAATTTCGTTTGCGACTTTTGTTGCGCGAAACGGTTGAAAAAATCCCTTCTGCACGATATATTAAGTTGTGATTATTCAGCAAGGAAAGTTGGTTGTCATGGAAGAAAAAAATATCGCCGCCGCCGATGCTCCGGCAAAACTCGATTTTATCCGCGAGATCGTCGCCTCCGACGTGACCGCCGGTCGCAACAACGGCAAGGTCGTGACCCGGTTCCCCCCGGAACCCAACGGTTATCTGCATATCGGCCACGCCAAGGCGATCAGCATCGATTTCGGGATCGCCTCCGAATTTGGCGGCGTCTGCCATCTGCGCATGGACGACACCAATCCGACCAAGGAGGAGACCGAATATGTCGAGTCCATCCAGGCCGATGTGCGGTGGCTCGGCTTCGAATTCGGCGAACATTTCTATTACGCATCCGACTACTTCGACCGCATGTATGAATGCGCCGAGAAGCTCATCGGAATGGGCAAAGCCTACGTTTGCGACCTGACCGCCGAGGAGTTTGAACAGTATCGCGGCAACCTCGAAAATCCCGGGAAAAATCCCCCCGGAAGATCCCGCTCGGTCGAGGAAAACCTCGCTTTGTTCCGGCGCATGAAGGCCGGAGAGTTCGCCGACGGCGAGAAGGTGCTGCGCGCGGCGATCGATATGAGTTCGCCCAATATCCACATGCGCGATCCGGTGATCTACCGGATTCGCCGGACCGAACATTTCCGGCAGGGGGACAAGTGGTGCATCTACCCGATGTACGATTTCGCCCATGCTTTGGAGGACGCGTTCGAAGGGATCACCCATTCGATCTGCACGTTGGAATTCGAGATTCACCGCCCGCTTTATGACTGGGTGGTCAATACGCTCGGTTTCGTCAATCCGCCGCACCAGTACGAATTTGCGCGTCTGAGCTTGGATTACACGGTCATGAGCAAACGCAAGCTGCTGCAGCTGGTCAAGGAGCATTACGTCTCCGGCTGGGACGATCCGCGCATGCCCACGATTTCCGGAATGCGCCGCAGGGGAATCACCCCGGAGGCGATCCGCCGTTTCTGCGAAGTGATCGGCGTGACCAAATTCAACAGTCAGACCGATCTGGCGCTCTTCGAACACTGCGTGCGCGAGGATCTGAACAAACGCTGTCCCCGTTATCTGGCGGTGATCGACCCGCTGAAGGTCACGGTCACCAACTATCCCGAGGGCGAGACCGACTGGCTCGACGCGGTCAACAATCCCGAAGATCCCGAGGCGGGAATGCGCAAACTGCCGTTTTCTCGCAATCTTTACATTGAAAAAAGCGACTTCATGGAAGTCCCCGTCAAAGGATATTTCCGTTTGGCGCCGGGGGCGGAGGTGCGCTTGCGGTACGGATATTTCCTGCGCTGCAACGAGGTGGTTAAAGATGCCTCGGGCGAGATCGTCGAACTCAAATGCACGATCGATCCGGCCACGCGCGGCGGCAACTCTTCCGACGGGCGCAAGGTCAAGGGGACGATCCATTGGGTCAGTGCCGACCATGCGGTGCGTTCGCAGGTGCGTCTTTACGACCGTCTGTTCTCCGTGGCGGAGCCCGGCGCGGACGGCGTGGATTTCCTCACGCAGCTCAATCCCGATTCGCTCAAGGAGGCCACCGCATGGATGGAGCCGGAATTGGGCAAAGTCCGGGTGGGCGACCGTGTTCAATTCGAGCGTCTGGGGTATTTTGCCTGCGATCCGGACTCCACGCCGGAGGCGCTGGTTTTCAACCGGACGATGACGCTCAAGGATTCCTGGGGGCGGAAAGCGGCCGGGAAATGAAATACTTCGGAGCGCATGTCAGCATCGCAGGCGGAGTGGAAAATGCTCCGCTGCGGGCGGCGGAACTGGGCGCGACCGGGTTCGCGATGTTCACCAAAAATCAGCGCCAGTGGGCGTCCGCGCCTTTGAGCACGCTCTCCATTGCGCTGTTTCAAGAGACCATGGCGAAGAACCATTTTGTGCCGGAAGCGGCTCTTCCGCACGACGGCTACCTGATTAATCTGGGACAGCCGGACGATGCCAAATTGGAGCTCTCCCGCAAGGCCTTCTGCGACGAAATGCGCCGGGCCGAACAACTCGGCTTGCGGCTGCTCAATTTTCATCCCGGAACCACGCTGGGACAAATTCCGTTGAACGATTGTCTCGACCGGATCGCCGAGTCGGTGCGCATTGCTCTCGACAGTACCGAGCATGTGTGCGCGGTGATCGAAAACACCGCCGGCGCGGGAAGCACGGTCGGGAGCACTTTGTCGGAATTATCGGAGCTGTTTACGCGGATCGGGCGACCGGAACGTACGCGAATCTGCATCGATACGTGTCATGCGTTTGCCGCGGGGTACAACTTTTCGAATGCCGCGGTGTACGAAGATTTCTGGAAGGAATTCGACCGGGGAATCGGGCTGGCGCATCTCGGCGGGATGCACCTCAACGACGCCAAAGGCGAGTGCGGCAAGCATCTTGACCGGCATGATTCCCTCGGCAAAGGCGCGTTGGGCAAGGACACGTTTGCGCGAATCGCCGCCGATCCGAGGTTCGACCGGATTCCGATGATGCTCGAAACGCCGGACGAAACGCTCTGGGCGGAAGAGATCGCATTTTTGCGCCGCGAAGCCGGAGCAATTTAATCGTTTTTTTTGCGACCGGGGAATGTTATTTCCGACAGTTGCGGCAGGTGCAGCCGGAGGCGTGCTCGTGCTCATGATCGTGCTCTTCGGCGCAATCACAATCTTCCTCGTCCTCTTCATCGCCCACAAAGTGGCGACTGATTTCCGCGATCACGGCGTCGGTGGAGAAGTCCGCTTTTTCCGTGACAATTTCCCGTCCGAGGGCAAGCCCGGAATCGCCGACAAACTCGCTCCATGAGAGCGTGCCGCCGTTTTCCATACTGATCCGTCCGGCCGCTTCCGGCGGCAGGACTTTGTCGCGATACTCGGAGGGTTGATCGAGGAATCGTTCCTGCGACACCATCGAAACGACTCGGGTTTTGCAGTGGAGTTTTGCCAGCGCCTTGGCCGTTGCCAGCGCCGCGCGGGTTTCGGTGCCGGAGGCCATCAGCAGAAGATCGAAATTCCGGCTGTCTTTGAGAATGTATGCCCCTTGCATTGCGCCGGACTTTTTTGCTTTCCCCGCAGCGGCAAGCGGGGGCAGCGTGGCCGCGGAGGCCAGCAGCACCGCGGGAGCGTCGCTTGTGAGCATCGCATGGGTTGCGTCGATGCTCTCCCGGCCGTCGCCGGGACGGTAAATTTCAATCCCCGCAAAGCTGCGCAGGATGGCGAAAAGCTCCGGGGCAATCCCTTCGGCCGGTTCTTCGACCAGATATTTGACCGGAAGAGCGTCGCGGACGCTCTCGGCAATGGCCGGCAGCAGCAGCATGAGATCTTTCGCACGGCAGATTCCGACGGGCAGCACGAGTTTGCCGCGCGCCATGCCATTGAGGAGGTAGCCCGAGGTCAGCGTATGGGAAGGGATGTCTGTGACCAGAAGCGTCGGCGTCTGGGTCGAGGCCGCCTCCAAGGCACAGCGCGCCAGATCGAAGGGCGATCCTTCCCCGGGATCGCCGGGGGCGTCGAGCGCGTCGATGCGGTCGGGAATCACTTCGCCCAGAAATTTTCGGGTGACCGATTCCGCTTCCGGGCGCCGGGCCAGATCGTCGGCGAATTTTTGATCGAAGGCGGCGCACTCTTCCGGGAGCAAAGCGGTCGCGGCGTGTTCCAACTCAGAAGCGGAAATGCGAATGATTGGGGGAAAATCCATGCTCGTCTTTCCGAGGAGGGATTGCGCCTCCAGCGCGAGCGCCTCCGATTCCTGCCGGGCGGGATCATCCGACACGAGAACAATTTTCCGGGGAAAGAGCTGTTTCGCGTCGAGTTGGGTCTGATGCAGAAAATGTTGTTCCGCGAGGGCCAGCCCGATTGCTTCGGCCATGTCCGCGCCGGGAAGATCCCCCTGATAGAACGCGACGACGCCCGGCGGAAGTTTTCCCTTAAAATCGCAGGCGAGGATCGCCACATCGGCGCAGAGGCGGCAGGGATTGGAGGGATCGAAGCGGAAGTTGAGCGGCTTTTTCATGAAACGGGTCCTGTTTTTCCGATTTTTTTGGCGGAGGGATTGGAATTTTGCAGAATAAAGGCTATGTTTCCAATGGAATCATTGGATAAAATACCATGCAAGAGGAAAAAAAGCAAGTCGATATGGAAGAACGTTTCATTACGTCCACGCTGAACCGCCGGGACAAGGAGAACGAAAGCACCTTGCGGCCGCCGAGTTTCACGGAATTTCCGGGACAGGCGCGTATTAAGGAACAGCTGGCACTTTTCGTCGCCGCCGCGCGGCAGCGCAAGGAACCGCTGGATCATGTGCTGCTTTCCGGGCCTCCGGGATTGGGGAAGACTACGCTGGCGCATATCATCGCCAACGAACTTGGCGCGACGCTGAAATCGTCAAGCGGTCCGGCAATCGAGAAGCCCGCGGATCTGGCGGGACTCTTGACTTCCCTTCAAGAGGGCGACGTGCTTTTTATCGACGAAATCCATCGATTGAGCACGGCGGTCGAAGAGTATCTTTACAGCGCGATGGAGGACTTCTTCATCGACATTATGCTCGAACAGGGGGCGGGCGCGCGTTCGGTGCGGCTGAATATTCCCCGGTTCACGCTCATCGGGGCGACCACCCGGCAGGGGATGCTCTCTTCGCCGCTGCGCTCGCGCTTCGGAATCAATTTCCGGCTGGATTATTATGACCGGGAGAGTCTGGAGCGGATCATCACGCGTTCCGCATCGATTCTGAAGGTGGCGATCGCGCCGGAGGGGGCCGCAAGCATTGCCGGCCGCTGCCGGGGAACACCGCGAATCGCCAACAATCTGCTGCGCCGGTCGCGGGATTTTGCGCAGATTCTGGCCGACGGGGTCGTGACCGCAGAGGTGGCGGACAAGGCGCTGAATTTGCTGCTGATCGACGCGGACGGATTGGACCAGATGGATATGCGGATTCTGGAAGTGATCATTTCCAACTTCAAAGGCGGGCCGGTGGGGCTCAAAAATATCGCCGTAAGCGTTGGCGAGGAGGAGGATTCCATCGAGGATGTATTTGAACCGTATCTGATCCAGAAGGGATATCTGGTTCGGACGCCGAAAGGACGGGTCGCGACGCCGAAGGCCTGGGAGAAACTCGGGCTGGTCTGCGCGTCGTCGACGCGGAACGAAGGCATGTTGTTCTAAAAAAATCCCAAACGGAGGAAGGAGTTTTATATGGCGGCAACGTGGGTGGAGTCGCTTCGGCCACTTCAGAAGATTGATATGCGCATTCGCGGCTTGAACTGCAAAAAGCGGATCGTTCCCGGGGAGATTGCCAAGCTCAATGCGGAGGGAATGGCGTCCAAGCAGAGCGTTTTGGACGCGAAGGCCGCGATCCAGAATGTCGAGCGCAAAATTCACCAGAATGAAAACCGCATGTCCGGGCTGGAAGACGAGATTCGCCGGCTTCAGCAGAAAACTCCGATGATTAAGAAGAATACGGAATATCAGGCCATGCTTGTCGAGATCGAAAAGCGCAAACGCGCGATCGGGGAGTGCGAGAGCGACATTTTGCAGTTGCTCGACGCGGTCGAGGCGGCCAAAGTAGCGTACCGCAAATGCTACAAAGAGGCGGAAAACAAGATCGCCAGCGTCAAAACTCAGATCGCGGAATATAAACTCCTGCTTTCCGACATCGATCAAGAACTGGCCGAACTCGCGGAAAAACGCATTGATGCCGGTCGCAAGATCGATCAGGTGCTCCTGGCCCGCTACAACGCCCTTCTCAATGCCAACGACGGGGAGCCTCTGACGCAGGTTTTGGATGGAACCTGTTCCAACTGCAACCTCAAATTGACGCCGCAGACCATGATGATCGTGCGCAAGGGCGGCGAAGCCGTCTGCGACAACTGCGGGCACTTTGTCTACAGCGAAGAGGCGCAACTTTGAGCGAAACGGCTCCCAACGACTCCGGCGCGTTTTTCTCCGAACTGATTTATCGCGCGGTGGAATCCGACACGCTGGATTATAAAGGCCCGATGAATTTCCTCTCCATCGGCCACGCGGGACGGGCGAAGCTGGCCCGGCATATGGCGGCGCTGGCCAACACCCGGGGCGGGGCGATTGTCGTCGGGGTCGGCGAAGATCTGTCGGGGCATCCCTCGGTTTATACTGGATTGACGCCGGGCGAAGCGCACAGTTTCGATCCGTCCAATGTCGGAAGTTTTGTCAACAAAGCCTTCGAACCGGCAATCGATTTCACTGTGGAACGGCCTCTGGTGGATGGCAAACGCTATGCGGTAATTCAGGTGCGGCCCTTCGCGGACCTGCCGCATGTGTGCTCATGCGCATGCGAAAATGAATTGCAGCAGGGGGTGTTCTACATTCGGACGCCGGAGGCGGCCAGCCGTGCCGCGTGCCGGGCGGCCGAACTGCACGATCTGGTGCGCCGGGCGCTGCGCCGTCAGCGTTCCATGCTGGCGGAACTGATTCGCGGGGTGCTGGCTGAGGATCGGGCGCTTGCGCCGCCGGCGCCGACCGGACATGACGAAGCGTATTTTGCCGAGGACTGTGAATATTTGCGGAGCTATTTTCTGCGGCGGAAAGCGGCATCGCTTCCGCAGGACGGTTCCTGGTTTGAGTTGACGGCGCATCCGCCGGTCTATTCGGCGATGCGCGGGACGCTTGAGCAGCTGCGTTCGATTCTGGAATCCTCGGGGCCGGAGCGCGGACTGGTCGGCGACCGGGAGGTGCGGACAAGTTATGTGACCAGTTCGTCGATTCGCGCGCTGGTGGAGAATGCGCCCAAGTTCTGGCAGTTGGGACGCAACGGATTGTTCGAGCTGTGTTTTGCGCCCGGAGGCCAGTTGCGCAAGGATTTTGGATTTTTCTGTGAAGAGATGGAGCGCACCTGTGTTCGTCTGGGACGGATCTATGAAAAACTTCTGGGGCCGGACGAGCCGGTCTCTCTATCGCTCAACCGCTATCGGATCGACTCCGCCTCGCCCACGGGCTGTACGCTGCTGAAAATGACGCTTCCGGCAAAATCGCTTGCCGCCGGTGTGGTCAAGGTGGACGAGGAGAGCTGCAAAACTCTGGCCTCCGATTGGCTCTGACTTTCTGACGGTGCTGGCAAAACTCGCGCCGTGTCTTCCGGCGGCTCGAAAAAAGTTCTGAAGCTCCGCTTTTTCGGTGGTTACTCTCCGAGTAGCCACACTCAGAATCGGGAACTTCATTTCTTTCCCGATCCATCCGGAATCCATCGACGGGACTTTTTCCAGCACCGTCTTTGAGGACGGTGCTGGCAAAACTCGCGCCGTGTCTCCTGTCGCGCCGCAAAATTTTTGCGGGCGGGGTTGTAAAGCTGCGGGGGAAGGGCTATATTTTTCCCGGATCACGGAAAACACAACAAATTTTTCTCGGGAGATTTCTGCTGCCATGCTCGAAAATACTGCTTTTGCTCTCGCTCCGGCTCACGAAGGAAATACTTGGTCCGGCAACCGCATTCGGATTACTTTCATCACCCCGCGCATGGTGCGGTTCGAATGGGCCGAGGATGGCTGTTTCGAAGATCGCCAGACCCTCGCCGTGCTCAATCGCGATTGCGGAATTGTTCCGTTCAAGGTCGGGAAAAGCGCGTCCAACGTCACGCTTTCCAGCGCGGATGTCACGTTGACGATCGCCGACGACGGCCGGAAATTCACCGCGTCCAACTGCCAGGCTCAATTCAAGGTCAATGCCAAGCCGGTCGTGTGGCACTGCGGCGACGCCGACAAAGGCAATCTCAAAGGAACCTGCCGGACCCTCGACGGCTGCCGCGGCGACAGACATTATTCCTCGGAGAAACCCGAGGGCGAACCCATTCAACTGGGCAACGGGTTCCTTTCCCGCGACGGATGGAGTGTCATCGACGACTCCTCCAATGTCGTCGTCGTCAAGCGCGGCGCCCGCAAGTGGATCGCGCCGCGCAGCGATACCCCGCGACAGGATTTTTATGTGCTTTTCTACGGGCATGAATACAAAAATGCGCTCCGCGCGGCCGGAGAGGTTTTCGGCAGTCAACCTTTGCCGCCGCGCTTCGCTTTCGGGTACTGGTTCAGCCGCTACTGGGCGTACAGCGACACGGAGATCGAAGAGATCGCCGATCAATTTGACCGCTACGATGTGCCGATCGACGTGATGGTCGTCGACATGGACTGGCATCTGGAGGGATGGACTGGCTACACGTGGGACCGTCGCTATTTCCCCGATCCCGACGAATTTCTCGCGCATCTGCACCGGAAGGGACTGAAAATCACCCTCAATTTGCATCCCGCCGATGGCGTCGGACGGCACGAGGTGCAGTTCGAAAAAATGGCGCGCGCCATGGGGCTGGACCCGGCAAAAATCGACCGTGTTCCGTTCGACATCACCGATCCGAAGTATATGAAGAATTATTTTTCGATTCTTCACCATCCCGAGGAGAAGCGCGGCGTCGATTTCTGGTGGATGGACTGGCAGCAGGGAAGTTCCACGGCCATGCGCGGACTGGATACGCTGCCGTGGATCAATCACCTGCACTGGGAGGATATGCAGCTGCATGCCGGAACGCGAAGACCCATGATTTTCAGCCGTTTCGGCGGAGTCGGCGCCGGTCGTTATGTGATCGGATTTTCCGGGGATACCTATTCGACTTGGGAATCATTGCAGTATCAGCCGTACTTCACGGCGACCGCGGCGAATGTGCTTTACGGTTACTGGAGCCATGACCTCGGCGGACACATGCCCGGAAAAATCGAGCCGGAACTCTATCTGCGCTGGCTGCAATTCGGTATGTATTCTCCGATCATGCGGACGCATACGACCAAAAACCGCGATGCGGAACGGCGGATTTACGCCTACGCTGAACCCTTCGGATCGCAAATGGCCGAGGTCATCCGCCGCCGTTACGAACTGGTTCCCTACCTATACAGCGAATCGCGCAAGGCCTGCGACAGCGCAGTCAGTTTGGTGCATCCGCTCTATTACGATTTTCCGGAGGACGAAGAGAGTTACAAGGCGACCGGCGAATACTTTTTCGGGGAAAAAATGCTGGTCGCCCCGGTGGTCGTGCCCGCGGAGGATGGGATGCAGCATGCGCGGGTCGATCTTTATCTGCCGGAAGGCTTGTGGTATGACACGGCGGCAGGAGAGATGCTGGAGGGCGGCAAGTGGTTCCGCCGCCGTTTTTATGCGTGGGAGGATGTGCCGGTTTTTGTGCGGCCGGGGACGGTGATTCCCGGACAGAGCAACGCCCGGCGGCTCAACGACCGCTGTTACCGGAATCTCTTGATGACTGTTTATCCCGGAATCGAGGGGCAGTACTCGCTTTACGAGGACGACGGGACCAGTCAGGAATATCGGAAGGCGAAGTGTGCGACCATTTCCATGCGTCACAAACTTTCCGGCACTAGCCATCTCTTTGAGGTGCGTCACGAGAGCGGAACTTATCCGGAGTGGGAGAAATCGCGCGTTTTGGAGTTGCGCATCGCCGGAGCGATTCCGCCCGAGTCGGTCAAAGTGGGAAGTCGCTGCGCCGCACGGGTGTTCCGCTTGGAGGAGGATTGCGCCGCGCCGGTGTATTGTTATGACGCGGATCGCGCGGAGACGATCGTGCGCTGCGGTGTCGTCGATCTCGACGCCGGATGCCGGATTGTGGCGACGTATGCCTCCGACGATCCCTTCTCGGCCGTCGACGGATTCAAACGCCGCATGTCGCTGATGCGAACGGCCAATGAATTTCACAAACTGTTGTTTCGCGGCAAGAATCCGGTGGGCGACGAACGGCTTTGCCAGCAGCTGGCTCATACGGGACGGCGCATTTCGATGAAGCCGGAGACATTGGCGGCGGAACTTGCTGATTTTGAGCGGAATTTTCCGGCACTGCTCCGCAGTTTGCGCAAATCTCCCGAGGATCTTACCGACGAGGAGCGCAAGCTCGAACACGCCTTGAAAAGTCTGCTCGAAGCGTGCCGGTGAAAACGGGGGGCGGTTTCCCAAAACGGCCCCGCCCCCCCAAAAAAGAGGAAATGGGGAGTCATTCCGATGAAAATGCAACTGCTCTACTTGTTTCTGATGCTCTGCTCCGGGAGCGCCGTATTTGCCGCCGCACCGAACCGGGGGATGCCAAAAAGCGTGGTGGAATTGGGCAAAGTCACCGAGGCGGAGGATTTTATGACGCGCCGCTACACCGGGCAGGTGGTGACTCCTTCGACCGTCCGGATCGTTCCGCGCGTTTCCGGGGAGAGCCTCGAAGTCGGATTCAAGGACGGTTCCTATGTCAAAAAAGGGCAGGTGCTTTACAAACTCGACGCCACGCAATATCAGGCCGCTGTCAAGAGCTGCGAGGCGAAGATCGCCGAGAGCAAGGCAAAACTGGAATACGCCACGCACAACTACCAGCGGACGAACACGCTCTATGAGAAGAGCGCCGCCAGCCGCGATACCATGGAGAACACCAAAGCCACCATGGAGGCCGCGCGCGCCGGACTTCTCGCCGCGGAAGCGGAGCTGATTTCCGCCAAGGACAATCTGAAGAATGCCACGATCGTCTCCCCGATCGACGGGATGGCCAGCGTCACCAGCCAGAGCGCGGGCAATTACATCACGCCCTCCACCGGCACACTGGTGACGATTGTGCAGATCCGGCCGATGCGGGTTCGCTTCGCCATGAGCAGCTCGGATCTTTTTTCGCAATTCAAGAGCTATGACGATCTGATTCACAATACGCGTGTGCGGGTGCGTTTTGCCGGCGGCGCCATGCACAGCGAGGAGGGCGCCATTGAGCTCATCAACAACGAAGCGAACAGCAAGACCGATTCCGTCGCGCTTTACGCATGGTTTCCCAACAAGGATTACCGGCTGCTTGTCGGCAGCACGGTCAATGTGACGGTCAGCAAGAAGGTCGGGCGCAAGGTTCCCGCGGTGCCGCCGTCGGCGGTCATGCACGACAGCAAGGGGGCCTATGTGTATGTGACGGACGCCAAAGGCCTGGTGGAACGGCGCTATGTGGTCTGTGGCAATGTCTCCGGCGACCTTCAGCTGATCGAAAAAGGATTGTCCAAAGGCGAGACGGTTGTCGTCAAGGGAACGCACAAAACGATGCCCGGAGGATCAGTCGAAGTCGCCGGGGGGAAATAGCTTATGTTCTCCAAATTTTTCATTGAGCGTCCTCGGTTTGCGATCGTCGTCAGTCTGGTCATGGTGCTGGCGGGGGCAATTTCGCTCCGGCAGCTTCCGGTGGCGGAGTACCCGGAAATCGCGCCGCCGACCCTTTATATTCAGGCGACATACACCGGTGCGAGCGCCGAGGTGATCGCCCAGACCGTGGCGATGGTGCTGGAGGATGAAATCAACGGTGTGGACGATTTATTGTACTTCTCTTCGACCAGTTCGAACGAGGGCACGTACTCCTGTCAGGTGACCTTCAGGACGGGGACGAATACCGACATCGCGATGGTCAATTTGCAGAACGCGATCAAACGCGCCGAGGCGAAACTGCCGTCGGATGTGACCAAAGTCGGGATTACCGTGGAGAAACGCGGCAGCGACATGCTGGCGATCTTTGTGTTTCTCACCGACGGTCAATCCTGCAATTTGATGGAACTGAACAACTACGTCAATTCCAACATCAAAGACGCCATCGCCCGGATCGACGGGGTGTCCTCGGCGGACTGCATGTCGCTTCAGGAGTACTCCATGCGCATCTGGCTGGACCCGATCCGCATGGCCGGTCTGGCCGTTTCGACCGACGACATCACCCGCGCCGTGCAATCGCAGAACCTGCAGGCCGCTGCCGGGTCGATCGGCTCGGAAAACAGCAATCGTTATGTCAATTACAAACTCAATGTCCAGGGCCGGTTGAAGTCCGCCGAGGAGTTTGAGCAGATCATCCTGCGGCATGCGCCGGACGGAAGTCTGGTGCGTCTGCGCGATGTCGCGCGCGTCGAGATCGGCGCGAGTTCCTATTCCGGGGAATGTATTTTCAACGACAAGCAGGTTGTCGCGCTGGCGGTTTATCGTGCGCCGGACGCCAACGCGCTCTCCACGGTCAAGGCGGTGAAAGCGGAATTGGAGAAGTGGAAGGCGCGTTTCCCCGCGGGGGTCAGTTACGATGTCGCTTACGATCCGACTGAATTTATTCAGGTGTCGCTTGTGGAGATCGTCACGACCTTGATTGTCGCATTGCTTCTGGTGGTGCTGATTACCTATGTGTTTTTGCAGGATTGGCGGGCGACGCTGATCCCGTCGATCGCCATTCCGGTGGCGCTCCTGGGGACGATGCCGTTTTTGCTGGCGCTGGGTTACAGCATCAATGTGTTGACCATGTTCGGACTGATTCTGGTGATCGGCTCGCTGTGCGACGATGCGATCGTGGTGGTTGAAAACACGCAGGCGCTGATGGAGCGCGAAAACCTTTCGCCCCGCGAAGCGGCGACCAAATGCATGTCGCAGATCACCGGTGCGATCATTGCCACGACGCTGGTCACCGTGGCGTGTTACGCGCCGCTGGCCTTCTATGGCGGCATGGTCGGGGAAATTTATATTCAGTTTGCTGTGACCATGTGCATTTCGCTGAGTCTGTCCACGGTTGTGGCGATGACGCTCAGTCCCGCGCTTTGCGCGACGATCCTGCGGCGGCCGGACGGTCACGTGTCGAAGATTTTTATTCCGTTCAATTATGTGCTGGACAAGAGCCGCAAAGTGTACAGCTCGCTTGTCGGACTCTTTGTCCGCCGCGCGGTGTTGACGCTGGTCGTGCTGGGGGTGGTTGCCGGGTTTGTTTATCTGCTTTTCGGGCGGATTGACAGCAGTTTTCTGCCGGAGGAGGACAAAGGGATCATCATGTGCAATATTGAATTGCCCAGCGGAGCGTCCTTGTCCAGAACGGAGGATGTGCTGCGGGACTTTTCGCAGCGGGTCAAATCGGTCAAGGGAATCCGTTCGGTGATGATTGTTTCCGGGCAGAGCATGCTGTCGGGGCGGGGCGAAAATACCGCGATGGCGATTCTCGGACTGGAACCGTGGGGCAAGCGCACGACCAAAGAGTTGCAGCTTGCCGCGATTCTGGCGTCGCTGCAGACGGTGGTCCGGCCGATTGCCGATGCGAATATCATCTGCTTTACGCCGCCGGCGATCATGGGGCTGGGCAACACCGGCGGAGCATCGTTTCAGCTCTGCGGGATCGGGGAGGTCAAGAGCGATGCGCTGTCGGAAACGGCGGGCGCGTTGGCGCGGACGCTCTCCGCGTCGCCGGATGTGCGTTATGCGATGACCAGCTACAATGCCAACACTCCGCAGCTGTATCTGGATCTCGACCGGGAAAAGGCCGAAACGCTGGGCGTGGACGTCAGTTCGATTTATTCCACGCTGCAAAGTAAACTGGCCAGTTTGTATATCAATGACTTCACGTTTCTCGGGCGCAACTACAAGGTAAAGATGCAGTCGACCGCCGATTACCGCAAGAATCTCGACGACATTCGCGAGATTCAGGTCAAAAACGACGACGGGGAAATGGTTCCCCTGACTTCGCTGGGGTCGCTGCAAT
>JAQUYX010000194.1 GCA_028691615.1 Victivallaceae bacterium
TGATCGCAAGCTCGGTCGAAATGATCAGCGGAGTCGGCGCAGTCAACCTTTCCGCCGGAAGTTCCATCGGCAGCGTATATGCGATGAGCTGGCCGCTGAATCTCAATTTGAACGTGATCGCGGCCAAAGGAGAGACCCGCGCGAGCATGGGAGTTGACACAACTTCCGGCACAGTCTTCTCCGTCAACAATGTCACCGTGGCGCGCGGCGTGACCCTCGACCTTCGCGCGACGCTGCAAAGCGACTATTCCGGAAGATTCACCAACAACGGAACCGTCAATTTCAGCAAATTCTCCAATGGACAAACGCTCTTCAACCCCGATGGCACTCTCAATAAGATCGGCCTCTTCTGCTACAACGGAGAATCGTTTTCCTATCAAAGCACGGCAAAGTTCGGAAACATCACCGTCGGCGGCAACAAGGCCCAAGTGGCATGGGAAAATGGCGATGTGAAGCTGGTCGGGCTCACCGCAAATTTGGAAACGCTCTACGCCGATTCGCGCATTACCGGCATCTATAACGCGTCCATGACCAATCTGGCCTATCTTTACGGCGAAAACGCATTTGCCTCCCTCAACGACACCTTCGCTGCGGCGGCCGAGAGCCGAACCGCCAAAACAATTCTCTTTGTCGGGGAAGCCCCCAGTCAGGAAGGCACAAATTCCGGCACATTCGACGCCGACGGCAAAAAGATCGTCCTGACCGGAAACGCAATCACGCTGGGCGAAGCCGATTTTGTCGGCGGCGGCAAGACTTCTCAGATCGAAGTGGCAGGCGCGGGCGCAATCAAGTCGCTCACCTCCGGGACAAAGGACGCAAAATCGTCCATTACGATCACCGGCTCGGACGAAGCGGTTTTGACCGTCACAACCATCACCGGAGCATTCACTTTATCGACGAAGAACTCCCGCAAAAACTTTCAAAAAACGTATTCTTCCTGGGGCAGCGTTATGGGCGAAAAAGGCTTCAAGGAAACGACCACCAGCACCGTTACCGCACTCGGCAATCTGGTTGCGCAATACGGGAACTCGCAAGTGCAGCTCGGGGCGATTTCCGGGATGAAGAATATCACCATCTCGGCAACTGACGCAATCGAATCTTCGGGAAGTCTGTCCATCTCCGGCAACATCATCGGCGGCGGCACCAGCATCTCGGTTAAAGAATCGACTACGTATACCCATTACTACAACGATGGAGAATGGGACGAGGTCGGCGAAGAGTCGACGCTGTACACCTATTCGACCCGGGCGGCGGGAACCGTTGAACTTGCCGGCCAGAAAACGGAAACCGGCACGAGCATCCAACTCAGCGGAAATATTGGAGCAATTGGAGGAGAGGAAGCGACCCAGGAGCTCGGCACCTTCCTCAATGTCAATCTCAAGTATGTCACCGGCGTCGAGAGCAACGTTTACGGCGGCGACAATGTGTTGTCGGATTCCGACTTGTACGGCACGGAGAATCCGCTTGAAAGCAGAAAATCGACCGGCTCCTTTCAGGCGCAATCGTCGATGGTCGGCAATGTTTCCGGATTTCTCAATGTGACATTGGCAAGCGGCTACGTAAAAACAGTTTCCGGCGGCAACGTCGTCGGGAAATTCGAATCCCCCGAAGGGTATCGCGCTTTGACCGGATACACAATCACGTCCACCGGCACCTTCCAAGTCAAAGACGCACACTTGGGCGATTCCAGCGCCGAAAAGATTTTGAACTATCTTAACGTCGAAGGATCTGTTCTCGTCGGCGGAGACATTCGCGGCGGCAACCGTTTCAACCCCATCACGGATGAGGACAGTTTTACCCGGGGCTATGATCTGGTGAGCACCGGTTCGCTGGATCTGGTGAACTCTTCCGTCATGGGCGACATTGTCGGCTACCAGACGATGACCATGCAAATCGACACCGAAGACAAAATCTCTGTGGTCAACGGCTCCATAATGGCCGGCAATCGGGTCTACACAAACAAGTTCAAGGCCTCAGATTATACCCCGGAAAACGGAGTGGATTACGTTGTGTCCCTCGAGGATTACACGATGGCGAAAAAGACGGTTTCGACAATGTCGGAGAAGGCCGCGGGAAGCGCTTTGCTGAAATTCACCTCGGTCTCAGGGCAGCTTTTCGGGTATCAGACAGTGACGCTTTTCGGCAGCGTCATTGAAGAAGCGGTGACCGGCGGCGTGCTTACAAAGAGCGCGACCCACCTGGTAACTCCGCAGAGCGGAACCAGTCTGTACGATAACTCTTTTTCTTCGGAAACCGCAAGCAACGAGAAGCATCTGGTTTCCACGGGTGCGCTGCTTGCAGAGGCGACGACGCTCTCCAGTTTCTCCGGCTACGCCGAGGTGAACCTGACCGGATCGACGCTGACGGATATTACGTCGGTCATGCAGGGCGGAAAATATGATTTTGTCAGCAAAGCCCAGAGCAAGATGGATGCGGAAGGCTATTCGGTCATCACGGAGACAAAAACGGAAACCAACACCGCCGCAGGTTCTCTTGTGCTGGACGATGTCACCTTTACGCCGGACGGAAACGGTGTCGATGATCGCTTCACCTTCCAGGCCTTCCTCAACGCGGAAGTGCGCAATCTGGACGGCAGCGAGAACACACCGGACAATCTGACCTTCCTCGGCGGCAAAACCGTCACCAAGACGGAATCTGACGAAGAGACGGTAATTACGCAAACCAAAACGATGACCGGCTCCCTTCTCCTTGCAGATTGCTCGAATCTGAACCTTGAGGTCGACGGGTATCTCAAGGTGCAAATCGAAGACTCCAATCTGCTTGCGGGATCCAATTTCCAAGGCTTCAACGTCTCCAAGGGGCAATCGACCGCGACGGCGTCCTTCCTTGCGAAGAACTCGACTTTGAAGAAAATGGAAGTCAACGGGTACAAGAATGTCGATCTCTCCAACTGCAAGTTCAGCGTGAATGAGGAACTGGGCGTCCGGTTCCTTGCCGGCGGCGCCAAATCAAAACTGACACTCGATAACGTCGTGGGAGCAGTCAATCAGATTGGCAATTATCAGACCGTCAATCTGACGAACTGCACCAATCTGGTCGTCCGGGAACTGAATTCGAGTCTCAGCGGAACGACGGTCAACTTTGCCGGCAGCTACGCCAGACTGGACAGCTATGATTTCCGGCCTTCCGGAGCCAAGATGACAGTTGCCAAGGGCATGCTGCTCTCGCTGACCGAACAGTCCGCGCTTTCGATTGAAAGTTTGAATGCAGTGGTCGGGCCGGCGGGATCTTACATTCTCACCCGGGATGATGAAAGCGAGGCGCTGCAGGCCTTTGGCTTCAAAGGGACCAACCTCCACCTGAACGGAGAGGACGGGGAAAACAGCGACGATATCGCGGATTCCGCTCGCACCGTCAGCGCCACGGAAAAGAGCACCGGGTGGATTGGCGGCAACTGCGGTTCCAGCTATTTCGACCACGTCGACTACTTCAAGTTCGGCGGAGAATTTGCGGCGGACGCGACCTTCACGCTGGATTTCGACGATTCGTCGGTGGGGGCGCTCTACGTAGGGGCGGACGAAACTCTGGAGGAACTGAGGTCCGGCGTAACTTACCAAATTGCCAATTATTCGTCGGGCGATCTCAAACTTTTCCTGGTCGGAGAGCAGGAAACTTGGAGCAATTCCGAGTTTTACCAGATCACAGTAGCGTAATCGTCGAACAACACGACACTTCCGGATCGCGCGGCGCGCCTTTCGGAAGTACGCTTCACAAAAAGGGCGCGGTTCCGCGCCCCTTTTTTTTGCTCCCGTTGCAAGATCGGAACAATCTTGAAAAAAATTCCCGGTTTTCAGTTGCTTTTGCAGAAAAACGCTGTATAACAAACCAAGTTGGACTATTTTATAAAAAAAGACAGCAATGCACCTCAACCCCCGTCGACGGAGCCAAGAATGAACGCTGCAAAATAGATGGTTCCTCCGGAACGATCTTCCACGAGGAATCATGATTCAAACTATCGCCGTCGTTTCCTTTGTGCCGCATCGATGCCGGAAGGAACCTTAAAAATCAGTGCCGACACTGATTTCGTTGTCTGGCTTGACGGTGTCGAAATCGGCTATGGCCAATATAGCGACTATCCCGACGCTCCGACAGAGACGCAATTTTCCATTGCGCCGCTGGCGGCCGGAACACATGTTCTGGCAGTCCAAAGTTACTGCAAAGGGGAGAGTTTTCTGACCGCATGCAAGGGGGTTCCCCGCGTCATGCTCTCCTACCGGGCCGGCGATTTCCAGATTTGCTCCGACGCGCAATGGCGCTATCGCCAAGACCGCGTGTATCGCTCCGGCGAGATCGAAAAACTCACCGGACATCTCGGCTTTGTCTTTGAAGCCGATCTGCAGCGGGAAGACAATTGGACGAGCCTCGACTACGATGACCGGCAATGGGCTTACGCCGCGGAAAATGGCGCCCTTCCCCGTCCCGTTCCGCGCCCGGTCCCGCCGCAGCAAAGCCGACCTGCGGTCTTCGCACGGCTGATCGCCTCGGGCGTCCTCAAAACACGCCCCGACCGCGAATCGCTCCCGACCTTCGGCGCACAAGTTCGCTCCGACCGTCTGCTGCTGCGGCGCGACCACACCAACTCCGACAAGATTTCAAACGCTCCGGGCAGCAGTTTTCTCCTCTACGATCTGGGGCGGGAAGTCTCCGGTTTTCTGACGCTGGAATGCAATGCGCAAGGCGGGGAAGTGATCGACCTCTCGCACGGCGAGCATCTCGATGGCGGGCAAGTCCGCAACGTCATCGGCGATTACAGCTTCACCGACCGGATTCACTGCCGCAAGGGGCACAATGTTTTCCGATACTTTTTCCGCCGCATCGCAGCACGTTATCTGCAGTTGAACTTGACGGCACCGGCGTCCAAAATCGCGGTAACGATTGCGCACATCGGACTGATTCCGAGGGAGATCGAGCTCCCCGAAGCGGCCGACTTCCGCTGCGACAATCCCATCTGGCAAC
>JAQUYX010000033.1:0-10394 GCA_028691615.1 Victivallaceae bacterium
GAAGGCGGAAAAAAAGTCGGAGCAGGAGACGGAGCGGAACGTAAAGACAGCCGAACTAATTGAGATTACCGACTTCGGCAAAGTCCAGCTGAAAATCGCGAAAGTTCTGGAAGCGGAACGGATCGAAAATTCGACAAAACTCTTGAAATTACGCATTGATCTGGGGCACGGAGATGAACGGCAGCTGGTTGCCGGGATCGCGGAATCCTACAAACCCGAAGAGGTGCTCGGTCGTTTGATCGTTGTCGTGGCAAATCTCAAGAGCGCAGTTATCCGCGGCACGGAATCGAATGGAATGCTTCTGGCGGCCAAGCAGGGGCGCAGGCTGAAGCTGGTCACGGTGGATGGCGATATCGCACCGGGCGCAACGGTCGGATAGGCGAAATGAATCCGCCGCTAGAGGAGGATTGGGTCGATTTTGAGGCCGATCCGGCGCATGTGGCTCGCGAGCGAAAAAAAGCGCGCGAGCTGAAAAAAACCGCGTATTTTCAGAACCTCTTCAATCGGGGCATCTGTTATTATTGCAAGAATCACTTCCGCCGGGAGGAACTGACCATCGATCACATTGTTCCTCTGGCGCGCGGAGGGCGCAGCACCCGGGGCAATATGGTGGTTTGCTGTCTCAAGTGCAATCAGGACAAAAAACACCTGACTCCGGCGGAGATGCTTCTTGCCGAAGACAACGCGTCCCTGTAAAAACATTTTCCGCATGTTCTGGACAACGCGGCGCGAGTTTGGCCGTGCCGTCTCAGATGGCGCGGACAAAAGTCCCGTCGATGGATTCCGAATGGATCGGAAAAAGGATACAATGGTGGATTTGAGCGGAGCTACTCGGAGAGTAACTAGTCGAAAACCCACCGTTGCAGGCTTTTTCCGAGACACCGGAAGACGCGGCGCGAGTTTGGCCGTGCCGTCTCAGGTTCGGGCAATGACAAAACACCAGACGGAAGCCGCGCCGCCGCGCAGCAATGCGGCGGCCGCATCGGTCAATGTGGCGCCGGTGGTCAAAACATCGTCCACCAGAAGAATTGATTTCCCTTTGACCCGTTCCGGGGCAAGACAGACGAAGGAGTCCCGGGCATTTTGGCGTCTCTTGACCAGCGGAAGGGAACTTTGATGGGCGACCATGCGCGTGCGCCCGAGCAAATTGCGATAGGGGATTTGCGTCTCTTTGCAAAGCATGCGCCCGAAAAGCTCCGCCTGGTTGTAGCCGCGAAAAAAACGACGCAGAAAATGCGAAGGAACCGCCGTTGCAATTTCCACGGGGAAATCCACCTTTTTCAAGAGCGGCGCGGCCTCGTGCGCAAATGCACGCGCAAGTTCCACACGCCCGTTGAACTTCAGGGACAAAACCAGTTCCCGCACTTTCCCGCGATACTCGAAAACCGCCCCCGCCCCGAGATAAGGTCGCGCGTCCGCGGCAAGGCATTTGGAACACAATCCCAGAACGCCGTCCAACACGCCGCCGCAGCCCGGACAGCGAATCTCTTCGCGAATGTACTCCAATGACTCCCGGCATTCGGCACAAAAGTGATTGCCCCCCTCCCCGTCCGAAGAACCGCAGCAAGGACACCCGAAAAATCCCATCCCGGCAAAACAGCGATTAAATCCCTCCGCGTCAGGAATAAATTTCATCGAGCTTCTCCTGCATTCGATTCTGAACAAGCCGGGTCAGCTCCTTGCGCTCGCACCCCACCGGAGTAATCGGATCAAGAAAATACACATCGACGCAGATCTCCTTCTCTCCGAGCATTTTCCAAACATGCGGCAAAAGTGTCATATCGCCATACCATGCCACGCTTTCCCGGTCGGGCAGCGGCCGGTAACAAGTCACGACCGGATGAATCTTGCGCCCGGAACGCAAGGCGGATTCAAACGCCGTCGATTTGAAGGGCAGCAGGACTTTCCCGCCCTGTCCGGTCGTTCCCTCGGGATAGACCACTAGATTAATGCCATGCTGGAGCGTCCGGGAAAACTCTTCGGCGCATTTTTCCGCGCCCGTCCGATGGCGCCGATCCACCCAGACCGGACGGCTCAGTGCCAGAATCCATCCCAGCAGAAACCAACTGCGAATCTCCTTTTTTGGGGCAAAACGAATAGGAGTAATTGCCGCGTGAACAAGCACATCCAAATAACTCTGGTGATTGGAAATTAACAATGCGCCATCCATTTGGCGCATATCGTGCACAAAAATCCGCAAGCAAAGGATTCGGCAAAGTCCAGCGCCCCACAGCCGGGAAATTTCGCTGACACGGGCAATCCCCCCCCAGCCGCCCAGGCAAGCAAAAAAAGCTCCCGCAGCGACAAACAGCATCCAGAGACACGCCAACCCGAGGCGAACAATCTTGCGAAGGCAGCAGATCAACACAAAGAACATCCTTTCACGATGACACCGCCGTCTTTTCCTTCAGGAACCTCCATGCGAATCATTCCAACAGCGATCCTTCTATAATATAAGAATCCATCGGAAAAATTCAAGGGGGAAAATCGCGCTTGTTCCTTTTGTTGCCAGCGCATCATTCGATCAGATGAAAATGTCTGGCATATCGCTCCGGCACGTCCGAACGGCGCAAGATGACCAGATAATCGATGGAGCCGAAAGCACGGTCCAGCGCCGGCGGAAGCGCGATGGTCGCCCCCAGGCGCAAATACCCCTTGAAAAGCGGCGGAAGCTGCGCGTTGAGACTCGCCGGATCGGCAAGCAAATCCTCCACGCGACGCAATTTTTGCACCGGCGGAAGGCGAAACGCATCTTTGGGTTTGATGGCAAACTCCCGGCAAGAGCGTCCAGTCCGGCGCAGGTGTTCGGCAATCGCCCAGCCGATTTCTCCGTCAGTATGCTCCAAACTCACACATCCGATCACATAATCGGCATGGGTATGGCGCCAGACTGCGGCAATCCCGCTCCACAGCAAAGCGATGACCGTGCCGGAACGATATTGCGCATCGACACACGACCGACCGACCTCCAAAGTGGCGGAGGCAATCCGAGCTAAATCAGGAAAGTCGAATTCCGACTCGGAATAAAATCCGCGTCCGCGCCGGGCAAGCGCACCGGAACAAATCCGATAGGTTCCCACCACGCGATCCCAATCGCGATCAATCACCAGAATATGTCGAAACTGCGCGTCATAGCAGTCGCAATCGAGCGCTTCCCCTTCGGAAAGAGAGGAGAGTTGGTTCTGTTCCTCGTGAAAGACCCGGAAGCGCAGGTGTTGCGCAGCTGCAATCTCCTCGGATGTCGAAGCAATCTTCACCAGAAAATTGCGCTCCTCCGCCAAAATGTCCGGAAGAGAGTCAAGCGAAGGATATTCTCGTTTGGCCGTCGGAGGGGTTCCCAAGATTGTTTCGATTTTCGCCATAAGTTTTCTCCCAAAGCGGGTTTCTTTTGGCGGTAATCTAACCGGAAGACAAAAAAAGTCAAATTTTCCGAAAACTTTTTTTAATTTTTCCGAACCGGCAACGTCAAAACATGTTCTGTTGCATAAATTCCGGGTGGATCGGAAACGGAATAAAGTGCCCGATTTTGACGTGGCTGCTCGGAGAGTAACTACCGAGAAAGCGGGTACTCTGTCCTTTTTTGAGGCACCGAAAGACGCAACGCGAATTTAGGCAACACCGTCTCAAGCAGACAGATCCGGCTTGCGCGCCGCTTGCGTTTCGTCCAGCCGGGACACCGGCGTACTCACCGGCGCCGCATGCAATTGCTCCGGAGCCGTATCCGCCATCGCCACAACTTTGCGCAGCGCGGCAATAAATTGATCCAGCGTTTCCCGACTCTCCGTCTCCGTCGGTTCAATCATCAGCGCCTCCGGCACAATCATCGGGAAATACATTGTCGGCGGATGAATCTTTTCATCAATCATCCCCTTCGACAGATCCAAAGCATGAATCCCTTTGGCCACAAGACGTTTGGCGGAAAGCACACACTCGTGCATACACAGCCGGTCATATTTGAGATCCAACACGTCTCGCAAATGCGCCTGAATATAATTGGCATTCAATACCGCATTCTCCCCCACCCGGATGAACCCCTCGCGCCCCAGCGTCAGCATATACGCATAGGCCTTGAGCAACACCGAAAAGTTCCCGTAAAACGGCGCGATATACCCAATCGATTCCGGAAAGTCATAGGCCAGATAAAAGGTTCCGTCCGCACGCTTGACCACACGCGAAATCGGCAGAAACGGACGGAGAAACTCTTTGACCGCCACCGGACCAGAGCCCGGCCCCCCGCCCCCGTGCGGCGTGGCAAATGTCTTATGCAAATTCACATGCATGACGTCAAACCCAAGATCCCCCGGACGCAACCGCCCGATGATCGCATTGAAATTCGCGCCATCGCAATAGCACAGTCCCCCCGCAGCATGCACCATCTCACACACTTCGCGCACATGCCAGTCGAAAAGCCCCAGCGTATTCGGGCAGGTCAGCATCAACCCCGCAACATCGTCCCCGAGTTTCTTGCGCAGATCCTCCAAATCGACATTGCCGTCCCCGTCGGTCGCCACCACGCGAATCTGAAAGCCCGCCATCGAAGCGGAAGCCGGATTCGTCCCGTGCGCCGCATCGGGAATCAACATCACTTTGCGCGCAGATTCCCCGCGGTGCCGGAAATAGGCCGCAATCATCATCACGCCCGTAAGCTCGCCATGCGCACCGGCCATCGGCTGCGTCGTCGCTTCGGCAAACCCCGTCAGCTCGCTCAACAGCGTCTGCACGCCGTAAACCACCGCCAATGCTCCCTGCGTCAACGCCCCTCCGCGCCGCAACTGCGGCAGCAGCGGATGCAATTCCGCAAACCCCGGCATCCGTGCAATTTCCTCATGAAACTTCGGATTGTACTTCATCGTACAGCTGCCCAACGGATAAAAATTGCCGTCAACCCCGTAATTCAACTGCGACAGCCGAGTAAAGTGCCGAACCACATCCAACTGCGAAAGCTCCGGCAATTCCGCCGGAACCTTCCGGCGCAAATTCTCCGGCACAGCGCTCGCCGCCGGAAGCCGCAACTTCGGAATCGAGGAACCGCGACGCCCCGGACGACTGCAATCAAAAATCAATTCCATAACGCCGCCTCCATCGCATTGACAAAGCCCTTGATCTCTTCCCGCGTCCGCTTCTCCGTCAACGCGATCAGAAGCTCATTCTCCCGTCCGTGATAGTATCGCCCCAACGGGAAACCCGCAGCATACCCTTTGTCAATCATCCGACCCGCGACCTCCGCCGCGTCCATCGGAAGACGCACGACAAATTCATTGAAAAACGCCCCCGGCCCAACCGCTTCCACCCCGGAAATCTTCAACAGTTCGTCCCGGCAGAAGACCGCGTTGGACTGGCACATCTGGGCAACTTCAACCAACCCGTTCTTGCCCATCAAACTCAAGTAGATCAATGCCGACAACGCGCACAAATTCTCATTTGAACAAATGTTCGACGTCGCCGCCTCCCGCCGGATGTGCTGCTCCCGCGTCTGCAGCGTCAGAACAAAACCCGTGCGCCCCATCCGGTCCACCGTGCGGCCGACCAGACGACCGGGCATCTTACGCATCAGTTTCTCGCGCACCGCCATGAAGCCCAGATACGGTCCGCCAAACGAAAGGCTGATTCCCAGACTCTGCCCTTCGCCAGTCACCACGTCAAATCCCATTTCGCCCGGCGTTTTCAATGCCGCCAGCGCAATCGGATAACACGAGGCCACCGCCAATGCGCCATGAGACTGCGCAGTTTCAATGGCCGAACTCCACTCTTCCACATGCCCGAAAAAGTTCGGATACTGCACAAGCATCGCCGCCGTGTCGTCGTCGATCGCCGCGGCAACCGCCGCCGGATCGCTGCCGCCGTCCGCTCCGGCAGGAATGGTCACAAGCTCCACATCCAGATTGCGCGAATAATCCTCCAACATCTTGCGATAAATCGGGGAAACCGCGCCGGAAACAACCGCTTTGCGACGTTTAGTCACCCGGACCGCCATCATCATCGCCTCGAAAAGCGCGCTTCCGCCATCATATAGAGAAGCGTTCGACACCTCCATCTGCGTCAGACGGCAGATCATCGACTGATATTCGAAAATCGCCTGCAGCGTCCCCTGCGACGCCTCCGCCTGATAGGGCGTGTAAGCCGTATAAAATTCACTGCGCCCCGCCAGCTCCCCGACCGCCGCGGGAATCAGATGGTCATAATAACCGCCCCCCATGAAATTCACCAGATGCACAGCATTGGCCGCCGCCAGTTTCCGAAAATGGCAGATGACTTCATACTCGCTCAGCCCCGAAGGCAAATTGAAATGCGGCCGCGCTTCCGTAACTCCGCACTTCTCCCACATCTGATCAAAACTGAAACAACCGATCGCACGCAGCATCTCCGACCGATCGGCATCGGTATTGGCTATATATGGCATAGAAACTTCGTCGTCCTTTTATCGGAATAACCGCAGGAAGGATTGATAACCGGCCTCATTCCGTGCCGGCCGCTCAAAAACCGAATTCCGCCTTCAGAGCGTCTTGAGGTACTTGTAATATGCCTCTTCGTTCATCATATCGCTCAGTTCGGACACGTCGACATTGGTCAACTTGCAGATCCAACCCTGATATTCCGGAGAGGAATTAATCAAGCCGGGCTCCGTTTCCAGCGCCTCGTTGACCGCAAATACCGTCCCCGAAATCGGTGCATATACATCGCTGGAGGCCTTCACCGACTCCACCACTCCGATGGTGTCCCCGATGATGAAATCATCGTCTTCGCTGGGCAACTCCACGTACGTAATGTCCCCAAGCTGATCCGCCGCATACTCGGAAATACCGACCGTCGCCTCGTCGCCGACCAGCTCAACCCACTCATGATCTTCGGAATAATACTTCATGCCTTCCCCACCCTTATGGTTGCGTGTTGCGCTTTGATTACTGAATTACCGCTTCTATCCCTAAAAGTCAAGTCCTTTTCCGGAAAAAGTCCGGAAATATTAGCCATTGAGCCGGATTCTGGCGCTCCCCCCGTGAAAAAACGGCGTTTCCACCCGTTTCCCCGCAATCTGCACCGTCCCCAAATCAAAACCGACCGCCGCGCCCAATTCCGGCAGCTGATCCCCGTCAAACCGGACCAAGGCAATCGCCGATCCCACCGACGGGCCGAACGCCCCGGAGGTAACCGTCCCGATTTTCCGCCCGCTCCCGTCAAGAACCGGCGTCCCCGAACGCGCCTGCCGCCGGGTCGAGAGCTGAACCGCCCCCAATCGCGTCGGCATCCCCTTCCGCAGCATCGCCGCGCGTCCGCAAAAATCCCGTTCCGGCGACGCATCCAGATGCAGCATTGCGCCGTACCCTGCTTCCAACGGAGAAACATCCCCGTTCAATTCGTGCCCGTAGAGTGGATATCCCATCTCCAAACGCAGCGTATCACGCGCCCCAAGCCCCGCCGGACGCACCGGGTCGATCGCCAAAATCATTTCCCAAAGCTCCGGGGCATAATCCACATTGAAATAAAGTTCAAACCCGAGTTCCCCCGTGTAACCGGTCCGGCTGACAATCACATTGCGCCCACCGATGGCAAAGGTCTTCCAATGATAATAGGTTGGCAACGCCGCCTTCTCCACGCCGAGTTTCTCCATCACCTCCGCCGAGAGCGGCCCCTGAAGATCCAACTTCGCAATGGCCGGCGACAAATCCTCAAATCCGATTCCTTCCGGAAGCTCCGACTGAAAACGCTGCGCATCCGGACCGATCCCCGAGGCATTCACCACCACAAAAAAATCGTCTTCGGCCATCTTGTAGACCACCAGATCGTCGATGGTTCCGCCTTCGTCGTTCAGCAGAAAATTATATCGGCACACCCCGACGGCCTGATCGAGAACCCCGCGCGCAAGAATCCGGTCCAGCGCGGCTGCCGCGCCTTTGCCCGCAATCCGAAATTCCCCCATGTGACAGATGTCAAACAAGGAGACGGATTTGCGCGTATGCTCGTGTTCGGCAATGATCCCGTCCACGTAATTGACCGGCATGTTCCACCCCGCAAACGGAACCATCTTCGCTCCGATGCCGATGTGTTCTTCAAACAACGCTGTTTTCTGCAATACCGGGGTCGCCATCTTGTCATGCCCTTCGTCGTTTCGTATTTTCTGGCCTGAATTTTCGTAATATACCCTGCAGCGGGTATTTTGCAAGCAGGACGGAAGATTTTTTAACGGAAGGCCGCCACCTTCTTCTCTTCGAAAACCATGCTCTTGATCTCGTCCAGGGAAATCAGCCCCGCCGCGTAATACTCTTCCAACGACTTCTGCAGCGTCATCATGCCATCCTTGCCGCCGGTTTCGATCGACGACTGCAACTGGAAGGTCTTCGCCTCCCGGATCAACGCGCGCACCGGACTGGTTCCCATCATCACCTCAAACGCCGCCACCCGCCCGCGTCCGTCAATCCGGGGCACCAGCCGCTGCGAAATCACCGACAGAATCACCCCCGCAAGCTGCTGCCGGATCTGATTCTGCTGTCCCGGCGGAAACGAGTCGATAATCCGGTCGATCGTCTGCGGCGCGCTGTTCGTATGCACCGTCGAAAACACCAAGTGTCCTGTTTCCGCCGCCGTAATCGCCGCTGCCATCGTCTCCACATCGCGCATTTCCCCCAGCAGAATCACATCGGGGTCCTCCCGCAACGCATATTTCAGCGCCGTGGCAAAACTGCTGGTGTCCGCATGCAGCTCCCGCTGCTCGATCAACGAGTGGTCGTGCTCATGAATATATTCAATCGGGTCCTCAATGGTGATGATATGCGTCGCCCTTGTCCGGTTGATCAAGTCGATCAAGCTCGCCAGCGTCGTCGATTTGCCCGATCCGGTCGGCCCGGTCACCAGCACCAGCCCCTGCTGCTGATGCACCAGATCCACCACCGCCTTCGGAATCCCCAACTGCTCCGGCGGCGGAATCCGGCTGGGCACCACACGCGCCACCACGCCAATGACTCCCCGCTGGAAAAATCCGTTGATTCGGAACCGGTAATTCTCCTCCATCCCGGCGGAATTGGCCATCGTCGTGGAAAGCGCGAAGTCCAACTCCAACTGATCTTCAAACGCAATGCGCTGCCGCGGCGTAATCACGCTGTACAAGAGCCGCTGCAAATCATGCCCGGTCAAAACCGGCAGATTCATCGCATTGAGCGAGCCATTGATCCGCAGCACCGGAGGACTGCCCGCGGTCAAAAGCAGATCGCTGGCCCTCTCGGACACCGCCGACCGCAGCAGACGGCGCATATCGACCGCCTTTTCGTCCTCTTCGACATCCTCGTTGCTCTCCACATAAACATTGCTTCCGCTGGTCATCCCCTGCGCCAGAAGCATCAGTTCTTCGCGGTTGTCCACCGCCTGAAGCGCGGCTTCCAGAGTCACCTTATCCTCCACCAGCAGGCGATAGACCGCATTCAAAAATGTCGTCATTCCGCCGGCTCCGCCGCGCCGGAGCGCGTCGTCCAGCGCCGGATAATCGCACAATGCCACGCGTTTGCGTACCGTCGGAGTGCCCACCAGAAATTCCACGGCCACAATCATGCCGGACGAATCCTTGCGCGGCAACAGCCGCTGCGACACCACCCCCAGAAGCGCGGCGCCCAGATCTCCGGCGGCCTGACTGCGCTGATCCTCGGGAAAAAGATTGACCACGCGCTCCACAGCCCCGACCGCGTCGGAGGTATGCAAGGTCGTAATCACCAGATGCCCGGTCAATGCTGCGCTGATCGCAGCTTGAACCGTCTCCAAGTCGCGCATTTCCCCGATGACAATGACATCGGGATTTTCCCGCATGGCGCTGCGGATTGCTTCGGCAAAACTGGTGACGTCGCTACGCAGTTCCCGTTGGGAAATCAGACTCTTTGCGTCCGCATGAATGTATTCAATCGGGTCTTCGATTGTCAGGATATGACAGGCGCGGGTATGATTGATGTAGTTGACCATCGTGGCCAACGTGGTCGATTTGCCCGATCCGGTCGCGCCGGTGACCAGAATGATCCCGCGGTGTTCGCCGCAGAACTTCGCCAGCGTCGTCGGCAGGCCGAGCGTCTCGAACTCCAATACGCCCCCGGAACGGATCGGCCGCGCCACAAACGAGCATCCCCACATCGTCGAGAAAAAATTCAGACGGAACCGCTGCTCGTTGTCCAGCATGCAGGACACGTCCGCCGCCCCCTGCGTCCGGAAAATCTCCTTCTCCGCATCGGACAGACACCGGGCACGGAAATCGTCGATCTCCTCCGGCGGCAACGGCTGCGAAAACCTTTCGTCCGAGACCGCAACCACTTCGCCGTGACACCGGAATCGCGGCACTTTCCCCGCCGATGCGAAAAGATCGCTCGCGCCAATTTCCACGGCATATTCCAGCATCTCGGCAATAAAACTCATATCGAAATTCC
>JAQUYX010000033.1:10404-23997 GCA_028691615.1 Victivallaceae bacterium
GAGGTTGACCGCCGAGGTGTCGCTCATCCCGGAGATGAAGTCCAACACCGCCAGCAACTGCAGATACGGACTGCGAATCCATACCGGATCGTCCACACAAACACACTCCGCCGGCAACAGTTGGCAAAGTCTGCGATGCCGCGCCGACGGCGTGCGCCCCGTCCGGATCGCCACCGCATATCCGGTGACGGCCGGGACGAAAATATCCAGCATACCGCTGATCAATTCAAATCCCGCGGCCACCACTTCCAGCACCCGATGGTGGGTATAAACCGATTCGGCGCTGCGTTTATAAACATGGTCGAGCACCTCCGCAGCGGGAATGCTTTCAATCAGCGGCCGGTCGAAGGTGCCTCCCAGCAGTGCCCGGTGATGGCGCCGGAACTCTTCGGCAACCTGATTGACCAGACTGCTGATCGCCCGCGAACGCAAAAATTCCACTTGCCGGTTGGGCGTCGGAAGATCCTCCAGCTCCGCTTCCGTGGCTCCGTCATCTCTGATGATCTCCAAAAAGAGTTTGCGCAACTCCTCAAACGCCACGCGCCCCACCACGAAACCATCCTCAAAATCCACAATCCGGTAGGCAATGTCGTCCGCCGCCTCCACCAGAAACGCCAAAGGATGCCGCCGCCAAATGTACGCTCCGTCAGAAATCATCCCCGTCTCGTCGGCGGCGGATTTGAATAAATCGCGATCCGCCTGAAAGAAATTGAACTTGTGTCCGGCAATGCCATGCGCGCGCCGTTTCAGCGCAGATCCGCACGGATATTTGGCCAGCGCCCCCACGCTTGCGCAGGTCAGGCGCAATCCCCCCACCCGGTCGGGCGCCAGCAGCCGCGCGAGCACCCGGAACCCCTGCGCGTTGCCTTCGTAATAGAGAAAATCCGCGCACTCTTCGTCGCTCATTTCCGGCTTAAGCTTCGCGGCCACCTCGGAATTTTCGAACCAGTTGCGAATCGACTCCTCCCCGGCGTGTCCCAAGGGTGGATTGCCAATATCATGCGCCAGCGTCGCCGCGGCCACAATCGCCCCGACATCGCTCGGATGCACCGGCAACTCCGGCTCGTTCGCACAAATCAGCACGCCCGCCGAAGTTCCCAGCGAACGGCCAATACAGGAAGCCTCAAGGCTGTGCGTGAGACGGGTGCGCACATAGTCGGTTTCCGCCAGCGGAAAGACCTGCGTCTTGTCCTGAAGCCGCCGGAACGCGGAAGAGAAAACAATCCGGTCATAATCCTGTTGAAACGGGGAACGCTCCACGCTCACCTCATGCGCGTCCCCGCAGAGCCTCCGGGACGAGAGCAATCGACGCCAGGACATCATTTGCGTACTCATGATTTCTCCATCACCCCATAGACTTGCGGGATCAAGTATTTCAGGATCGCGGCCGCGGGCATGGCGAAAATCATTCCAGAAATCCCGAAGAAAATCCCCCCGAGCAGCACCACGATAATCGTTTCCAGCGTCGTCAAACCGAGCGATTCCCCGATCACGGCCGGGTAGGTGATGAATTGTTCGATCACCCCGTTGTAAATCAGATAGCAGAGCACCACGCCGCCGATCTGCCATCCGTGCGTCCCGCCGCCCTGTACCGCCAGCGTCACAAACACCGTGGTCAACATCGCCAGCAACGGGCCGATGTAAGGCAGCAAAATTGCCAGTCCCGCGAGAATTCCCAGCACCGGCGCATAGGGAATCCCCAGCAGCAAAAATACAATCGAATAGACAAACGCGTCCAACACCACCAGCGTGAGAAATCCCTTGACCCAGACACGCAGTTTTCCAATCATCCCCGCGATGATCCTCTGCCCGTCGGCCAGACTGTCCTCATTGACGCCGGGCAGCCAGTTGCCGTTGAAAATCGTCTTGATCAGATATTCGCTGCGCTTCTCATCGTTTGCGGTCGTCCCGCAAAACTCCGCCAACTTGCCCAGAAAGAGCAGGAAGAAAAACACCGTCAGCAGCAGATCGGCCAGCAATGCGATCACTTTGCGCACCATTCCCGTGGTCATGGACACAATTCCGCCGGTGCGATTGAGCAGCATGCCGATCAACTCCTGATGCGCCTCGGGATCACTCAACACCCGGGACACATAGGCGATTGCCCCGCGTACCGGAGGAAACGCCTCAAAACGCCGCTGAAGATTGCTTAACGCCGTTCCGGCACGCGTCAAAAGATTGTCCACCGTCCGCCCCATCGCGGCCTTGGGTTCCACTTCTTCGGCGCCGTCGATCCCGGTTTCCGGAGCTGCGGCAACCTGCGTAGAGGATTTTGATTTATCCGCTTTCGGGGCAGCGGGAGCGGGGGCGGAAGCCGGCTCAGAGGTCAGGGAAACGACTTTGTTTCTGACCTCTCCGGCGGAACGGTGAATCGCCGAACCGACGACAATCCCGAGCGCAAGGACAAGCAAGAGCAAAACCAGACTGCTCAAAGAAACCGCGCGGGAGACAATCATGCGTCGTTCCGCTTTTTTCTGCTGTTCTTTGGTCAGCACCGGCACGCGCACACCGCGCAAACGCTGCACTAAAGTACGCATCGGCATTGCCGCGCGGCGCGGAGCGTGAAGCAGAAACGGCCACAGCCCGTGCCCCGACGCAAGTTTCCGTTCGAAAAACTTTTCCACCGGCAGCATCACGTAGGCGAGGATCAAGCCGAAAATCACCGAACGCAGCAGCGTCGCGGTCAGAATGAAGATTGCCAGCACGATCAGCGCAATGAGGATTCCTGCGCCGGATTTGATGATCTTGCGCCGCTTCTCCCGGCGCAGCGCGGCCGCCGAAAACAACTCTTTGAGCACCGCCGCTTCAATTCCCCATGCGACAGCCAGCTGCTCCACAAAAAGACGCGCCTTCTCCCCGTGATCGATACTCTCCGCAGCGGAGACCAGAATGGACGCCAGACGCAACTTTTCCGCGCCGGAAAGCTCATTGGTGAGCTTGAGCGCCTCATCCACACCGAGCCGGGGCGAATGGCAGAAGATCAAAGTCATGCGTTCCAGCTCGGCCTCGCTGCGGTTCGTGCCCGCAAGCGAACGGAAGAGTTCGATCTCCTGCACTGTCGGAGTGTCCCCCGCGACAATCACCGTCGCCAACAAGGACGGCAACAGCGCCGCAGCCCCGGACTCCTCCCAGATTCCACGATCCGCGCCGGGCAATGCGGGACGGCTAAACAGCGCGTTGACCGCACCCAGCGGCTTACCGAACAGCTCCCGCAACTCCCCCGCGTCGAGTTTCATCGAGGAATCTTTCCCTGGTTGTAAACGTTAAATCGGGGAAATTTGTCCCCTCACAGAATCTTCACATCGCGTTTGCCGGAGACCACTTCGCCGACATGGAGCGCGTCAAATCCCGCCTGTCTTGCCAGCTCGATCGCCTTTTCCTCGTCCGCACGCGACACAAACCAGACCATGCCGACGCCCATATTGAAAACGCGGTACGCTTCGACCGGATCGACGTTTCCTTTGCGCACGAGCAGCTCGAAAATCGGGGGGACGCGCACCTTCGCCAGATTGAACACCACACCGACATTGTCGGGCAGAATCCGGGGCACGTTGTCATAGAGCCCGCCGCCGGTAATATGCGCAATGCCCTTGATCTCGATTCCCGCTTCGCGCACGGCCTGAATGCCGGGATAATAGCAAATATGGGGCTTGAGCAGCGCTTCGCCGATGCTTTCGCCAAGCTCGGGCAACACCGCGTCAACCGTGTATCCGCAGCGGTTGAAAAGAATCTTGCGTGCCAGACTGAACCCATTGGTATGCAATCCGTTAGACCCGAGTCCGATCACCACGTCGCCGGGGCGGATATTCTCACCGGTGATCATCTGATCGCGTTCCACGATGCCGTTGATGACGCCGACGAGGTCGAAATCATTGCCGTACATGCCCGGCATTTCGGCAGTCTCTCCGCCGAGCACGGCGCAGTTTGCCGCGCGGCAGGCGTCGGCGATTCCGCAAAGCACTTCTTCATAGAGAGGACTGCGCAGCTTGCCGATCCCGATATAGTCGAGGAAATAAACCGGCTCGGCGCCCTGCACGGAAATATCGTTGATACAGTGGTTGACGATATCGTGGCCCACGGTGTCGTATTTCTGCATCATCATGGCGACCATCAGCTTGGTTCCCACGCCGTCGATGCTGGAGACCATCACCGGATGCTTGTATTTGCTCAGATCGATTTCGAAAAGACCGCCGAAGCCGCCGATGGGAGCAAGCATTTCCTTTCGACGCGTGGAGGCGAATTTCACCTTGACCCGATCCAAAAGACTGGTTGCAAGATCAATATCGACGCCCGCTTCCTTGTAAAGATCGCTTTTGACTGACGTGCTCACTGCTGAAAATCCTTTCCTATCGTTTCTGATCATGATGACATGGCAAAAGATACGCTCATCCCGAACGCAAAGCATTTCCGCCTTCCGCGGAGGAGCTGTCGCCATTCGGGTTGGACGGTGCTGCCAAAAGTCCCGCCGATGGATTTCGGCACGGCGCGCGTTTTGTCAGTACCGTCAGGTTACTGAAATATAATATGAGATGCGATTTTTACAAGCGGAAATTTGTTTTTTCTCCGGAATGGTGATATATTTTACAAATCGACTAAGAAGAAGACGGTGCTGACAAAAGCCCCGTCGATGGATTCCGGATGGATCGGAAATGGAATAAAATGGAGGTTTTGAGCGTCGCTACTCGGAGAGTAACGACCGAAAAGCCGCCGTTTCAGGCCGTTTTCGAGCCGCCGGAAGGCACGACGCGAGTTTTGGCAGTGCCGTCAAAGAAGACGGTGCTGACAAAAGCCCCGTCGATGGATTCCGGATGGATCGGAAATGGAATAAAATGGAGGTTTTGAGCGTCGCTACTCGGAGAGTAACGACCGAAAAGCCGCCGTTTCAGGCCGTTTCCGAGCCGCCGGAAGGCGCGCGGCGGGACTTTTGTCAGTATCGTCAAAAAACAGCAATCGTTTATTCACAAAAGGAGATTTTGTTTGCCATGAAGAATTACAAAGTAGCAGTCATCGCCGGAGACGGAACCGGGCCGGAAGTCATCGCGGAAGGACTCAAAGTCCTCGGCGCCGCCGCGAAAAAATTCGGGTTTGAATACGAGACGACCAGTTTCCCCTGGGGCGGCAAGCACTATCTCGCCACCGGCGACACGCTTCCGTCCGACGCAGTCGACACGCTGAAGAAATTCGACGCCATCCTCCTCGGCGCAATCGGAACCCCCGAAGTCAAACCGGGCATCCTCGAAAAAGGGATTCTGCTCAAACTGCGGTTCGACCTCGACCAGTACATCAATCTGCGTCCGGTCAAACTCTATCCCGGAGTGGAAACTCCGCTGGCCAACAAGAAGCCCGAGGACATCGATTATGTCGTCGTCCGCGAAAACGTCGGCGACGTTTATTGCGGCATCGGGGGCGTCTCCCAGCCGGGAACCAAGCAGGAAATCGCCACGCAGGATATGGTTTACTCCTATTTCCAAGTGGAACGCTGCGTGCGGTTCGCCTTCGAAGAGGCTCGCAGACGCCACAGCAAGGCAAATCCCTGGCGCGGACTCTCCGCCGAGGACAAGGCGGCCGGAAAAATCGCACAGGTTACCCTCTGCGGCAAAACCAACGTGCTCACCTACGTGTTCGGCCTCTGGAAACGCGTTTTCGACGAAGTCGCCGCCAATTATCCGGATATCAAGCCGGCCTACTGCCACGTGGACGCCACCTGTATGTGGATGGTTAAGAATCCCGAGTGGTTCGACGTGCTGGTTACCAGCAACATGTTCGGCGACATCATCACCGACCTTGCTGCCATGACGCAGGGCGGCATGGGCGTCGCCGCCGGCGGCAACCTCAATCCCGAAGGCGTCAGCATGTTCGAACCGATCGGCGGAAGCGCTCCGAAATACACCGGGCTGGGCGTCATCAACCCGCTCGCCGCCATCGGCGCAGTGGCCATGATGCTCAACAATCTCGGCGAAACCGAGGCCGCCAAGTCGATCGAAACGAGCATTGCCTATGTCACCGGCAACAAACTCAAGAGCGCCGCCGCCGGAAAGATGGGCTATTCCACCTCCGAAGTCGGCGATCTGGTGGTTGCCAATCTCTAACGAAAAAATCGCGTAATTTGTACGGCACGCTCCCCAAATTCCGTCGCCCTCTTCCGGGACAATCGGAAGACACGGCGTGCGTTTTGGGGAAGTGCCGTCTAACCGGCCTCCGCTTTCAGGCGTCCCGCCAGACGAAACCGGAGCGGAGGCGTTTGAGTTCTCGGGAATTATGTCTGAAGACATTGAAAAACTCAAAGACGCCATCGGCTACACCTTCCGGCATAAAGAACTTGCCCGGGAGGCGTTGACGCACCGCTCTTACGCGGCGGAAGCGCGACTGGACTACGACAACCAGCGACTGGAATTTCTGGGCGATGCGGTCTTGGAAATCATCCTTTCCGAGCGGCTCTATCGCCAGTATCCCAACTCCCCGGAGGGCGAGCTTACGCAAATGCGCTCGGCCATCGTCCGGGAAAGTTCGTTGGCCCAACTCGCCCGGCATTTGAGCCTCGGCGAATTTCTTCTGCTGGGACACGGCGAACAGGAGGCCGACGGCAAAGAACGCGCCTCGACGCTGGCCGATCTCTACGAAGCGATGCTCGGTGCAATTTATCTCGACGGCGGATTCGAAGCGGCCGCAAATTTTGTCAACCGTCTGGCGGATGTCTATTTCCCGTCTCCGCTGGGAATCTTGGAAAGCATCAATCCCAAGGGGGAACTACAAGAATACACCCAGCGCCGGTTCAGCGTCACCCCGGAATACACCGTGCTCGGCGTCTCCGGTCCCGAGCATCAGCCCTGTTTCTCCGTGAAAGTCAGCGCCGCCGGATGCGAAGCGCTCGGAGAAGCGGCCAGCCGCAAAGGTGCGGAGCGGGCGGCGGCGGGAGAACTTCTGAAACGATTTTTGCGCGAGGAAGAAGCCGACTCTGCGAAAAAGGCTCCAGATCCTTCGTTTTCCGCGCCCGCAGCAGCAAAGGAGAAAGCGCAATGAGTTCCTCCTACCAACTTTTGTTCCCCGGCAAAACCGTGTTCGGACGCGGCAAATTTGCCGAACTTGCCGAGGAGCTTGCAGCGCTCAAGGAGCGCGGGAAATTTTGTTATGTCACCGGGCGTCACGGCGCCGATCTGGTGCGGCAGACTTTGCTCTTGCGCACCGGAGGAGTCGTATTTTCCGAAATTTCCCCGGAAGTAACCCTTGCCGAAATTGATGCGCTGGTCGATACCGCGCGGGAAAACTGCGTGCGCTACTTTGTCGGCGTCGGCGGCGGCTCGGCGATGGATGCGGCCAAAGCCGGAGCGCTGCTGTACCATCATGAAGAACCCGCCGCCGAATTTTTCTACGGCAGAGCAAAACTCGACCGCCGGCGCGTCGGCCTGATTCTGGCGCCGACCACTGCGGGCACCGGGGCGGAAGCGACCGCCAACGCGGTGCTGCGCGATCCGGTTACGGAAATCAAACAGTCGATCCGGCACGCGACCATGCACGCGGATCTGGCGGTGGTCGATCCGGCGCTGACCGACAGTTGTCCCGCACGCGTGACCGCGTGTTCCGGCATGGACGCCTTCACTCAGGCGGTCGAATCTTTTCTGTCGATCCGGGCCAACGACTTCACCTCGCCGCTGGCACTGCGTGCCGTGCAAATGATTTTCCACGCGCTGCCGGGGGCGTTCCGTGGCGAAACCGCCGCGCGCGACCTCATGGCCGAAGCAAGTATGATTACCGGGATTGCCTTTGCGCAATCCGGTCTGGGCGCGGTGCACGGGCTGTGCCATCCGCTGGGCAGCGTTTTACACCTCGGACACGGGGAAAGCTGCGCGTTGCTGTTGGAATCGGTGCTGCGCCGCAATTTCCGCGCGGTCCCGGAGAAGTTCGCGGTTCTGGCCAAAGCTTGCGACTGCGATTCTGCGGAACAATGGATTGCCGCAGTGGCCGCCCTGCGGGATCAACTGGGCCTGCCGGGCACGCTGAAAACCGGACAACTGACGGAGGAGAAGATCCAGTTCATTCTGGCCAACTGCCGTTCCGGCAGTATGAAATGCAACCCGGTTTTTCTCCCGGACGAAGAAGTGCGCGCCCTACTTACGGAGCAAAGGAAAGCATGAAAAAAATCCTGATTCTCGGCCCCAATCCAGTCTGGCAGAAAACGATGATTTTTGACCGTTTCGCCCCCTATCGGGTCAACCGTGCGCAAAAGGTTTTTGCATTTGCTTCCGGCAAAGGAATCAATTTCAATCGGGCATTGCTCAGTTACGGCGCGCAGGCGCGGGGAACCATCCTGCAATTCCTCGGGGGCGACACCGGACGGCTGGTCGCCGCCGAACTGGATGCCGCCGGAGTCACGCATTGGGATGTCCCCGTGCAATTCGACACGCGCACGAGCAACACGGTGCTGTCGCTGGCCGACCAGAGCATGACCGAACTGATTGAGCCGAACGGTTCGGCGTCGGACGAAGAACAGAGTTTCTATTGGGATCTTCTCCAACAGAAAATCGGGGATTTCGACGGGGCCGCCGTCTGTGGAACCTTGCCGGGAAAAACCCCGGAAACTTTTTACGAAAAAGCCATTGAAATCATCCGGGAAGCGAAAAAAACACTGCTTCTGGACACCGCGGTCGCCCCTCTCCGGCTCTTTGCCTCGACCAAGCGTGCGGTGCTCAAGATCAACCGCGAAGAATTAATGCAGTTCGCACCGTCGGAAAGCATCATAAAAAGCATGAAAACCCTGCGCAGTCGATTCGATCTGGCCGTTGTCGCCATCACCGACGGCCCCGGCATGGCTTCGCTTCTGGCGGACGACGGATTTCATGAATTTCACCTGCCGGTGCTGCCGAAGGTGGTCAGCCCGCTCGGTTCCGGCGACAGCGCCAGCGCCGTGCTGCTGGCGGAACTGGTCGCAGGAACCGCGCCCGCCGCAGCCTTCCGCAAAGCGCTGGCCGCCGCCTCGGCAAACTGCCTGACTGACCGTTGCGCCGTTTTTTCACGGCGCGACGCAGATGCCATAGAAGCTCAAATCGAAATGGTTACCATAAAAGAATCAAAAGGAGTTTAAGAGATTATGACAACGATCGGAACCCCGTTGAGTCGCCGCGCGACCAAAGTTTTGTTCTGCGGATCAGGCGAACTTGGCAAGGAAGTGGTCATTGAGATGATGCGCCTCGGCGCCGAAGTGATCGCCGTGGACCGCTATGAAAATGCGCCCGCCATGCAGGTGGCGCACCGCAGTTACGTTATCAATATGCTCGATGGCGACGCGCTGCGCGACGTCATCGAGACGGAAAAACCCGACTATATCGTGCCCGAGGTCGAGGCGATCGCCACCGACACACTTGTCGAACTGGAAAAGGAAGGATACAACGTCATCCCGACCGCCCGCGCGGCGAAATTGACGATGAACCGGGAAGGAATCCGGCGGCTCGCCGCCGAAGAGCTGGGTATCAAAACCTCCCCCTATCGTTTTGCGGCCAACTATGACGAATTCAAAAGCGCAGTGCAGGCCATCGGCATTCCCTGCGTGGTCAAGCCGATCATGAGCAGCTCCGGCCACGGCCAGAGCGCCATCACCGACGCGTCGATGGTCGAAGCCGCTTGGCAGACCGCCCAGCATGAAGGCCGGGCCGGGGCGGGCAAAGTGATTGTCGAAGGGTTTGTCCGCTTCGATTATGAGATCACGCTTCTGACTGTGCGCAGCATCAGCGGAACCACCTATCTCCAGCCGGTCGGACACCATCAGGTCAAAGGCGACTATCAGGAATCCTGGCAGCCGCAGGCGATGAATCCGCAGGCGTTGGAAAAGGCGCAGGAGATCGCCGGCAAGATCACCGGCGCGCTCGGCGGGTTCGGCATTTTCGGGGTGGAACTTTTCGTAAAAGGCGACGAAGTGATCTTCAGTGAAGTCAGCCCGCGTCCGCACGATACGGGCATGGTGACGTTGATTTCGCAGGATCTTTCGGAATTTGCGCTTCATGCGCGGGCAATTCTCGGGCTGCCGATTCCGTCGGTCGATTTCTACGGCCCGGCCGCGTCCAAGGCGGTGGTGGCGGACGGCGTCTCCGATCAGATGCGGTTCGGCAATCTCGAAGAGGTGCTGGCCACGCCGCGCACCACCATGCGGATCTTCGGAAAACCCATTCTGAACGGGCATCGGCGTCTGGGCGTTCTGCTGGCCCGGGGCGATACGACCCGCGAGGCGCTCAATACGGTCATGTCGATGCGTGAAAAACTCACCATTGAACTTTAGATCCGATCAATGACTTTCTGGTCGCCGGGGCGGGCAAGGCGCTTTGCCTTCTGCAAAAAGTTCTTTCGCCTCTATTACGAGGAGGCGAATCAAGGACTCGCCCCGGACGCGCCGGAGTCACTGCGCCAGCTGAACCGGCGCAAAGCGATTCTCGCGCCGGGCGAAAGTCTGGTCGCAGGATTGAATGCGGCGCTGGCCAAAGCCGGCGCGCCGGACCGGATGCTGCGAGAAGCCGAACGCTATTGCTTTCTCTTTGACCGCCCCGCGTCGGAACAGGAGATGTTTCGCGACGCCATCACCCATCTGAAAAACTGCGCTGCGGTAGAGGCATACTTCGCAATTTCCGGGGAACGCAGACTTCCGGTGGACAAAATCCCGGTGCGCCATCTCGCGGGAATCCAGATTTTTTCCTCCGCGTTTTTCGCGTGGCGCAGTACGCCGGGACGGGTGGCGACGCTGGAATTTTCCGCTTTCCATGATCCCATGCGTTTTTTTCTTCAGAAATGGTATCTCTTCGACCGTTTTCACATTGCGGCCGAACGCATTGACTGCACAATCGTCGATCCATCTTCGGGAATCGAGTTCCACGAAGATCCAACGCAAGCACCCTCCCCGGAGGAGATGCTGCGAACCATCCTGCTCAGTCACGCAGAAATGCGCGATTGCACCGCATTCCCGTTTACAGACGACCGGAAACGATGCGAAGATTGCCGTTTTTCCGATTACTGCGAACTCTTGCGGGCGCGGGCAAGCGAGTAAAACTCGCCGCGTTCAAGCCGTTCGAGCGCCAGCACCCCGCCTTCGAGCAGCGCGTGAAGCCGGGGAATCAGCTGCGACGGCTCCAGATTAAGCGCCAAAGCCAGATCGTCCACCGTGCCGGGACGTCGGGAAAGCAGGTCTAAAATTTCCTGATCGACCTGCGTCAACGGCTTGACCCGGCAGAGCGACGCGCTCCGATACCGGAACCGGCCGACGCATTCCACCGGCACGATCCCCTCCAGCACCGTGATGAAACGCTCCAGCTCCGCGCGCGTGGCCGGACGCAGCCAATCAACAATGCCCGGCCGGTCCAGACTGTTGAGCTGCACAAGATCCGGACGAAATTCCGCGATCAGCGCGGCGAAACGCCGGATGGAATCATCCGAATCATTGACTCCGGGGACAACAAAAAGCTCCAGAAAGCAGCGACATTGAATCGCCCCTTCCCGCCGCGCGGCAAAGAAGCTGCGCAACCCTCCGATGAAATCAGCAAAATGCAATTCCTCCGGCGGACGATTGATTTTAAGAAATTCCGCTTCGTCGGAACTGTCGAGCGACGGAACAATCAAATCGATCCCGTTCAGCTCGGCCAGAATTCCGGGCGTGCCCAACAAGGAACCATTGGTCAGGAGGCAAATCTTGTAGTTCGGATAGTTTGTGCGAATGAAACGCACCACCTCTCCAATCCGGTTGTTGAGCGTCGGCTCGCCTGCGCCGGAAAAGGTGATATAATCCAGTTCCGGCTTGCGCGCCAGATATGCGCCCAGTTCGGCGAGCACCTCGTTTACCGGCACATATTCCCGCCGCTCCATCGTCAAATTGGTGGTCTCTCCCGCTTCGCAGTAAACACAGTCATGCGAACAGGTTTTGGCGGTCACCAGATCCACGCCGAGCGACACGCCAAGCCGTCGGCTGGCGACCGGTCCGTAGAGATATTTCATGTCCTGTCCTCCTTGATTCCTACCCGCCCACAAAAAAATCAGATCTCCGCGGCCGGAGCAGCCTTTTTCCGACCGTAAAACGTCACAAATTTGTTGACTGTGAACCCCGTAAGCGTCACGAAAATTTCCGTGATACATTTGCCGATCATCGGATGAAGCCCCGCGAGATTGATCGTGACAAAGAGTCCGATTTCCGCAATGCCAAGTCCCAGCGCGGCGACTCCCGCAAAGGAACAGAAGCGCAGAAAAAGCCGGTCGGTTTTCTTGAAGTTGAATTTGGCGTTCCAGATGAAATTATTGATCATTCCCACCGTCGAGGCGCAGACTTGTGCGCCGAAATGATTGACGCCGAAATGAAGATTCAGCAACGCGAAAGTCCCGAAGTCCAGCAAAGTACCCGACGCGCCGATCAGTAAATAGTTGGCAAAATGCTCCACTCTCTGATAAATCGCCCAGCAGAATGCAAAAAATGCATTGCGGGGAATTCCGTCCCGCCGCAGCAGCACCGTTTCAAAAATTTTCATTTGTCCGCCCCTTCAAAAATTCGGAGAAGGTGGCAAAATCAGCTTGCGCCCCCAGATACGCCAGCAACGTTGCCAGCCGCCGGGCCTGTTCCGCTCCGGCGTGCCGCGTCACATAGCCGGGAATCTTCCAACGGGATTCCGCCGCGACTGAATTGTATTCCCACGGATGGCTGTACATATTGAAAAACCCCGTCCGCCGGATTGCGTTTGTCGCCATCCAAAGGTAAAGCCCCAGCGGGAGATTCTTAAAACTCAGCCAGAAGAGAGGGAAACGCACCATCGAAAATACGGAAATCGGCAGTTGCACCAATCCGCATTTTTCGTGATACGGCGTCACCGGTTTGTCGAGGTGATTGTAGCGCCCCGGAAGCATGCAGGGATTGATCGAGGATTCATAAGTGTATCCGGCTTCCAGAATCTGCTCCGGCTCCACCGCCGCAAGCCGGGCCATGCGAAATCCGGTGACCTCCTGTCCGGTCAATTTGCGAAGATAACTGCGGGACTGCGCCAGATCGGCAATCTCGAATTTCGAATGACTGACCCCGTGGGAGGCGATCTCATGCCGTTCGGCCATTCTCCGAACCAGTTCAGGGGCACGCTCCGCAAAATTAGCGGTTACGAAGAAGGTGACGCGCGCTCCGGCGGAATTGATGACGTTCAGAATCGTCTCCGCGCCGGCGATGCTGACAGAATATTTTTCCTCCCCGGAGATGGTCGCGCCATACTCCTCCGGAAGATCGAACTCTTCGATATCAAATGACAAAATAATTTTCCCGTCTCTCATATCGGACCATCGTCTCCTTCGGTTTTATACGCTTTCTTGAATGAGATGTCATAAATGCGTAATTTTTGCAAAAGTCGCGTGGTTTTGCAAGTGTCTGGCTACCAGAAGTAACCAGACGCGAGCAAGGCCGCGTGAATGAAGCAGAAATACAGGATTTATGATTTATCATGATAGAAAGCGTATTAATGTGGCCTGAATCCGTGAATTTTTGTTGATGTATTTTTCATTCGGATTCACATGTTGATTTTTGCCGGATTTCCCGGTGTTTTTTGTTCTGATTTCCGATCCTGATTCCGCTGATTTTCCGATTCATCGCCA
>JAQUYX010000195.1 GCA_028691615.1 Victivallaceae bacterium
TCAATGCGGCTTGCTCTCCGGCAATCAGCGTTTTTTTCGCGGAGGCCAGAGACAACCGCCGACGCGCCGCAAGATCCTCCGCGGCAATCGGAAAATAACCGTGGTGCTGAAGGTACGACACCAGATCGGGCGGACCGTAAAGAGTTTTTGCGGCCTCCACGAGGGACCGGTTGTTTCTGACGGCATCCGCTACGCATTCCGGGGTCGGCCGTTCCGCGAGAATCAAGGTGCGCACTCCGCTTAAACTGTCGATGTCGCGGTATTGGGGAGAGGACAGTGGAAAATTTTCGCTGTAAACGATTTCCGGGCGGGAAACCGTCCGGGAGCAATGGGTGTCGCATCCGGCGACGACCGGGAAATGAAATCGGCGCAGAAACGCAAGGTTTTCCTTGCAATCCCCCTCAAATTCCCAACCGTTGAAGAGTTCAAATCCGTCCAGCAATCCGGCGCGGAGCATCTCTTGCGCCTCTCCCGTGTCGAGAAAATTCCGGCGAGTGGTCGCGTGGGAAAACGGATGCGCGTAGAGGACCAGACGGGAATGTTTTTTCAAAAATTCGAGTGTCTCGACGGGACTGCCAAAACTCGTGTCGTGTCTTTTTTCAGCACCGTCCGTCTCGATTTTGTTCGGGAAAAAAGGAGCCTCCTCTTCCATGCCCAAGGTGATCAGATGCGCCCAGGAAAACATATGCTCCCGCCCCGGAAGCAATGCAAACTCCATGCCGGATTCCGCAATGATCCGCTGCAGACAGGCCGTCGTCTGCGGGACGACGGCGATTCCTCCGTCATATCCCATCCACGAAAGGCCCGAGAGCAATAATTCTGCGGTTTCCGGCTGATACCATTGACAATGCGTGTCGAAAAACCAGATCCGTTCCCGGCCGACTTCGATCATTTTTCGCGGGTGTCCTGTTTCGGATAAAATTGCAGGATTGGCATCTCCGGGAGGTATTTTTGTACGGTCTTGCCGGAGAACGAATTACATTGCGCGATCTCCCGCAGAAAGAACGCGCTCGGTTTGGGCGTGCGCTTCTGTGTGGCAAAATTTACATGCACCAGCCCGAATCGCGGCACAAAACTCGACCATTCGTAATTGTCCAGCAAGCTCCAGTGCAGATAGCCGCGCAGATCCACCCCGCCGCGGATTGCGTCGTGCGCCGCGGCAAGATCCAAGGCCATCTTCAAAATCCGCCAGCGGTCGTCCTCGCAGGCCACCCCGTTTTCCGTGATGTAAACGGGGCGGTCCTTGCAGCGGAGAAGCCCGTGCGTCAGCCCTTCCGGGTAAAAATCCTCCAGATAAAAATCCTTGTCGATCAACCGCAAATGCGTCGCAGTCGGCCACTGCCCGTCGATGCGCCCCGACCGGGCGGAGACCACTCTCCGGCAATAATAGTTGATGGCGTAAAAATCCAGCGCGTCTTTCAATTCCGGCACGAACTCCACGTCGCGATAGGGCAGCACGATCTCTCCGGTGCGGACGCCGTGAAAGAAAAATTCGTTCGAGAGCCAGTCGTCCAATGCGGCAAATTGCCGGTCGAACCACTCGAAGGGATTCTCCGGGGCGCATGCGCGCAATGCATGCGCGCTGGAAATTGGCGTGTCGCAAAGACTTTTGATGATCCGATACCCTTTTGCGTGCGCGATCAGGGAATTGGCGCGAAATGCGCAAGTCTCCTCCAGCGAAGGTCCGCCGCCGATATTAAATTCATTGAGAATCAGAAAGAAATCCGCGTAATCCTTGATCTTCGGAATCAGCCATTGCAGATGTCTCAGGAAGAACTTGATGTTGTCGCGCACGCGAAAATCCCCTGCTTTTGAGAACCACTGCGGCTTCGAACCGTGACTGATGGTCACGAAGGTTTTGACGCCGATGGTTTTCAAAAATTCCAGCATTTGCAAGTATTGCGCCAGAGCCGCCGGATCGTGGACACCTTCTTCCGGCTCAAGGCGGCTCCACGCCAGCGAGAGGCGGTAGGCGTTGTGTCCGAGTTCCTTCAGCAGTTGAAAATCTTCCTTCCAGCGATGCCAGTGGTCGCAGGCGAGGCCGGATTTTTCCGCATAATTTTCGGTGGTTTCGCGGTAGAGATTGGCGCTGTGATCGTCCCCGCCCTCGATCTGGTGCGCCGCGGTCGCGCTGCCCCAGAGAAAATCTTTCGGAAAATCAAGCTGCGGCAGATGAAGGGCATTTAACATAAATTCCTGCTCCTGTCCCGATTTTTCAAGTCGCTTTCCCGGAAAATCGCATTTGAAGTCAAATCGCTTACGCCCAGTTCCTTGAGAAATTTCAGATGGAAAGCCAATTCCCCGATTTCGACCAGCGTATGCGCGTCGCTTCCGGTGGCGATTTTGACCCCTTCTTCCAGACAGATCCGGTAGAACGCGGGATCGGGAGTGTTCGAGTGAAAATTCAATTCGGCCGCGCAATTTCCACTGCGGAGCATCCGCGCCAGCGGAGCATACAACTCCACCGGGCGCGGCAGATGATCCCACTCGAATACCCGGAACGGGTGCGCCAGAATATCCAGACCGCGTCCCAGCGCCTGTTCCGCCCGGAAGAGAAAATCCTTTTGCGCCGCAAGCGAATCCGTCGGAGTCATCACCTGATGAATCGCCGCCATGCGGATCTCGGAGATCTGAAAATCGCCGCAGTCAACGACAGCTTTGCCGTGCCGGTCCAGATCCAGCTCAAAACTTTTCCGGAAAAAGCCGTCGTCCGGGAGTTTTTTCAATTTCTTCAGATACTCTTGGATTCTCGGCGCCAGTACGCAGCCGGAAAGACCTTCCGGGTTGTACCGGTCGTGCCAGTAGTCGTCGGGGGAGAGATACAGTTGCCCGGAATGCTCGGAAAAAGCCATCGATTTGAGACCGGCAAGTCTGCCCATGGCGAGGGCGTCGGCGTCGTTCATATCCACATTGCAGTAGGCCATGTCAGTGTGAATGTGAAAGTCCGACAGCGCCCAGTCGGGATTCAGTTGCAGCTGTTCCGAACAAAGTTCTCCGTTGTCCCGGCGCACGGCGTATAAAAAGGCGGGGGGGGCGAAAAATGCAACCTCCGCTGGAAAATCCGCTTCAGGCAGCGTTTCCAAAAGCAGCGCATCCGGCAGCTTCAAACCGTTCAGACACTGCGCGGCCTTCCGGTTGCAGAAAAGACGCGCGCCGTCCTTCCGCTTGGCAATCCGGTTGAGCAATCTCTTGAGCGCAAGACGAAGTTCCGCCGATTCCGGTTCTTCCCCCGAAAGTTTGAGAAAAAAGGCATCCATCACCGATTCTCCCAAAGCAGTTTCACGCAGGTGCGAACCACTTGCGCTCCCACACTGTCCAGCGTCGGCTGCCCCCAGTCCGGCATTTGCGTGTCGGCGGACAAGAGAAACGGCGCGACGACATACTCCGGTAGATAGATATGACGGTATTTTCCGTTTTCCTTCAACGCCGCTCCGACGCAGAGCGTCTCTTTGCCGTTCCAGAGCAGCACCAGAGGTTCCACTTTGCCCGGCGCTTTCTTGGGATCGATGGCAAGTTTGCTGCACGGTTTGTGCCAGCCGGCCGGAGTGTTCGGATTGGCCCGGAACGGCAGTTTTTTCCCGGAAAAACAGTTTGCAAGCGGCCCGGCGAAGGAGACGGTCATCTGATTCCAGATTTTTTCGTTGCGCAGTCCGTACTGCGAAGAAACTGGAATCCTGTCATCAGAGACCGTGCTCATCGTTTGCGAGAGAGCCCCGAGCAGTCCATGATCGCGGTGTCCGCCGATCATCAGAAGCCGTCCGCCTTTGGCGACGTAGGCGCGCAGCGCCTCCAGAAGCGATTTCGGCGCGGAGAAGTGCCCCACCGTGAGCAGCAGCACCGGGACGGTTTTGCAGTCCAAGCCGGAAAGCTCGTCGAACGAAACAATCTGAATCGGGAACTTTTCCTTTTGCAGCGACCTTCCGGCGGAGGATACGATGAATTTGGAACTGAACCCGAGCTTGCTTTCGCCCATCGGACGGGAACATTCCGCCAGCAGTCCGAGCCGGGGCGCGGGGCATTGGAGTTTGGCCAGATCGGAAAACACTGCGTCGTCCGCCGGTTTCGCCGCCTGATAAAACTTGTCCCGTGCTTTACAATAGCGATTGTAATAGGAGAGTTTCATCTCCAGAGGTTTGTCGTTTTTCCCAAGCATCCACGCCGTATAAATCAGATTGGCTGCCTCCTTGACCTGCCACGCGCCGACTTCCCCCATGAAGGTCATCGCCGCGACGGTTTCCGGCGCATTCATCTCGGGACGAATTCGGGCCATGACTTTCTCGCCTCCGCTGACCAGCGCATTGGCGTGCAGATCGTGAAGCATGGCGTATTGCACGGCGTCGGGGCAGTTGTCGGCGACGCATTCGGGTTGATAGGCTTTCAGAAGGTTTTCCAGTGTTTTTCTGGCGACATCGCTTCGGCGGACAATCGAGAGGTCGAGCAGATTCGCCGGGGCGTTCTTGATATGCGCATATCGGGCGAAGACCTGATAGTGGGTCAGCGGCGTATGGTTGAAGGCCGCGCCGTCGGCGGTGGTGTGCATGACCACTCCGGCGAAGAGCGCGGCGCGCTCCGGGTCCTTCTGCCGGAACGCTTTGGCCAGCAAATAGAAACTGATTCCCTGACTCCATTGTTCATGAAGCCGCTGCCGGGTGATGCCGAATTGATCCAGCAGTGCGGCATCCTGCGCGTCCAGCATGGAGGACGGGATCTTTTTCTTGGTGAAATCGTCCGGATAATGGGTCAGCACCGTTTCGATTTGTTTGCGCTGGGCGTCGCTCCAGAAATTGGCGATCTCCGGCGGAAGGATTTTCAGAACGTATTTTGCCATGTCCTCATGGCCGCCGCCCCAGGCGAAAAGGTTGATCCAGAGCGTGCAGAGAAGAAAGATTGAGAGTGATTTCATTGTGCCGCAACCTCCTTGCGTTCGATCAAAAGT
>JAQUYX010000196.1 GCA_028691615.1 Victivallaceae bacterium
CCATTCATTTCACCCGTCGGGTTGAGTTTATCCATGTCTCGAAACACATACATAATATACTGCGACTCAACATCTTTTTCTTCTATTTTATCGTCGATTTCACCAATTATTTCACGGATTCAGGTAAAAGAACATCCGGCTTTGCGTACTTTTTCGATATTCTCGAAGAAACGATCAAAGAGCCCCTGTCTTTCCAATTCAAGAAAATGAAACGAAAACTTGAAGATCAGTCGCTGCAGCAATTCAGGCTTCATGGAGACAATCTGGTCAAACCGCTTGCTGATGGAACCATTGGTCACCACCATAATATAGTGCCCTTCTTCCAAAAGCTCCCGGATATATTCGACGATTTGCTCTGGAATCAAAGTCTCGCCAGCCGCGCACATATTCAGCAAGCATCCCCCCCCCAGGCGTTCCCGGGACAACGCCTTTCGCACCGTCGCCGGTGAATAACGGAACTCAGGAACTTGGGCTTTGAACGAACCATTGTGCGTAATATAGCAATAGTGACACCGAAAATTGCAGGTCGTCACCGGAATAAAAATTTCAATATAACGCTTGATTTGATCCATATTAGCGCATCACTCCTGTTCTGAGATTTGTCAGCACGCAGGCAACCAGATATTCCGGGAACGTGATTCGGTTCGTGCGGTCCCACTGCTCATCCGATGCATTGCCGTCGCCGGCATCCGGGATCGAATCTGGAATAGCGTTGTCTTCCTTGAAAATAATATTTTTCGCCCCTTGAAGCGAAAAATCATATACCCCGCGGACTTTGCCGAAAGAATTATCAAACCAAAACACTTTTTTCCCGAGAATGTAAGCAGCGATCCCCACATGCAAACGATCCGTCACCACGGTGTCAAACCGGTCGATCACAGAAAAAAAGATCCGAGCCAAAAACTGCACTCTTCCCGGATCCAGCGACGTCTCATCCAACAGAGTGGAAAGATCAAAATTGTCTCCCACTTCCTTGGCAAGTTTGTTCTTCGATTCTTTATCCGTCCGCAGAAAGTGAGCTGTTTTCGCCCCTTCCCGCGAAACCGGAATCGCGCGGGCCGCCTCACGCACCTTCTGAAAAACCGTATACGAGCAATTGTAGACGGACGCGGCAATCCGACGGTATTGGCAACCGCCGCATAAAAGCGTTTTCGCCCGTTCCAATTCCGCTTCTGTGCACCCGTTCAAGTCGAAAACGCTCTCTCGATTCAGCGTCAACGCCATATCCCCCGCGCGCAAAACCCGCGTCTTCGGAGCAAGTTCCGTCAGATATTGAAAGCTGCGCTCCTCCCGGCAAAACACCGTAAACCGTTCATCCAGAATCGGCCCAAGGTCATCGCATCGACTGAAACTCGACGGGAGGATGACCACCTTCTGCAGCATCGGATTTTGCAGCAAACCGAATAAATTTTGGTAGTCCCACTCCGCAGCCCAAATCCCTCCGCCGCCATACACCAGCGAAAACGGCTCATCATAACGCTTCGTCCCGTCAAAGAGATCATATTCCAAGTGGTTCTTCCGAAAAAACTCATATTCCGCCCGGGCGATCACTGCATCCCCCATATTCCCGAAATTCGGCAGAAAAACAAACCGCCCCAGCGAGCAAAGCACTTCTTTCAGTTCGGTGTGCGTCCCGCAAGCTTCCTCCGCCCCCGTCCGGCCCCGCAGTTGCTCCAGAATTGACAGCACCTCCTGCTGCTCCGTGCGCCATGACACGCCCGATCGGAGATATTGCTTTCTCGGCGTGTCTTCTATGAGTTCCGCCCGCACCGCGCGCCGCCACGGACGATACGGAATCAAACAGCACAACAGCCGAATCAGCCCCTTCTTCGCCTCTCTCGCGAAACTCTTCATATCTTGATCCCCTCCATACGCTTTCGCTCCAAAAACCTGTGGTATTTCCGCCGCAGCGAATGACGGCACAAGAACCCCGCGTCCAGGCCGTCGATGAATTTTCGAATGATCCGGTCCAATTCCGGCAGATCCTCCGCCGCCGTCCGCATCCATGCGGATTCGATCGACACCATGCTGTAATACTTCAGCAATCCCATCGCCTTGCGCAGCAATTTGTTACGCTGGTAGAAGCGCAGACACACATTCACTCCGTCAAAATAATCCGTTCGCAGCGGCCGATACGAGAGCACCCCATCCATAATCGAGCCGGGACGTTTGTAAAAATAATGATAATTGACCCGTCCCGTGAACGCCATAAATCCTGCATACATCAAATAGCAATACAAAAAACAAATATCTTCAAACAACAGCCCTTCCGGGAAACGGATCTGGTAGCGGTCAATCATCTCTCGTTTGAAAATCTTATTCCAGACCGTCGCAAACATCCGCTTCTCCATATCCAGCGACACCGGAATCACTCCTTCCGGGAAATCCACAATTTCACGCGCCGAAACCTCGTTCCCCGCCGGATCCAACTCGAATTGTCTCACGCCGAACCCGGCCAGATCCGCCGAAGCATTGGTTTCCATCGCCAGAAACGCCTCCTCGCAGGCGCGCGGCCCGAAGAAATCGTCACTGTCCAGAAACATCACATAACGCCCCGTCACATGCTCCAACCCGGTGTTCCGCGCCGCGCTCAACCCCCCGTTCGGCCGGTCAAAAATCCGAATCCGGGAATCCTGCCGGGCATATCGTTCCAAAATTTCGCGCGAACCGTCCGTCGAACCGTCGTTCACGCACACAATCTCAATCTCCGGCAGCGTTTGCACCAGCAACGAGTCCAACGATCTGGCAACATACGCTTCAACATTGTACACCGGGACAATGACACTGACCACCGGATCTTTCATTCCCGTATTCCTTTCTTTGCCTTCCGCCGCAAACTTATCTTCAAAAAACAGCACCGGATGATCCGGCGATCCGGCAATTCTTCGACCGACCACAGTTTTTCCGCCAGCGTCCGACGGCGGCGACGCGCCCGCTCCGCCTCCACCTCCACACGGTAGACATTCTGGAAAAACACCCGGCAATCCGCGATATTCTCCACATACAGTTGACTATGAAGCCGCAGGATTTCCCGACAACTCTCGGCAATCCGGCTGTAATTAAGGCCGTCCGTCCGGGAATTCTGATGCCGCCGGTAATAAAACAGCACCTCGGGTATCCGGAACACCCGCGTAGCCCCGCCCTCAATCAGTGTGATAAAAAATTCCCAGTCCTCGTTGCCGTGTTTCATGCAACTTTTGAATCCGCCGGACTTCTCCCAGTCGCTCTTGCGAAACATTGAGGTGACAAAAATGCAATTCTCATTGAGAAACCGGTGAAAATCATATTCCGGCAACTCCCACAAGCCCTCTTCCCGTCCGAAAAATTCCGCACGGCAGGTGACAATGTCATATTGATCCATCAAAGCAAGAGCCTTGCCGATATATTCCGGCGCGATCCGGTCGTCCGAATCCAGCGGAAGAATGTATTTTCCCCGCGCCAGAGAGATTGCGCGGTTTCGCGCCGCCGCGACCCCCGCATTGGCCTGACGGACAATCCGTACCTTTTCGTGACGATAAGAATCCAAAAACGACTCCGTTTCCGCATCCGTCGAACCGTCATCGACCACAATGATCTCATAGCAGGAGACATCCGATGCCAAGACACTATTCAGCGACTCCGGCAGATACCTCCCGAGATTGTGGCTCGGAATCACCACGCTGACCAGAATTTCGTCTTCCGGCATTTTACCGCCCCCCACTTTCGATTCGTCCGCGCCAGACCGGAATCTTGAACACCTTGATCATCCGGTGTCCCGAATGCGTCACGCGCATCTGAAAAAAGAACCGGAAAAGTTTATGTCCGTACCAGACCCACGGAAACGCCCGTTTCCGCTCCTCCTCCGGCGTGAATGCGTCGCGCACCTCATACCCCTGTGCGCAAATAATTCCGCCGATCACCCGCTCCAGCAAATGCGCCAGCGACCGCGTGTCGCTGCGCCGCGTGGCGGCAAAATCCTCCGCACTGAAATTCATCCTCTTGAGCGCCTCAAAGAGCCGCGCGCGCGCAACAAACATCGTTCCGGCCACAAATCGGAAATCGTCTGATTTCAAATTCGCCTTGGCCAAAAGTTCCGACGCCTCGGCATACGCCTCGCGGTCATTGTCCCGCGCATCGAGAATCAGCCGGAAATTTCCCGTCATTCCGAGCTTCGGATCTTCCTCAAAAGCGCTCAGACACCGATGAAACGACTCCCCGCTGGACAGAAACGAAAGCAAATATTCCCGCCAGCGCCGCCCGTAGACCGGATAACGGTTGACAAACATCTTGTACGGAATCTCCTCGGCGTTGAAAAAACCCGGCAAATCCCGCTTCGTATGCAATTTGACCAGATAATCAAATTCCCGAAGATCCACCTGCGCAAGCACCGCGCAGAAAGGTCCCACATCATATCCGCGGTTTTCCACCAGCAGCACGTGCGCCTGCGGAAACGCCTTCTGGATCTGCGCTTGAAGGATGGAATCCTCCCGGACGATCGTCACATACAGCTGCATGGACTCCTCAATCCGCGCGACGGCCTCCGCCAGCTCCGGCCAGAGCTGCGGATAATAGACGTGGATGTGAACAAGAATTTTCACCGGTTCTTAAATTCCTGAAGGATAAATTCATGCAGCGCATCGCGCCACGACGGCATCGGCGGCAGCTTCTCCAGCCGGAGGCGCATCTTGTCCAGCGCGGAATTGGCCGGACGCGGCGCCGGACGCGGAAATTCTCCGGTCGTGCACGGAACCACCCTCTGCGCAATCCCCAGTTCCTCGAAAATCGCCTGCGCAAATTCGTACCACGTCACCACCCCCTCGCAGGTCATGTGAAACGTCCCCGCCAGTTCGGGCCGCCGCAGGATTTCCCCCAGTTCCCGCGCCACCGCCAGCGTCGAAGTCGGATTGCCGCGCTGATCGGC
>JAQUYX010000197.1 GCA_028691615.1 Victivallaceae bacterium
CGCCATTCATTTCACCCGTCGGGTTGAGTTTATCCATGTCTCGAAACACATACATAATATACTGCGACTCAACATCTTTTTCTTCTATTTTATCGTCGATTTCACCAATTATTTCACGGATTCAGGAGATTGCTTGACAGCGGTTTTCAAATATTTCAGAATTAGTTCTAACAATATATTACTCATTAGATATCTCCGTTTTTGGCGGCTTTTCCGGATTTTATCCTCGCATCGACTTCGGATTTCTGAAATCGCCGGCATCTGCCAACACGATGTCCCTGCATTTGCTTGTTTCCCATCCATTTGAACACGGGTTCTCCCGAAACGCCGAAATATTCCTTCATTCCCAATCAATGGTATTCTGCCATGAAAGATAACCATCATCGGCATATCCCTGATTTTTGTGTTTATTCCTAAAATAGCCGTATATCCGGAGAAATCAAATCTGAAAATTCCATAAAAACATAGATTATTGCCACGTTATGCCAATCTGTTTTACTCATAGTGATCGCCGTTCAAAAATAAACAGACCTATATGACCTTTGGGAAGCAGGCGAACGAAACGCCTGAATACGGCCTCGGCGGTCGGTTGATCGTCGGGGCTGTTGTGTTTTAAACGGAAATGGAGGGAACAAGATGAAGCTCGGTGTGTGCGTTTCGTTGGCGGTCATGGTGGAATGTGAGGGCGCGAGTTTACTGTGCCCGGGGCCGTTTGGGTAATTTCGTGACAAGAAGCCGAGTCAGACATTTTTGAGCACAAATATCGTTTCTAGCGAATGAATGAGCATGCGGCACACACAAACGTCACCGCCTTCAAACTTGCTTTCCCCAAAGCCATATTCTCCGAATGAAAAACCGTTTCATCTTTCCTCATTAAAAAAAAGTTACTGGAAGCGCAAAAAAATAGAATAATGTCGCAAAAATACCTTTTTTTGACGAAATAATCAAGGCATAATATTCCTTTTGCGCTATTTTATTGGTAATAAAACAAGACTGCATGCAACCAAAAAAACATCAACTCCAAGGATGAGCTATCATGAAGAAAGCATTCTCCCGTCACTGGTTTTTCCATCGCTTTGTCTCCGGTCGCGGAAGATCCTTTACCTTGATCGAACTGCTGGTCGTCATCGCCATCATCGCAATCTTGGCCGGTATGCTGCTGCCCAGTTTGAACCGCGCAAGAAGCGTCGCCCAGAGAACAAAATGCATCTCGCAACTCAAACAGATGCAGCTGGGCTGTTTGATGTATGCGGATCTTTACAACGGCGTCATGACCGGTCCCTCTTCGTCCGGAATCGTGAAAGATGACAATACCGTCCACACCTGCACTTACGCATATTACATCACAACTGTCAATCCCAGCGCGTCACGACGCCTCATGCGTTGTCCTGCGCAGCCGCTCAAGCCCAAACTCGAATCTTATGCGACCAGTTGGATGTGGGACTGCTATGCGATGTTCGACCCGCTCCACAGATATGCGGGAACTTATTTTAATGACAAGAAGGAAGTGCTTGGTAATTTTGCCTATCAATACAACTCCATTACCTATTACCATTTCGGCCGCATGAAACAGCCTACGCAGATCTTCATGCTTGCGGACAACGCCATTATCGATCCGGCTGCGCCCGCAAAACACGGCAGCAGCAATTTCCGTTTCCATCCGCAAACCAATCTCGGAGAGAAATCGGCCGTATATCTCGCGCACAATGAAACCGCCAATTTGAGTTTCGCCGACGGACATACCGAATCCTTGAATGCTACGGAACTGCGCGCCATTGGCTTTACTCGAATTTCCGCAATCAATCTGACCCTTTTATAAGCAGAACTTTGGAGAGCTTTTTTATGAAACGATTTGCAACCGTCGCAGCCGCAACCGGACTTGTCGCGGCAACCTCCTGCGCCGCTGAGTTTTCTCTGATTGACTTCGACCAATACGATCCGGCAAAGATCATCCCGATCGAATACTCTGCTCCTTACTGGGTTACGCCTGCTGTGGTCAAAAGCGCCAAAATTCATGTGGAACGCCGGAAACTGGCGACCGGAACCGTGCTTGACGTCACTGTCGCAGATCCGTTTCTGGATAATCCCGGGATTGCCTTGCTTCCGCCGGATGGCCGCAAATACTGGGATCTTTCCGGGTTCGAGGAACTTCATGCCGATGTGGAAAATCTCGACGACAACCAGCAGATGATGCTTTCCGTCCGGGTGAACAATCCCCGCGTCAATGCGGTTGAAACGGCAAACAACAGCGGCTTTGCCCTCAATCCCCGTGAGCGCGGGATTCTCAAACTCTACTATCCGCAGGCCGATGAACTTTCGCAAGTCAGAATCCCGTGGATGCATGCGGTTCCCCGCGGCGTGCCCGGACCGAAAAATGTCGACGGCCACCGGATCGAAGCCATCAGTTTTTACGGGCACGACCTCAAAACTCACACCCGCAACGGAGCATACCGTTATCGGATTCATTCCATCCGGCTTGTGCGTCCGAAACGCCCCGATCCGGCGGCGGTTCGTTCCCCGGAAACTTTTTTCCCCTTTGTCGACCGCTACGGGCAGTACATGCACGAAACGTGGACGGAAAAAATTCTCTCCGATTCCGATTTTGCGGGTAAAAAAAAGCAGGAAGAAGCATCCCGCCGGGGACGCATCGCCTCGTGGAACCGTTTCGGCGGCTGGGCGAACGGGCCGAAAGTCGAGGCGAAAGGATACTTCTATCCGGTCAAATTTGAGGGCAAATGGTATCTGGCGGATCCCGAAGGGTGTCTTTTCTTCTCGCATGGAATCAATACGCTGCGCTTTGATATCTGGGCCGAGCAGAAAGCGGACAACTGGTTTCTCCCGGAAAACCGGACGCCGCGGCGCAACTACAACTTCGCTCGCGACAATCTGGTGAAAAAATTCGGCAAAAACTTTCGCAAGGAATATCCATCCTTTGCCTGTACAAGACTGGAAGAGTGGGGACTGAACACCATCGGAAACTGGGCGGATCTTCCTTTCATGAAACTTGGGAAAACCCCGTATGCCATGGAAATACCCGGCCCGAAATGCCCCTCTACCGCATCGGTTCCCGGACTGGAAAAAGGTATTTTTGATGTTTTTTCGCCGGAATTTACGTCTTCCATGCGTACCGCGGCGCAATCTCCCAAATTCGCCTTCGCGCAAAAAGATCCCATGCTGATCGGAATTTTCATCAACAACGAGATCCGCTGGGGCGACCGAACCGCCGCAGCCCGGAGCGCCTTCGCGTCCTCCGCCGAACAGCCTGCAAAAAAGGAATTTGTGCAATTTCTGAAAACAAAATTCATTGCGGTCGAACTGCTCAACCGGAAATGGTCGGAGCATTACCCGGACTGGAACGCGGTCGCTAAATCGACGGTGCTTCCAGATTTGGAGAAGGCTCGCGAAGAATTGATCGACTTCAATCGACACATCTTCGAAACCTATTACTCCACCTGCCGCCGGATTGTCAAGGAGTTTGCGCCCAATACCATCTACTTCGGTTCGCGTCTGCATGTCACTGGAATGCCGGAACTTTACGCGGCCGCGTCGAAATATGCCGATGTGGTGGCGACCAACACTTACACATGGAGTTTCGACGGGCTGCGCAAAGAGGGGCTGCCTGACGATAAACCAATTTTAATCTCGGAATTTCATGTCGCCGTACTGGATCGGGGATTGCTGAATGCGGATTTGCGTCCGAGCGGTGTCACCCAGACGGATCGTGCGCAAGCCTATCTGCGGCTGATGCAGGGGGCGCTGCTGCATAAACAGATTGTGGGCGCGCATTTCTTCTGTTACCGGGATGAGCCGGTGACAGGGCGCTGGGATGGCGAAAATTTCGCGGTCGGGCTGGTGGATGTCGCAGATACTCCCTATTGGGAACTGGTTTCCGCTATGCGCAAAGTCGGAGAAAATATGATGGAATATCGCAGAAAAGGGTCGTTCCAATGCAATTTACTTTGAATATCTGCCTGTTGCTGGCCGCCGCCTTGCCCGTCATGGCGGAGACGATGCTGGAGTGGGATAATCAGAATGTATGGCGCTCCAACCGGCGTGGAATTACCGTTACTGCCGAAGGAGATTCGTCGCTGATTGCGGAGTTTCGCACGTCCGAGCCGTGGCCGCATCTGGTTCTGCGCCCGAAAAACGCAAAGTCGTGGGATGTGTCGAGCTTCGACCAGATCGCATTCGACGTGGAAAACCTTTCCACGGAGAATCAGTGTGAAATTGAATTCAATGGGGGAATGTGGAATAGGGGGTATCTGGGCACCGCGATTTTGCGTCCGGGCGAGAAACGGACGTTCCGTTATTCGCTGCACCATCAGGGAAAAAATGCGTTCGATCCCCTTTTTCGCGCGAGGTTTATGCCTGACGGCTTTCGCGGCGGCAAAAATCTCGATACGGCGAAGCTGCCGTCCCTCCAGCTGATCAGCTCCTTTCCGATCTCCTGCAAATACAGACTCTCCGGCATTCGCCTTTCTGGAAAACGTTCCCAGGACCCGGAGGCAAAGACGTTCTTTCCGCTGATCGACCGCTACGGTCAGAATCGTCACGCGACGTGGCCCAATAAGATTTGCTCCGACGCGGATTTGAAAATGGTTCTGGAGTAAGAGAAATCGTCCATGCGCCCTCCCGTACCCGGACAAAACCGCTTCGGCGGGTGGCTCCACGGGCCCCGGCAGACCGCGAAAGGGTTCTTCTATCCGCAGAAGATCCGTGGACAATGGTTTCTGATCGATCCCGAAGGGGCGTTGTTCTTTTCGCGCGGAATCAATGATATTTCGCTCAACGCATTTCTGCCGGGGCGCAAGCGGGAAAA
>JAQUYX010000198.1 GCA_028691615.1 Victivallaceae bacterium
GCAGATCCAACGTGTCCATATCGATCCCGTCAAGCAAAATTTTGCCCTCGATCGGACGGATAAAGCCGATCACCAGCTGCGCCACGGTGGATTTTCCGGCGCCGGAGGAGCCGACCAGCGCGATATGTTCGGCGGGGCGGACTTTCAGCGAAAATTCCCGCAGCGCCCATTCGCCGCCGGCGTCGTAGCGGAACGACACGTTCTGAAAATCAAAAGCCCCCTCGACCTCTTTGACCTCCGCCTTGCCCTCGTTCTGTTCAATATCCTTGCATTCCAGCACCTCGCCGATCGACTTGACCGATTCCAGCCCCTTGCTGATCGCGGGCATGAAATTCAGAAGCGACATCACCGCGCCGGAAATGCTGTTGAAATATCCCGCCAGCAGCGCGATATCGCCGACGCCGATCTTCATGTAGCCCTTCATGTAAAGCCATGCGGCGAAACATAACGTAATCACGTTGAAGGACATAATCATTGTCCAGTTGACCGAGCCGAAGATCGCGTTGAGATTGTCCAGACGGAATCCGGTGGATTTGATCTGGTCAAGTTTGCTTCCGATTTTCCGAAGTTCCTCGTTTTCCAAATGGTGCGCGCGGGTGACCGGAATCAGGCGAAGCATTTCGTTGATGTGGCCGGACATCGACTCGACGCTCTGGCGAAATTCCCGGTTCTGCTGGGCCATGCGTTTGCGCACCAGCATGTAGAGCGTGACCGCCACGGGCACCAGCGCCAGATAAAACAGAATGAACAGCGGCGCACGCATCGCCGTAACCACAATGGCAAACGCCAGCGAGGCAATCACGCCGGGAAAACTGTCGATCAGCATTCTAGTCAGCGCTTCGACGTTTTCCACGTCGCGCAGCACCTTGGTCTGCAGCACGCCCATCTTCGTCGAAGTGTGATAATGCATCGAAAGATGCTGAAGCCGCGCGCAAAGCGCCGTACGCAGATTGCGCTCCACGGAGCGGTTCACGCTGCTGAAAACTCGAATGTACCAAATATGCATGGGCACATTCTGCAAAATCACCACCAGTGCGATCGCCAGAAGCTCCGTCAATGTGGCCGTCGCCCCCGCCTGGGGTTTCTCGGTAATCAAATTGATGATGTCCGCAGTGATAATCGGAATAACGTAAATCGGACTGGCCTTGATCCAGAAGAGGATCACCGACCAGACCAATTTCCACCGGTAGTCGCGGTAGAACCCGAAATAAGTCTGCAGCGCATGCTGATCTTTGTAACGTCCCCAAAGCAACTGATACATTTTCAGATTCCTCTGTTTTTTATGCCTTTTTTCAGAGTTGTTCCGTCCCGGTTTTGCCCAGCATCCGATCCAAAGCGGAGAGCACATCCGGCACTTGATTGCGCGGGGCGCCGGAGCCGGTCGGCGGATAAATCACTTCCCAATCCGATCCCACCGGCGCGACCTTGGTGAACTCCTGCGAATCCGCCAGCGCCACGCCCGCGCAACGGGTCAAATTAGCCAATTGAACGATTCCGCCTGCGCCGGCGAGGACGCCGCGCGCATAGCGCATTAAGTACAGCAGCTCGGGCAACTCCATCGCGCTTGTCAGATCGAACGCGCGGCGGGACGGAAGCTGTCCAAGCAATGCCGAGTTGAAACGGCGATCCGTCTCCTGACCGATCAGCAAAACGATTCCGCCATTTTCGATCCAATGCAGCGCGGCCGCCGCAAAGGGTTCATATTCCTCGCGCTTGCGCGCAAATCCCGGCGTCATCAGCAATATTTTCGGATGGATGGAAAATTTTCCGGCCACAGAATCCGGCGGGAAGAAGTCGCCGCTTTCCAGCACCGGGAAAATCTCCGGCACGGAAATTCCCCCCAGCAATGCGGAGGTTTTCCCGCACCATGCCCGACATTGACGCACCTGCCCGAATCCCAGCTCCGGCGCGTTCAGCGGAAACGAAAAGTCGAAGATCTTCCGAATCCCGACCAGTTTAAAAAGCGCCTTGTCCACCCAGTTTCCGCGGAAAATCACCGCCGCGCCGGGCCGCAGACTGCGCAGTTCCTTGAGCCCTTCGAACGTCCAGCCATTTTCCGGCAGCGGCACAATCCTGCCCACCGCGGGAACCAGATTGAAAATGGGCACCAGTTTGGCATCGCAAATGACGAAGAGCCCGCAAAGGGGGGGCAGCGCCTGCGCAATCGCCGTGATGGACGGAATAGTGCGCACCGCTTCCCCGAGACTTTGGGGAAGACGAACCACCACGCCGTTGCGCAGGGCCCGTTTCTCCGGCAATTGCATTTCTCCGGACATGATGACCTCGGCTCTCCCCGAAACGGAATCTGCGGTTATTCTCCGACTTCGTCTTCCGGCACGAAATAGGTCTTCAGCGGCGGGAACCCGTTGAATTCGACCGAACAATAACTTGTCGTATACGCGCCGGTGGTCAGGAAATACACCCGATCTCCGGGCTTGATATAGCTTGGCAGCGGGTTGCGGAACTGTTCATACATGATGTCCTGACTGTCACAGGTCGGCCCCGCCAGCACGAAAAGATCCGAGGGCTCGCCGCGCGCCTCGCAATAAAGCGGATAGCGCATGCTCTCGTCGATGGTTTCGATCAGCCCGTTGAATTTGCCCGCGTCGACGTAAACCCAGTGGTCAAGCGCGACACTGGACTTGCGGCTGACCAGAATGACCTCGGTGACCAATACGCCGGCCTCTGCGACCAGCGAGCGCCCCGGTTCGAGAATGATCTCGGGCAGATCGTCGCCGAAGTCTTCATGCAGATACCTTGTGATCTCCTCGGCATAGGTGGACATCGGGTTGGTCTTGGAGATGTAGTTGGCGGGGAAACCGCCGCCCATATTGATCATTTTGAGCTCGATATTCACCTCGTGGCAGTAATCGTAAATGTACCGCACCTTGGCGATCGCCGAGTCCCACGCGCCGATGTCGCGCTGCTGGCTGCCGACGTGAAAACTGATTCCGTAAGGCTTGAGATTGAGCTGCTGCGCGAGCAAGATCAAGTCGATGGCCATGTCGGGATGGCAGCCGAATTTGCGCGACAGCGGCCAGTCGGCGGTTTCCGCGCCCTCGGTGAGGATGCGGAAGAAGACGCGGCTGCCGGGCGCCATTTTGGCGATATTGCGCAGATCCTGCTCGCTGTCGGTGGCAAAGAGCCGGACGCCCTTGTCGTAGAAATACTTGATGTCCCGGGCTTTCTTGATGGTGTTGCCGTAGCTCAACCGTTCCGGTCCGATCCCGAGAGCGAGCACCTTGTCGAGCTCATAGATGGAAGCGATGTCGAAACAGCTGTCCATATCGCGGAGCATTTCGAGGATTTCATTGGCGGGATTGGCCTTGACGGCGTAATAGATTTTGGCAAACGGAAAATGTTCCAGAAGTTCATTGTATTTGCGGCGGATGATGCCAAGATCCATCACCACGAACGGCGTTTCATGCTGATCGGCTACCTTACGGATCGCCTGCCAGTCCGCCTGGTCGTAATACTCCAACACTTTGACTTGCGACATTTGGTTTTTTCGTTCCTGTTCAGATTGAGCTGTCCCATTTTGACAACCGCGGCGCGCCTCAATCAAAGGCCCGCCGTCCGACGTCCCGGCGCATTTTCGTCCGGGATTACAAAAATACTTCCCTTTCCGGCGATTACAAGCCACGAAAGGGAAAAAGGGGTGTTTTTTCGGGAAAAAAATTAAGTTGCCCGGAAATTTGTGCGGGGATGTCACAACGCCGGTTTGCAAATTTTTCCACTTCCATATATATTAACAAGGATTATCGAGAAACAAAACGAAAGGTTTTTTCCCATGGCCGAACAGCAAGAGCAGTATTGTTATAAACGCATCCTTCTTAAGATCAGCGGCGAAGCGCTTCAGGGCGACGCCGGACACGGATACAAGGCCGAGGCCGTCCGCGCCATCGTCGAAACCGTGCGCGGAGCAATCGCCAACGGCATCCAGCTGGCGCTGGTCGTCGGCGCCGGCAACCTCTGGCGCGGCGTCAACGGCAAACAGGGCGGAATGGATCGGGTCAACGCCGATTACATGGGAATGCTCGCCACGGTCATGAACGCCCTCTGCCTCAAGGATTTCTTCGATGCCGCCGGAATCGGCGCCGTCGTCCAGAGCGCAATCGAAGTCAGTCCGTTCGCGCCGCGTTACCGGCGGGAGGAGGCGGTCAAGGCGCTGGAAGAAGGCAAAGTGGTCATCTTTGCCGGCGGAACCGGTTCGCCCTTTTTCACGACCGACAGCACCGCCGCGCTGCGCGCGCTGGAGCTGGGGTGCGACGCCGTACTCAAGGCGACCAAGGTGGACGGGGTTTATTCTTCCGATCCGAAAAAATTTCCCGATGCAGAGCGATTTGCCAAACTCTCGTTCGACGAGGCGCTTTCCCGCAAACTGGCGGTCATGGATCAGACGGCCTTTTCGCTCTGCCGGGACAATCATCTGCCGATTGTGGTCTTCGACTTCTCCCATCCGGAAAATCTCGAACGGATTCTTCACGGGGACGACAGCGTCGGCAGCGTGATCGACTGAAAGTTTCTAATTGCGGTGCTCCACGCTGTGAAAATAGCGGTAGCGCCGCGGCGTCATTGCTTTCGCCGCAAGAAAACGGCGGTGAAAATACGCTTGATCGAGAAAACCGCACGCGTCGGCGATCTCCTTAACCGATTGCGTGCTGTTCTCCAGCAGATTGCAGGCGTGTTCCAGACGGCATCGGCAGATCTCTTCGCTCAACGTCATTCCGGTGCTGCGCCGGAAGAGCCGGTTTAGATAATCCCGGTTCAAACATA
>JAQUYX010000199.1 GCA_028691615.1 Victivallaceae bacterium
AAGCCGCTTTTGTTGAAGATGACAACGCCGGTGATCCGATTCTCTTCCACAAGCGAATCCACCACGGAGGTGTTGTAGAGCAGTTCCACATGGTCCTTCAAGAGCATCTGTTCGAGGATCACTTTTGTTTTTTCCAGATCGAGAAAACGCCCGGACACCGCGTGGGTTTTCTGAAGAATATGGAAAAGCTCGTAGGCGATCCCTTCAATGTAGCTGAACGTCAATGCGACATAGCCCATTGTCACCAGACCGCCCAGCGCGGACTGCTGCTCCACAAGCATCGTCGAGGCGTGATTGCGCGCGGAACACAAGGCCGCTCCCACACCCGCATATCCTCCGCCCACGACCAGGACGTCTGTCTCCCGTACCACCGGGATCTCCCGGCCTTGAAAAAACACTGTTTCCATCTTCGCGACTCCTTTGTTTTTGTTCATTACGTCGAACGCTCATTGAGCAATGCGAAAAGTCGATCCGCCGCTTTCCACATCGTTTCCAAGATATATTTCCGATGCGCATCGGTAAAGCGAAAACTCGGCAAATTGCATCCGACGGCGATCGGAATGCACTCCTGCGCGCTGCGTTGTCCGCTGGCGGGAGCCACGGCCAGATACACCGCCTGTCCGTCCGCCGAGGACGCTTCCGCAATTCCCAGCGCGGCGATCTTCTGCAATGCCGATTCCAGAGTGGCTCCAACGCCGATCTCCGGCCATTCTTCCAGAGTGGGCAAGCCGTCTTCGGCAATGATTTTGTTGCGTGTCTGCTCCGGCAGCTGCGCCAACAGCATTCGCCCTGTGGCATTCCGGTAAAACCTTCCGTCTTCGTAGGCAAATTCCACCACACGGATACTGTGTCTGGTATTTTCCACGGCGATCCGCCGATAATGGCCGTCGAGGATCGCGGCAATGGTGATCGATTCGCCCAGTTCCTTGCCGGTTTCCTGTGCAATGCGTTCCCCCCAATATCGCAGCGCGTCCCGCTTCCGGCGGCGCATGGTCAGCTGGAACAGCCGCGAGCCCAGATGATATTTCCGGCGGTTGTCTTTTTCCAGCATCCCTGTTTCCGTCAGGGACTTCAGAATCTGGTACAGTGCGGGTTTTTTCATTCCCGTAGCGTCGGTCAACTCCGCCAGCGAACACGGCTCCATCGCCGCCGCGCACTCCAGAATCTGAACTGTTTTTTTGATGACGCTTCCCATTTCTTTCTCCCGGACAGTGATTTGTCCTGCTTTTAGTTTAACGAAAAACAACCACGAATGCAATAAAAAAAATTGTTTATTTTGAATATCTCGTTAAAAATTTAAAATATGTGAACTTTTTGTAAAAATCAATTTTCTTCCGAAAGAAAATATTGACATGGCACAGTATTTAAGTATAATAATATACATGAATTGTATAGATGAGCTCAAAACAAGGCAGGTGGCTCGATGGAAAAATATCGTAAAATTGCCGGGTTGCTGGAGACAAGGATTCTTCACGGGGATTATCTTCTGGGGGAGCTTCCCACCGAAAACAGCCTTGCCGCAGAGGTTGGCGTGTCCCGCATGACCGCGCGCAAAGCTCTGCTGCTGCTGCAGGAAAAAGGCGTGATCGAACGCAAAGACAACGGCCGCCCGGTTTGTCTGAAAAACGGTTGCTCCGATGCGGAGATGGTGCTGATCGCCCCCGCCTGGGTCTCCGTCGAATATCAATCGTGGCGCTATTCGCTCGAACAGGAGGTGCAGCGGAACAACCAGACCATCCGGATCGTGGATTATGTCCACTGGGATGATCCGGTGCTGATTCAAACGCTCGACGCCTTCGACAAAGTGTTTCTGCTGCCCGCGGGCGGAGATCTGCCCGAGAGAGTGGCCGAACGCATGAGAAAACATTCGAAACTGGTGGTGCTGGGGCAGGATTTCACCTCCTACGGTCTGCTTTCGATCAATCTTTTTCCGCCGCAGCATATCGGGGGACTGCTCAATCTGCTGAAAAATTCCGGGTGTCGCACGATCAACTGTCTTTGTTCCCAGCCCAGCGACAAGACAATCAAGGAACGCATTTCCCAATGGCAATGGTGGCTGAAGATGCACTCCTGCAGCGGCACACTTCTGACCGATCACTTCCCCACATACTCTTTTCCGATTGAAAACGCTTATTCTCTGGTGCGAAAGCATCTGGCGGATTATGACCGCCCGGACGCTTTCTTCTGCGTCACCATCAACGGAGCCATCGGCGCCATGCGCGCCTGCGCTGAAGCTGGTTTGCATGTCGGCTCCGACATCCTCGTTTGCGCCGTGAACGGGCAGGAGATCAACCGCTATCTTGTGCCGTCGGTGACTTGTCTGGAAGGCGGAGAATGCCGCGCCATGATTCGCACGGTGCTCTCCTGGATGTCCGAAAACTCCGGCGCTTGGAACGGTCCTTTGCTGCTGCAGCCTGAGGAGCCTTCGCTCTTTGTCGGAGAGTCGACGCAGGGAGCTTTGGTTGTAAATGGTCATGCGCTCTCGCAGAAATCTGAAAAATAAAAACGTTCCCCAACAAGAAAAGAGGTTTCAAATGAATCCCAGAAAAGATGACTTCACCCTCATTGAGCTCCTTGTCGTCATCGCGATCATCGCGATCTTGGCGGGAATGCTTCTGCCCGCGCTGAATCAGGCCCGGGAGATGGCGCGCAAAACCAGCTGCACCAGCAGAATCAAACAATGCGCCACCGCCATGCTGCTTTACGCCAATGACAATGCCGGCTGGGTCGCCGCCCGCCGTACCCCCGTCTCCAACCAGGCCTGGCCCGGATTGCCGACCACAACCGACAGCGAACGCTACTGGGGCTATTTGCTCTGTAAAACCAACTATCTGCCCGATTCAAAAAACCTGAATATTCTCGTCTGTCCCAGAATCATGCCGTCGGGAACCGGCAATTACAGCCGCACCTTCGCCATGCGCGGAAGCTCCGATGCCAGTCTCAGCCCCGCCCCCGGCGCCCGCTTCTTCCTGATCGGTGACAAAATCAAACAGCACACAATCAGCAGCACAAACGATAAGCCGCCGGCCTACGGTCCGTCGCAGACGGTGATGTTTTTCGACAGCATCAACGACGCCGACTCCACCACGCCCAAGCGCATGCACGGCGCCGCCGCCCGCGAACAATTCTGTCTGGCGCATCAGGAAAAAGGCTCGGTCTCCTTCTTTGACGGTCATGTCGCCACCGCCGCAGAGCAGTTCGATTATCTGACCAAGGGCCGGATGCCTTCGGATGCTTCGATCAAAAACTTCAACGGCAGTGTCTATCTTCCGAAGACATTCTAACGAAAGCCGAACCTGAAAGAATATGAAAATGAAAACATGTCTTGCTTTGCTGCTGCTGCTCTCTCTATTTTTTCCCGTCGGTGCGCTGCATGCCGCCTCCGGGATCCAAAATCTGCCGCCGGAATTTTACGCCCGCAAGGGACTGGAGAAGTTACCCCGGATTGATTATCAATCCATGCCGGTGGTGAACGTGGTCGATTTCGGCGCGGACCCCTCGGGACGCAACATCGTCAACGAAGCTTTTGACAAGGCGGTCGAGGCGCTGGGCAAGAAAGGCGGCGGCGTGCTTTTTGTGCCGCGCGGGGTCTTCCGCTTCCGCTCTCCCGAACTCAAAGCGGATCTCCGGTGGTCCTGGCGCAATAAGGGATTGAAAAACATTCATATCGTCGGAGCGGGCGCGGAAAAAACCCTGATTACCGTCGATTTCAACGCCGTCGGAGAGACCTCACGTGTCCCCGGTTATCTCTGGAACTTCACCGGATGCGAAAATATGTCGGTGCGCGAGATCGGATTCTCCCAATTCCCGCGGTTCGGCATGAGAAGTCCGGGCGCGTGCGAAGGGGTGTTCGCTCTCTCCTTCGGCGACAGCCGCCGCATTCAGGTGCTCCGCGTCACCGTCGATCAGGGGCGCATGGGCATTTGTTTCTGGCCGCTGTGCAAAGAGATTGCGGTGATTGACTGTGATGTGCGCAATACCGGCGCCGACGGGATTAAATTCGACTCCTGCATTGATACGCTTGCGGCATACAACTATCTTGAAGGCATCAACGACGACAGCTTTTCCGGGCTTCACATGGCCAAGGGTCTCTCCGAGAACAACCACTTCCTGCGCAATGTGCTTGTCAACAACTACGGCTGGGGCCGGGGCATCGCCATCAGCGGACGCAACCACCATGTCGAGGAAAATTGGGTGGAAGCCCAAGCCATGGCCGGATTGCTCCTTCACTCGCTCGGCTTCAAGGAGATGAAGGTGGGCAAAGATCACCAAAACACCGGGCATGTCATCCAGAACAACACCTTTGTCCGTTGTGATCTGCACGCGATCAAAGAGAATTTGCTTGCCGGTCACCGTTACAGCGGGACGATTGCAACGCATCGAGCGTTCACCCGTGTGCAGTTTACTGGAAACCGCGTTTTCGGCAGCGCCTCGCACGGCTTCGGGATCGGCCTTTTTGAAAAGAGCCGTTTGGATCAATCAAAGATCAGCAAAAATGATTTTGAAGGCAATCTCGGATACGGACTGGCGATCGGCTCCGTGCGCACCAACGCCGGCGCCGAAGAGCTGACCTTGAAGGACAACCTCTTCGCCTCCAATCGTTCCGGTTCCGTGATGCTGCTAGGCAATTTTCCCGGAATGATTGCCCGGGGGAACCGCGTGGACAGCAATCCCGCCTGCGGCATGCAGGTCTCCGCCTTGAAACCGGCTGCGCGTGACAACTTCCAGTTGGAGAAGGTCAAAAGAACGTATGTCGATTGCTATGCG
>JAQUYX010000200.1 GCA_028691615.1 Victivallaceae bacterium
TGTTTCGTGCACAACAGCTTCGAATCCGTCGGGGAACTCACCTGCGACAATCCGACCGTCAACGCCTTGGCGCAATGTACCTTGATGAGTTTCCTCGGAAACTTTACCGGATTCCCCACCGACTGCCCCCATCGGGAGAAGAACGGGTGGACCGGCGACGCCCAGCTGGCGTGTGAAACCGGACTATGGAGCGTCAAAGCATCCCGGGCTTACGGGCATTTCGTGCGCAATCTGGCCGATGCCCAGCGTGTTTCCGGGCAGCTGCCCGGGATCGTCCCGACCAGCGGATGGGGATACAACTGGGGCAATGGCACCGCGTGGGACAGTGCGCTCATCGAGATTCCTTATCAGGTCTACCGCTTTACCGGCGAGGATTCTGCGATCAAGAAGAACTTTGACGCGATGCGCCGTTACATCGAATTTCTGCGGACGATGGCCGAAGAGGACATTCTCTCCTTCGGGCTGGGCGACTGGTGTCATGTCGACAGAGAGCGGATGGCGCCGGTGCCGCTGACCTCGACCGGGTTTTATTATTCGGACGTGGTGCGCATGGAGAAATTTTCGCGGCTGCTCGGATTTACCGACGAGGCGCTGGACTATCAGAAGCTCGCCGGGTCGATCCGCCGGAACTTTCTGCAGAAATTCCATCACGGGGACGGCAAGTACGCCGACAACTGCATGACTTCGCTGGCCGCGCCGGTCTATTTCGGTCTGGCCGAGGAGTCCACCCGCAACGCGACGGTTCGCAAACTGGCGGAGCTGGTCGAGAAGAATGAATACCGTGCGGACTTCGGGATTCTCGGTGCGAAATTTGTGCCCCGGGTGCTTGCCGATCACGGTTACGCGGAGCACGCGTTCCGGCTGATTACGCAGAAGAAATTCCCCGGATGGGGCCATTGGATTGAGCGCGGCGCGACGACGCTTTGGGAGAATTGGGACGGTTCCGGCTCGCAGACGCACATCATGTTCGGCGACATTCTGGCGTGGATGTACGAATACCTCGGAGGGGTTTCCCCGACGATCGACGGTCCGGGATTCGCCAAATTCACGGTGCGGCCGAACCCGGTGGAGGAGGTGCACGAGTTTCGGATGAGTCACCTTTCGCCTTACGGGGAAATTGTCAGCGCGTGGAAGTGCGAAAAGGATCAGTTCAAACTTTCGCTGACGGTTCCGTCCAATACGGTTGCGGAGCTGACGCTGCCCAATCAGCAGCGCGAGATTCTGCGGTCGGGGACCTTTGAATTCAACTGCAAAGTGCCGCGCTGACGGGAGCGAATCCCGTACGGGGGCGGGGAGTTTTTTGCATGAGCGGAAAAGCCAAAGCGGGATGGCTGGTGCTGGCGGTTCTGTGGATGCTCTCTTCCGGGGCCGTGCCGCTTCTGGCCGCGTCCGGGCTGCGGTGTGCTGTTTGTGACAAACGGATCGTGGGGAACTATGTCAGTGCGGGGAATCGCGACTATTGTTCCCGCGCCTGTTTCGAAACGACATTGCCCCAATGCGCGGTTTGCAAGAAGCGGTGCGAACGTTTCTGGAAATCGGGCGGGCGGATTTTCTGTTCGGAAAGGTGCGCGCAGTCGGTGATGCCGAAGTGCTCCGGCTGCGCCGCGCCGCTGACAAGACAATATACCAAGATCATTGATGCGACCGGACACGGGCATGATTTTTGTGCGAAATGCGTGCGAAGGCCGTTGTGTTTCGCCTGCCGGCTTCCGCGCGGGGGGACGAAGCTGCCGGACGGGCGGACGGTTTGCCCGGTATGCGCGAAAACGGCGGTGACCGATTTTGCGCGTGCGCAGCGACTTTTTCGGAAGGTGCGAGCGCAGATGGCCTCTTCGCTCGGGTGGGAGACCGATTGTCCGCTGCAGTTTTTTCTGGCGGATGAATCCCAAATGCGCAAACGCAACTCCAAATTTGTCTCCGGGGTGGAATTGGGTCTGCACTATTACGAAGAAAATTCCCGGGAGATCACCACGCGAAGCCGCGGGCGCGAGAAAACCCGCACGGAGCTGCTTAACCAGCGCTGCGCCATTTATATTTTGAGCCATCTGCCCGAGAAGCAGTTTTGCGAGGTCGCCGCGCATGAGCTCGCGCACGACTATCTGCGGCATCGTTACGGCAACATCCGGGATTTGACAATTCAGGAGGGGTTCGCGGAGGAAGCGGCCTGGCGGATGAACCGCATCATGAAGCAGGCCGAGCGCAACGATCGCATCGAAAAGAACTCCGATCCGGTGTACGGAGCGGGTTTTCGCAAAGTGCATGCGGTCGCGTTGAAGGGGGCCGCCGCTTTGGATTCATTTCTGAAGAAACATGGAACCGGGCGGAACTGAGACGACACGGACAAAACTCCCGTCGTGTCTTTCGGTGCCTTGAAAAAGGCCTGGAATGGTGGCTTTTCGGTCGTTACTCTCCGAGTAGCGACGCTCAAATCCACCATTCCACTTCTGTTCCGATCCACCCGGATTCCATCGACGGGACTTTTGTCAGTGCCGTCAACTGACGCAAGTTCTGTTGAAAAGACGGTTTTGTCTTCTTTTTCTAATGTTTTATCCAGTTGACCGAGCGTATATTCTGTGATAAATTGAATACAACATCCAATTTACAAGGAGGAGAAGATGCGTCTTTCCGCGAATACCCCGATTGGCGACGTCGTATTGTGCGACGCTGTGTTGGCTCCGCGAATGAAACAATGTTTTTCGGTAACGATTCCTTCCGCGCTGGAAAAATGCCGCGAAACGGGACGGATTGATGCTTTCAAGCTGGATTGGAAGCCGGGAATGCCCCGGCAGCCGCATTTTTTCTGGGATTCAGATCTTGCCAAAGTGGTGGAAGGCATGGCGTATGCGATGTTGGAAGCACCGAATCCGGAGTTGGAGAAGAAGCTCACGGAGGTGGTGGATCTGATCGTTTCCGCGCAGGGGCCGGACGGTTATCTCAACACCTATTTCACGGTGGTCGAACCGGAGAACCGCTGGAAATCGCTCTATGTTTATCATGAATTGTATTGCGCGGGGCACCTCATGGAAGCGGCGGTCGCGCATTATCAGGCGACCGGAAAACGCAACTTTCTCGATTGCATGTGCCGCTACGCCGATTACATCGGGACGGTTTTCGGGCGGGGGGAGAACTTGCGGCGCGGCTGTCCCGGCCACGAGGAGATCGAGTTGGCGCTTTGCCGTCTGGCGGACGCCTCCGGCAATCCCAAGTATGCGCAGCTGGCCAAATATTTCATTGACGAGCGCGGCACCGAGCCGAACGTCTTTGTCGAGGAGGCCAAACGCAATCACAAGGATCTCGCTTGGCCGCTGATCAATCATCAGGCCGACCGTCCGGTCCGGATGCTGACGGAAGCCGCCGGCCATGCCGTGCGCGCGCTTTACCTTTACAGCGGGATGGCCGAGGTGGCAATGCGCTTTGAGGATGCGGAGCTTCTGGCGGCCTGTCGCCGGGTCTATGACAATTTGACCGAACGCAGAATGTTCATTACCGGCGGCGTCGGGTCCAATCCGCACGGCGAGGAGATCACCAAGGATTACCATCTGCCCAACGATTATAATTATGCGGAATCCTGCGCATCGATTGCGTTGGCGTTCTTCTCGGACCGGATGTTTCAGGCCACGGGGGACGGGCGGTATCTCGACACATTGGAAAATGCGCTCTTCAACGGAATTCTCGCGGGGATTGACCTGAAGGGCGATCGGTATTTCTACGCGAATCTGCTCGAATCGCATCCTGCGGTTCTGCTGACCGGTCCGATGCAGTTGGAGCGGCAGGAGTGGTTCGGCTGCTCGTGCTGTCCGACCAGTTTTGCGCGGTTTCTGCCGCAGATCGGTCATTATGTATGGGAGGAGTCGGCGGAGGCGGTTTCTTTGTGCATTCCGTCGCCGTCGGTCTGGAAGGGGCGGTTTGAAGTTTCCGGCGACTATCCGGCGGGGGGGAGCGTGAAAATCACGGCGCTCTCTTCGTGCGAGCGGACGCTGAAATTGCGGATTCCAAACTGGTGCGGGAAATTTTCGCTGCGGCGCAACGGTGAAGCGTGTGTGGCTGTGCCGGAGAAAGGCATTGTCTCCGTGCCCGGCCCGATTGCGGCGGGGGAGGTGTTGGAATTGGAGCTGGATATGCCCATTCGTCTCCTCTATGCGGATTTGCATGTGACCAACGATGCGGGGAAGGTGGTCGTGGCGCGTGGGCCGGTGCTGTATGCCTTGGAGAGTGTGGACAACAATGCGCCGTTGTCCCGGCTGATTCTGGACCCCCGGAAGCCATTGGAAATTGTGAAGATGCCCGAGGCAATCGCCTCCGATCTTCCGGCGATTCGCGCAACCGGGTATCAGGAGGAAGTACGAGCAGACGGTGTGTTGTATTCGGAGAAGGCGCCTGCGGCATTGCCGACGGAACTGCTTTTTGTTCCGTACGCGCTCTGGGGGAATCGCGGAGTCTCGGAGATGACGCTCTTTGTGCGGACATTGCCGCGCATTTGAGCGAACCAGTCGCCCGAAAATGGGGAATCAGGACGCCGGAGTTGTTTTACTCCGGCGTTTTTTTTGGCGTCACGCGGCAAAACATGCGCCTCGTTTTCCGGCGGCTCGAGCTTTGTCAGTGCCGTCTTTTCTTGGTATTATTGGAGTTTTGCGGACGAAACACGGGAAAAATGTGGAAAATGATGCGTTTTGGCCTTGCAAATTGGTTTTTCTATGATAATGTATATCCCCGTTGCCCTTCATGCGGGCAAGGTTGATTCCAGCGAGGTTTCCTTCGAGTTCC
>JAQUYX010000034.1 GCA_028691615.1 Victivallaceae bacterium
CTGATAATCGCCTGCGGCGAGAATCAGAAAACGGCGCTCCTGAAGATCGGTTGCGCCATGAAGCGCGGCGAGCAGCTCTTCTTGCAACTGTTCCGGGTAATTCAGATGCTTGAGCGCGCCGCGCCATGCGAATGCTCTCGCCTTCGGGGGAGTGCTGCTGTCGCGAGCGATTGCCAGCAACGCTTCGCATTGCGCCGAGGTCAGTGTGCCCCGATCCAAATAAAAGATGCCGAACAATGCGGTTTCGTTTTTTTGGGCGGCCAGTGCGAGCAACTGCGTTTGGGCTTGGCGGTCGTTGTTTTGGGTCAGCAAAATGAGACTGAAACGACCGAGCATGTCATCTTTGGCCGCGTAATTTGTCACTTTTTGCCGCAGTTCCGATGAGAGAGGAAGCGACAGTTTCACCATTGACTCCACCGCGTGGACCACGCCCGGAGAATCAACTTGTCCGGCGATCCATTCCAGTTCGCGGACGAGATCGGCACGTTGTTCGGGCCGATATTGATACAAAACCCGCAGGCAGCCGACCCGCCAGGGCGACTGCGCTTGAGCGCGGGATCGTTCTGCCTCAAAGTGGCGGGCGACTTCTTCCATTTGCAGATTTGCTTCGGCCAGGCCTTCCGCCGCGTGAATCGAAGGCCATTGCTTCTCCTCCAACGCCGCGGTTCGCAAAATCGCCTCTGGGTTCTCGGCGTCCGGCCTGCCGATACACCCGCCGCAAATCAGCGCGGCGCCGCTGGTTAGGATTGCAGCAAACACTGTGGAAATTCTCATGGCTTTTCTCCTTGGATTCTTCTGGTCCATTGTCCGGTGGTCAGATCGCAGCTGTAAAGACTCTCTCCCGGTCGGCGACAACGGAAATAAGCGATTGCTTTTGGGACAATATCTCCTTTATGGAGATCTTTGAAAGGCCAGTTCTCCGCCGGTTCCACTCCGCTGTACCCGTTGAGCGGGAACAATTTATCCCGCAATGCCAGCTGCATGGCATCCAGCTGCGCCGCACAGAAGGGATCAATCCGCCCGGACGAATCGGTCACAAAAAACGCTTTTGTTCCCGGCGGCGGAGCTGGAATGTGTGCAATTCTCTTTCTCGCCTCCTCCATGCTCCAGCGGCACGGCCCGACGGCATTGAATTCTCCGACCAGACACAGCACGAGGAAGAGGAAGAGCACTCCGGCATAACGTTTCCTGCGTTCTGCGGAGAGACGGTTCCAAAATTCGTCCAGCAATCGTCCGCCGACGAGCAAAATCCATGGAAGCAGATAAACCCACAGCCGGAAAACCGAACGCACCGCGTTTGCGCCGGGAACGGTGTACCACACAAAAATCCAGAGTCCTCCGTAAAATTCGTGGAAGCGCAGCATCAGAATCATGCAGGCCAGAATCGTCGCAGCCAACGGCCATGCCAGAAGTTCGAACGTGCTTTTTTTGCGCCATCGGCACAGAATGTAGAGCACTCCCGCCGCCCCCAGCGCCGCCGCCACCGGAGTGAGGCCGAATTCAAGTTCCCAATAGATTTCGCGCATGGTTGCGCCGGGGAACCAATAGTGATAAAGTTTTCCCCACAGGAGATTATTGTCGCTGACGTTGAAAAAATCACTCCATTCGGGCAGCTGTCCGCGCACGCAGCTCCATGTCCATGTGCGGTTTTCCGCCAGCAGCGGATAGTAGATCCGGTGGAACAACAGTCCGCCGGGCACTGCCGCGACCAGCGCGATTCCGATGTCCTTCCAGCGTTCTTTCAGAAACGCGAACAACTTTTTATACAGGAAATCTTTGAGCAGAAAGCGGTGTTGGAGAAATGCAAAAAATAGATACAGCATCGTGCTGAACACTACAAAGAACGCGACATAGTATGCGCTGAAGAAGATGAGCATAAAAAGGGTTTCCGCCATCAGCAGGAAGCCTAAGCGCGTCGCAAAATCTCTGGCTTTCAAATATTCCCACACTAGCATGAAGAAATACGGCACCGCGCTGAACATATAAAATTGCGTGTGCTGCTGGAGCAGTTGCGCATTTGCATTGCCGAAGACACCGAACCATACCACCAGCAGCGACGAAAGCACCGACAGTCCGACGTATTTTCGTGCGAAGAGATACCATCCGAAGGCGCCGGCCAGATGCATTGCATAGAGCACGATCGCTTGTGCCACAAACGGATGAATCCCGAGTTTCGAAATTACATACGTCGCAAGTCCGTTGAAGATCGACGCGTCGGAGTTGCCCAGTACAAAGTTGTTCGGGTAGAACATCCTCTGTTCCCCTAACTTGAGATCCCCCGACAGCACATCCGCGTAGGATGCCGCCACCAATGCATTGAATCTGCCGTCACCGATATCTCCGGGCAGAAATTTCCCGCCGTGAAAAACGCCCGGGAGATAAAAGAGGAGGAAGAAGAACACAATCATCCCCACAGGCAGAAGCCAATGGTGCTTTTGATTCATAACTCCACCACCTGTAATTGATTGGAAAAACAAAAAAAACGCTTCCCGCCTGCTTTTTCACGAACCTCGACTCCTGCGTTCGATTTCGCGATTTGCAGCGAAAAATTACCGCTTGAAAGCTGTAATATATCACCGTTTTGACGGATTGCCAAATCGCCCCGGCAAAACCATGCTTCCCCTGTGCCCTCCGTATAGCCGATTCCGTCGCCTTGTGCCACTTGCGCCAGAACCGTCCGGAGGCGGCGTTTGCGCTTGTCGATCGGCAGTGTGATTACTTCGGCCACGGGGAGTTTCTGACGCAGCAGTTCCAACGCGCGGCCGATTTGCGCGTCGTGTTCGCTGAGAATCACCCGACACCGGATGCTTCCCTGTGCCAGCGCCAGTCGATGCATCGCTTCGACCGCCTCTCGCGAGGAGGGATTGACCGCAAGCATTTCATATCTTCCCGCCGGGAAAAGCGCCGCCGAAACGCGGTTCTCCTGGAGCAGCAGGATGTTGCGTTCTTTTGCAAAGATCGCCGATAGCACCACTGCGGCAAAAATTCCAGAAGCCAGCAGTCCGCCCGCGATCGCTTTGCGACCGCGTGTCATCAAAGCGATGACAAGAGCGGCATAAAACAAAAGCACCAGCCAGATTCCCGGACGGATTGCCGGAAGCGGCGGAAAAACCGCACAGCCGAATTCCGCAATCCGAAGAAACCCATTGAGTAGTCCCCCTAAAATCTTCCCCAGCAGGAGATCACAGCAATGCGAGAAGCTGAACAGCCATTTGAATGGAAGCATGAAAAAACACGCCATTGTCACCGGCCACAAAAGAATATTCGTCAGAATTGAGCCCGGCAGCAGCGTCCCGAAGTGCCTCAATCCCAACATGCATCCTCCGACAAATCCGAACAGAAACACCCCCAGAAACGCCGCCGTCCCCGCCGCCGCCCGTTCCAGCAAAAATGCGTGGAGTACCCCGCGGCTTCCGCGGGTCTGAAACTGCCGGCCGATCGGAAACAGTCTGCGCCACTGCTGGATCTTTCGCACGCCCAGAACCAGAATTCCCGTGATGAGAAACGACAGCTGAAATCCCGCGTCCATCAGATAAAACGGATTCCAGATCAGAAGGATTCCGGCCGCCGTCAGCAAAAGCAGCAGAAAACTCGTTCCGCGAAGGAAAATGCGCATCCATGCGAGCACTCCCACGACGATTACCGCCCGCATGACCGGCGGATTCGCTCCGGTGGCCGCCGCGTAAATCAAGAGAAATACGATCACCGCCGCCAAATTGAGTTTGCGCGGCAGCAGCCGGAGCAGCGGCAGCAGAAGCAGCAGAGCGATTCCCACATGAAATCCACTCAGCGCGATCAGATGCATGGTTCCGCTGCGGCTAAGCGTCATTCTTTGCTCTTGCGGAAAGGCTTGACGGCAGCCGAAAAAGAGTGTGGCCGCAAGTTTTTTCGCCTCGTCGCCCGGGAGATTGGAGAGCGTGCGGCGAAGAAGCCAATCGCGTCCGTCGGCGATCCGGCTGCAAAACGTGGTTTTTCGCTTCAGAATCCGGATGCTCTCGGCACGCAGAATCCCCGCGCGGCGCGTGTGCAGCAAATAGTCATCGAAGTCCGTGACCGCGTAGGAGCCTTCCAGCCATTGCACCGTTCCGTCGCGTGCGACCTTTTTGGTGACCGGGCTTGAGGGGGCGAAAATGCGCCCCCGCACTTCCACTTGATCGCCGCAGCGCAGCAACGGAAGATCTTTGCCCGTAAGAAAAACGGGAGTCCGGTTCCAGCGTCCACAGATCAGTTTTGGATTGCCGATGCTCTCTACTCCGGTAAGCAGCATGTCGTCGAGTTCCAGTCGGTACACTTTGTTCTCCCCGGAGAAGGGCATCGGCTGGGCGCTCCCGCTGCGGAACTGCCACACAAGCGCCGTCGCCGCCAATGTCAGGACGAAAAGAATTCTTCGGCCTCCCGGAAGCCAGATCAGTCCCGCCAGCACCGCCACCGCCGCCGCACCGCGCAGAAGCGCCGTTTCCGGCATCAGAATCAGTCCTGCGAGCAGTGCGCCCGAGAAAAATACGACTTCGCCATGCAGCGATTCCGCAAATTTCCGGTTCACTTGCGCCGTTCCACCGTGACGGTGACTTTGGCCGGCGATACTTTCGCTGACACCGGTGTTTTGGACGGCGGCACATAGACGGAGACCGGCAATTCGACATTGCCCGGTTTCGTCAGCGAGGAGACGTCGACAAAGGCGCGGAACTCCGAATCCAGCAGTTCCGCCAGCGTCAGTTGATTGCCGGAGATGGTGATTTCCGCATTTTTCGCGGGGGTAAAGCCATAGTGATATTCTCCCTGCTCGCTTCCTTTGCGCGGCGGCAGAAGCATGGTCAGCGGGACGTCGCGAATGATGCGACTTCCGGTTTTGCGCGTGAGGGAGACTTCCACCCGGACTTGTGTCGGGGCGGCGACGGTTCCTTCCGGCGCAACCAACTTGGCCGTGCAGCTGAAGCCTTCGCCCAGCGTGGAGTCAATGGAAATCGGCTCGGTCATAATCGACCGGCGTTCCTGCTTCATTAATTTTAACAAAGTGTTGGACGCGGTGATTTTCACCTCGGCAGGCAAACACTTGTAGCTGGATACGGCCAGCTCCTCTTCGCCGAAACGCTCCTGATCGGGAAGCGTTTTTTCGGTGAACAGCGCCTTGACCGGAAAACTTTCCGTCACGATCCGGTCGATGGAGATGTCAAATTCCTTCGGCACAATGGAACCGATCTTGGCCTTGCGTCCCGGCGGGAAAATCACGTTCTCCGGATTGATGCGCACCGACAATGTTCCGCTGTTGAGCTTCCCCGGCGTCACCTCGGGGCGGACCTCGATCTTCAAATCGCCGCGCTGAATCTTATCCATCTGCCATTGGCTTCCCTCCAGATGAACCAGCGCGGTCCGGTATTCGTTGTCCAGCCGGATGATGTTGGGAGGCAGCACAATGCTGATCGGCGCCTTTACCTCTGTGGGCTCAATTTTCTTCGCCTTGGGAGAGACGACGATGTAAAGCAAGAGCGCCAAGCCCAGCGCCGTCAGTTTCCGCCATAAATCCTTCCGGAAAAGATCGCCGAGCTTCGGAAAGGAAAAGAATTTGGAATGGAATTTAGCCATAAAATCAGATCTCCTCCCGCGTGAGCAGGCCTTCTTCCAACGGAGGAAGGCGCAAGTTGGAGGCTAATTCCGGCTCGTTGCATCCCTGCGTCATCAGCCCGCGCAGATACTCTTCCAGCACCGCCACGGGGATGTCGCGCCGCAACCGTCCGCCGAATGCCACACTGATTTTCCCGGTTTCTTCGGAGACCACCAACGCCACCGCGTCGGATTCTTCGGTGATGCCGATGGCGGCACGATGCCGGGTGCCCCAGCTGCGTTTGGCGTTTTCCACGCGTGTCAGCGGCAGAATCGCGCGAGCGGCGATGATCCGATCCTCGTCAATGACCACGGCGCCGTCGTGCATGGGGGAGTTGGGGAAAAAGATCGACTCCAGCACGATGGCGCTGACCCGGATGTCCAGCTTGACCGAATCGTCCACAATCGCCTTCATCTGAATTTTGCGCACCAGCACGATGATTGCGCCGCACTTGATCCGGGACATGTCCGCGGCGGCGATGGCGATTTCGCTGAGCACCTCCCGCTGACGGCCGGACTGCCAGAAGGCGTAGCTTCCCAGCTGCGCGAATGCGCGGCGCAGTTCCGGCTGGAAGATGACCACCAGGGCGAATGCGGTGATGGTCGAGGCGTTTTCCAGAAGCCATGCGATCACCTCGAATTTGAGCAGCGGCGCCAGAATGGTCAGTGTGAGCAGCATGATGAGGATGCCCGCAAGCACGTAACTGCCGCGGGTGCCGCGAAGGTAGTAGAGCGCCTTATAGATCAGATACGTGAGGATCAGCACCTCCAGGATCGATCTCATTATCGGCATAAACCTCATGAATGTGTTGTATAAATCAAGCAGACTCATCGGTATTTTGCTCTATTCTTTCTTGCCCCGTGTGGTGATTTCGACGGCATTTGGCAAAAGCCGCGCCGCGCTTTCCATTAAAATACATGGTTCTGTCTGATTTTTCCAGCCGTCGGCCAAGGAAAACGAAAAGAAAATTCACCGATCCTTGCAAAACGCTTTTCGAAGTGGTATATTTTTAGAAAAATTCGAGAAAAAACGGAAAGGATCTTTGCGTTATGAAACTTTTGTATTCTCGCGATGCGATCGCATCCAGAGTCGCGGAAATGGGCAAAACAATCACCGCCGCCTATCAGGGAAAACCTCTGACCGTAGTGGTCCTGCTCAACGGCGCGATGCTTTTCGGCGCGGACCTGATCCGAAAGATCGAATTGCCGATTCATGTGGACACTCTGGCGGTCAGCTCCTATCGCAAAGACTTCTCCTCCGGCGAGGTGGTGCTGCGCGGGAGTCTCAAATTGCCGGTGGGCGGCCGTCATATTTTGCTGGTGGACGACATTCTCGATACCGGTACGACGCTCGCCTATCTTTGCGAACGTTTCCGCAATGACGGGGCGTTGAGCATCAAAACATGTGTGCTTCTGGATAAGATGCGCAAGGAATCCATGCAGATCGAAGCGGATTTTCGCGGGTTTGAAATCCCGGACCGGTATGTGATCGGTTACGGATTGGATTCGGAAGAGGAATATCGCAATCTCCCGGACATTTACGTGAAATGAACCGCCCTTTTGAAGCGTCGCGCTGGAAGAAAAATCTTTTCCGGCGCGGGGCGATGCTGTCGTCGCTTCGCGAGAGTTTCGCGCAAGCGGGGTTTCTGGAGATTGAAACCAGCGTCGCGCTCACGGAAATCGCCCCCGAGGAGTACATCGAATGCATGACCTCCTCAGACGGGAAATTCCTGCGGACCAGCCCCGAACTGGCGATGAAAAATCTGCTCGCTCGCGGCTTTGAGCGCATTTGTCAATTCGGAGTGTGCTATCGCGAAGGGGAATTCGGCCGGCGGCATCGCGGGGAATTTACCATGCTCGAATACTATATGGCGCATACCGATTATGAAGCGCTGCGCGATTTCACCACCTCATTTCTTCGCGACGCTGCGATCCGTCTGACCGGGGGGACGAAAATTGTTTACGCGGAGCATATGCTGGATCTCGGTGCGGAGCCTGAGGTAATTTGCGTGGCGGATGCCTTCGAGCGTTACGCTGGAAAATCGGTGGAAGCTGCGGAGCGGGACGATGATTTCGATGAACTTATGGCGCTGAAAATTGAACCGCGACTGGGATGGGAAAGACTGACCTATCTAACCGATTATCCTGTGAACCGCGCTTCGCTTTCGCGCATTAAGAGCGACAATCCGAAGGTCGCGGAGCGTTGGGAGCTGTATCTGGGGGCGTTGGAGCTGGCCAATGCGTTTGGCGAACTGACCGACGCCGCCGAGCAGAAAGCCCGGTTTGCCGCGACGATGAAATTCCGGGAGGCGCACGGCATGAAACATTACCCGGAAACCACCAATTTCTTTCATTCGTTGGAAAAGGGACTTCCCGAATCCTCCGGCGCGGCAATGGGCGTGGACCGGCTGGCAATGATTTTTTGCGATGAAGCGGACATTGCCATGGTGCGCGCGGAAGAGGGGATCGAACCGTCGGAAGCGTAATCAGGCAGGTTTTGACGGGACTTTTTGTCAGCACCGTCAGGTTGCGCCCATGCTTATCGGTGCTGCGACAGGATGCCGCGCATCCAGCCGTACAGATTATGCCCGTCGTAGAGCAGCGGGAAGGGCGCGCTTTTCCGGTAGGTTCCGCTCTCAAGATTGGTGCGCACCATCTGAAATTCCAATCGATCCCCGATGCGGGGTGGTTGCGCGCACCAGAGGCCGTGCAGCTGGTTGGCTGGAATGGCGATTTCTACACAATACCCTCGCAGGGAGCGTTTTGCATCCGAGCGCATTTTCATTTTTTTGTCGAGATTGAGTAGAAAATGCGATCCAGTCCGGCTGGCCAAATGGCTCAGACACCAGCGTGCGCCCTCTGGATTGACCAAAATTTCATAGTAGAGATTTTCCTCCGGATTCGGGCGTAGAAAACACTCCAGAGCATCCCCCGACGGAATTTTTCTACCCGAAAACGCCTGAATGTCGCAGTCGGGGAACTCCACTGCAAAATAGAGCGTGTCAACGGTCCAGCCGACCCACCAGCGCGGCGCATCGGAGTGTTTCTGTTCCGAATCGAGCAGATATTCGCCGCAGACTTCCGTCGCGCCGGCGCGTTCCGCGGGGGAGACGATCCCGTCGATTTCGGGGGGGGCGACCATACGGGCGATCGGCAGCGTCATTGGCTTTGCCTGCCAGCGGCGGCCGCGCTCGGCCGCGTCATAACAGGCGGCAAGCTGTTCCGCCGCGGCTCTCCGGTCGCCCGGAAGTTCGCCGCGAAAAATCGCCGCCTCCCGGTCGAGATGACAACGCCGCCGCGCCGCATATTCCCCCGGAGTGCCGCAAAAAGAACGAATCCACGCGTCCGTGTCGAGCAAAGCGTGCGCTTTGCGCTCCAGCTCGGCGGAGTCGGAGTTGAAACTGCGGCAGCCGGTCAGAAGGAGGATCCCTCCGGCAAAAAGAATCGATTCCCAGTGCGATCTACACTTCATTTTTGTAGCATAGGTTGCGCGCTGACCGTGCCGTTTCCCTTCATGCGGAAGGTGCGTAGCTCATAGGGCGCCAGTGTGAAAAGAAAGTTCCGGTCGTCCAAGACGCGGTTTTCGGCGGCGTCAAAGAGTTCTCCCCCGCCTTGGAAGGCCAGGCTTATTTTTTGCGGTTGATCGGAAGTGTTGACAACGTAGATCCAGAAATTGTCCGGTGTCTGAAGTGTGCGCACACGCAAAACTTCGGAGTCGCACGGCGCGTCGGCGAACCGTTGTGCCGGGAGGCTTCGGAAGGCGCGGGCAAAGCGTGCCATCGCGGGTTCCATTCCGTAGGTTCCGAGGAGGTACCCTCCTTTTGTGATGCCGAGCAAGTCCGTGTACCGCAGCGGAAGTACGAATTGCCGCATGGCATGAACTCCCGCCGGATGCGGGGAACTGATCCGCCAGGAGCATTCGGTGAGCCAGGAAGCCTTGAGCGGATTGGGAATGTCGCTCCAGTGACTTTTCCGGTTTGAGCCTACCGCCGATTCCCAGTAGCGATCGAAGAGGTGGAGGAACGGACGCTCCGCCTGAACGGGGAGGGCGTAATATCCGGCGCTGCGGTCGATCGTGGCGAGCGCTGCGTAGTGTTTCGGGGACGGGTGTTTTTTGCCATCCTCCCAGCGGTAATCGGTGGGAAAGGCGCCCTGGGAAATGGCCAGGTTGGGGGTTTTTTCATAACAGGCCGGATCGATTCCGGCTTCGCGGGAGAGTTGAAGCAGGAAATCCGGGTGGAAGAATTGGCTGTTGCGCATCATTTTGGAAGGCGGAATGAGCAGATTCAGTTCCAGAATCAGATCGGGGCGTTTCTGCGCGAGTTTCCCGGCGATGGCGCGATAGAATTTGGCCACCTCCTGACAGCGCCAGCTGATCCAGCGTTCGCGGCAGTTGGCGAGAATCCACTGCGAATAGCGCTTGCCGCGCATCGGATCGGCGCGGTCGACCGGGACATGAATTTGGGTATCGCGCTCGAAGGCGTCGATGACGTAATCATTGTAACCGGTGCTTAGATCGCCGAACGAACTGAGCGTATGGCGGGTGATGTGAATGACAATTCCTTTGAAACACCGATGTTTTCCGGCGGTTTCGAGAATCCAGTCAATCTGGGTTTCGAGCCGGGATTGGGTGTCGGCGTGCAGGATGTTGAATTTCGGCGAGGAGTCGTGCCAGCCGTTGAGATTGGGCTTGCCGGTGTTGAGGATGGCCGCCGCAGTCGGGTGGAGCAGACCCTTGTTCACGCTCGAATCGGTGATGGAGTCGAAGGGAAAGTCATCGAGGGTATTCTGATTGACCGAGGCCATGAAGAATAGTTTCTCCCGGTCGAAGGTGTTCAGCAGAAGATCGAAAAATCCGTTGGCGTGGTGACGGGGATTGTAGCCTCCGTCGAGCGAACCATTGTACCAGACCATCGGATAAACCAGGAGATTCTGACCCGAAAATTTCAGATACGCGGTGAATTTGTCGAGCGTCGCCGCCGCGCTTTGCGTGATTCCCTGACGTTCTCCGAACAATTGCGGCAATGCGGGATCTTCAAAATAGGTTCCGAAAAGCCGGGGCCGAGGCTCGTTGCCCGGCTCGTGGCAGGTCAGTTGCGGCAGACCGCCTTCGATCCGGGAGATGGTCAGCTGCGACAGCGCGGCCGGCGCTCCGGCGCGCGCGGTCATAAAGATCAGGGCGATCTCTTTGCCGCGAGCGAAAAAGAGGGCGCTCTCGGAAAGAATTTTGCCGCTGTTCGGATTGTCGTCTCCCGCGAGCACACCGCATTGAAGGCGGTAGTCGGCGGCAGTGTTTTTTGCATTCTGCAAGGTCAGGTCGAGGGAGCGTTTGCGGTCGTCCGGATAACTCCAATCGATCCGGTAGAGGCCGTTTTCGTCAGGAAGTGTGAAACGCAGGGCAAAGCGGTCGCATTTTTTTTCACCCGCCTCCAAATAGGGCGTTGCGCCGAGATGTTTGAGCGTCACCGGGCCGATTGCTGCGAAGTTGTCTTGGGTGCGGGGCGTGTCGGAGGCCAGAAAACGGGCGACTTCGGTGACTTTTTGCGTTTTTCCCGGCAAGGCGCACCACGGATTGACGGCATTTGCCGCGGGACGCTGTGAGGCGGACGACCTCCGCAGCGCCGAGGGCACCAGCGCCATGATCTGATCTGCCGACAACTGCTTGTCATAGAGGGATACTTCGTCGATGATGCCGTTGGCCGACCGTTTCCCGGCGTCGGAGCCAAGGAAGAAGCCGGTGATTTGCGAAGAGGGAGTGAAAGGAGCCGCCGGATACAGCCGAAAGGGGATGCTGTCGTTGAAATGCGCCTGACTTTGCCCATTGACGTAGAGGCGGCATTCGCCGTTTTTCCAAGTGAGGGCCAAGTGATAAAATTGCTGATTTTCCAAATAGGTTCCGCCGGTGCGGAATTTGTCAAAGATTCCATTGGCGTCTCCCCGGACCGCATTGCCCCAGCACCACAGCTGCAGCGCGCCGGATTTTTTCCGGTCGGGGGGGGCGTTGGTGGCGAAAATGGTGCGCCATGAGGCGACATTCCGTCCGTCATGGGAGAATTCCGATGATTTCCACTCCGGGCGAAAAAGACAAGTGAATGATCCTTCCTGCACATTCAGATTTCCCGGGACGGCAAATCCCAGCACGCTGCCGTTGGCTTTGGAAAAGCGCAGCGCGCGCCCCTGAAATCCCGGGACAAATTCCAGATTTTTCGCCGAGCGCGCAACGACGGTGCGTCCGTCGCCGGATTGCCCGGAGGCGTCCTGATCGAAACTCGCGTGGAAGAGTGCCTTCGGCGCAGCTCCGACGGCCCCCGCCGTTCCGGCCAACAGTACGGCAAGAAGAAAAAAACGAACCATTTTTTGCCCGCCTTTTATTTGGATCCGTCGCGCACGGAGTTGGTGGTGGCATCGTAGGTGCACCAGTAGTAATCCATCTTGTCGAGCGCGGTGCTGAAATTCATTTCGGTGCGGGTGAGCGTTCCGGTATGTCCGTCGAGATAGACGACGTTGATTGCGTTTTTGGAGCCGTGCCGCCATACGTTATCGTCATTTTTGGCCACGGAAACCCATTGACCGGGGACGTCGCCGGGCTGGGCGATGAGATTGGGCCAGCCGCCGCTGTAAACGGTGTAGATGTCCATCATCAGCGAGCGTGCGGAGGGACGGCGGACCTGTTTCATGGAGCGACCCATGAGATAGGAATTGTATGCGTAATTGTTTTGCACCTTGGAGATGTCCGAGTCCGGGCTGGCCGGGCAGTGCAGCGGTCCGGCGGGACGGTTGGCTCGTTCGTAAAGGGAACCGTTGGAATATTTCCGTTGCCATGCCGCGTTGGAGACCTTGGACATGGCCGGATTGATCACGTAGCAGTATAGGAGGTCAAGGGAATTCGCATTTTGCGTGGCGGAAAATTTTCCGTCATTTTTGGGAATGACATACTCGAACATATCCAGATAGATGGTCGTTGCCAGCCCCAGCTGTTTGAGATTGGAGAGGCAGCTGATGCCCCGAGCTTTCTCTCTGGCCTGATTCAATGCGGGCAGCAGCATTCCCGCCAGAATCGCGATGATCGCAATGACGACCAGAAGCTCAATCAAGGTGAACCGGTTTTTTCGTGGTGTTTTCAAAATGGAGTTCTCCCATCTTTGATTGACGGGACTTTGACCAGTACCGTCTTTATTGTGACTTCGCAGTGCGGATTCTTCGTTCTTGATTCATAACGAAAATATTTTCTTATTTATATTATATCTGGGAAAACAGTCAAGTCAAGAGGGATTACGAAAATATTTTCTTTTTTTATTAAAACACATGCGTTTATCAGTGCCGTCGCCTTCGTGGATTCTGAGACATGGATAGAAACACAAAAAAAGCTGCCGGAATTTCCGGCAGCCGTATGGGAAGACAATGGGGAGAACCAGACGGCGCAACGATTCCTTGCGCCGTGGCGTCTTGGTCGAATTGGTTATTTCGCAGCAGGGGCGGCGGGAGCCTTGGCATTCGGAGTTGCCGCGGGCGCCATGCTCTGGAATTTTGCGCGAATCAATGCTTGAAGTTCCGGAATGTGCGCTTTGACCTGCTGCTCGCCGAGGCGTGCGCTCTCTTCTACCAACTGGGGTTGAGAAAGCGCCATCTTCTGCCCGAGTTTTGTCTCATAGAACTTGGTCAGTTCCTGAATTTCCGCAGGGGTGAAGTGCTGAAGATAGATGCGTGCGAGATCTTTTTTGGTGGCATCGAAGGAGAGGTATTTTCCAAAAAAGCTCAGCATCTCGGTGCGGACGCTTGCGAGCATGGGCATATTGCGGATCTGGAGGTCGACCATTGTGGTGATGTTGCGTTCGGTCGTCTTGTCCATCTGCATGGTTTTGAACAATTTGTAACATAGTTCGTAGTTCGCTTCCGAATCGGTTTGCCCGGCGGCGAAGGTCGGAAGTATGCATGCGGCGGCCAGAATGATTGCGACGGCGATTTTTCTCATGACGACATCCTTTTCTTGGTGTTGATGCGACGGCAAAATCCCGGAAACGTCGAAAACATCTCCGGAAACTGGCTTTGCGCCGTCTTAAATGACGGTACTGCCAAAACTCGCGTCGCGTCTTTCGGCGACTCGCAAAAAAACTGAAACGGATGCTTTTCGGGCAGTTACTCTCCGAGTAGCTCCGCTCAATTCCTCCATTTCATTCCTTTTCCGATCCATCCGGAACCCATCGACGTGACTTCTGGCAGTGCCGTCCTAAATTCCCTCGTAAAATATATCACACTGCGGAGGGAAAACAAGCAACAAACCTTCCTCGACGGCTTTTTTTTGCGAATTGTCGCGATATATTATCGCACATTGCGCCGTGGACCGCACTCGGGGTGTCGGTCGTCCCGCGAGCGCTTCCTGCCAGAGTGAGAGGAACGGATGAAAAAAGAAGAATTTCAGGTGTGGCAGACCGCGTGGCCGCGAAAGTTTTCTCATGAAGGCGAGAAGATCGAACCTCCGGCCGATTGGGTTTTTGTGCCGGCCGGGGATCCGGGGCTGACTCGGCGGCTCAAGGCGGCCGGGGATTTCTGGGTCGTGGTGCACCGCAGAAAAAACCGGGTGGAAGCGTTGGGGATCTGGACGCATTGCGCCTCGGTGGAACGCATTCAAAAGCAACTGGAGCTTGAGCGCAGCGATCCCGCCTATCAGCGGAAGCTGGACGCCGCACGCAAAACACGCGAATGCAAAGAAGAACGCTATACCGCCGAATTTCATTACGCGGTGCTGAAATTTCTGGCGTTCCCGCCGCGCTATGCCGCATTGGCGCGCGCACTGGCCGATGCCGTTACCAGTCATGCCGTGCCGGTGGGATCGGGGACGGTTGCCCGCACGGAGCGCATCCCGTTGGAAGAGCGGGCCGAGCGTGCGGTGATCGCATGGATGCGCCATCGTACGACCGGATATGACGATATGAAAATTGCCAAAGTTCGCGGCGAACGCCGGGAGGTGCGCCGTGAGCTTGGCGCACGGTCAAGACAGCTGCTTGCCGGGTATCGTCAAGGGGTGGAGGTGGATGCGTCGCGCTGTCCGCTGGCGATCGCCTTGAGTCGCCGTTCGGCTTCTTGATCCGGCAGAACCGGCGATTTCTTGTGCTTTTCTTTCGCGCGGTTTCGCGGATTTTTGAGGGGGCTCCGGCAGAAGTTTCTGAAAAACACATAAGGTGTAAAAAAAAAGGGAAGGAAGGACTTGCATTTCTAAAAAAAGATGCTTATAGTAGCGTAAGGTCATTTTTTTAAACATGCGCAATGTCGCTCTTTTCCGTCGTTTTCAGGGGGGAGAGGAAAAATACACTCCCCGCGCGACGTTCTGCATTAAAAAAATTTCCCCAAAAAATTTTGGAAAAGAAACCCCTAATCACGGTTTTTCTTTGTCCGAAATTGCCTCGATAGAACCGGCGCGGCGGAGAGCGTTCCAAACCGTACGGGAGGAAACGGGCATCCGCAGCAGAGCCGGCCTGAAAGAGAACCATTGAAAACAAGGAGAAAGCAATGGGACAGCAGGGCGAGCCAAAGAAGAAGTCGTCAGGACGAAAAAAGTCCTCCGGGGATGAAAAGCCAGAAAAGGTTTCGACGGAAGCCTTGCTGGAACGGATTGTCGAGCTGGAAAAAGCGATGGATCAGGATCGCCGCCGGCAAAGTCTGGTCACCTGGGGCGGACTGGTTGTCGTGCTGGTGGTTTTGGTGCTTTTTCTGGGGAATCTGATCCGTCTGGCGCGCGATTTTGATCGTCAGGCGCTGGCAGCCGACATGCTGCAACAAACCGCCGTACTGATGCGCGGACCCGAATTCCAAGAGATTCAGAAGGATTTTATCGAAGTATTTGTGCCGGCATACCGGGACGCTTTCACTGCCAATGTGCTTGCCCGGCGCGGCGAATTTGAGAAGGTCGGTCAGGCCGAGTGGCAACGCACCGTCGAGTTTCTCCGCAAGGATATCGTCAAAAAAGCCGTCGCCAGACTCCATGCGTCGATGGATCGCGTCGGACGGAAACTGGTCGCAAAACACGGCGGCAGTCTGCCCGCACCCGAAGATTTGGAGAAAAACCTCAAGAAACTCGAGGACCTGCTCGTGGAGAATGTGACCACTGTTTTGGAGCAGGAACTGGCGGAAGCGGAGAAGAGCCTTGCTTCGCTCAATCGCAACATTCAGGCGTTCAAGTTGCTGCCGGAATACAAGAAACTTTCCGAAATCCCGGTCGAAGAGTTGGAAAATCGCCTGATCGAGACCTTCCTCGAGATCTGGATTTATCAGCTTAACCCGGCCCGCGATACGGTGCGCGACGCGGTCGCAGACAATGGAGGGTTCTAAAAATGAAAGATTTTGAAGAAAAACTTCAGGATATCGTCCGGGATATTGAATCCCGTCGAAGCGCCTGCCATCGATCCAGCGTTCGCATTATGGTCATTTATGCTTTGCTGGTTATCGTGGTGATCGGCTATACCACATTCCTCTACGGCCGCATCAAGGAGGCGGTCACGCCCGACGCGGTGTCGGCGCTGTTGGTAGAGCAGCTGCGCGCCAGATTGCCGGAGGCGGTCGGGGAACTCAAGGGGCAGTACAAGCCGTGGGCGAAGGAATTGGCGGTTCGCACGGTGGACGCCGGGATCGCCATGATTCCTCAGGGCGGGGAATATGTCCGGCGTGCGCTTGATACGCAGTCCGACCGGTTCCTGGATTATGTGGAGCAAGAGCAGATGCCGGCGGTGGGGCAGGCGTTGGACGACGCGATCACCGAGGCGGTCAAGAACAACAAGCAGCTCAATGCCGAACAATTTGCGACGGTGTTCCCGAAGATTGCCTCCGACACGGTTGCGCAGGAATTGCGCAAAGTGGTGGATTCGCAGTTTTTCAACGGAGTGCGCGATCTGGAATCCCAGTTGAATGTGTTGCGCACCACCCCCAATGAGAAACTGCATCGCCGTCAGTACAGTGAGAAGATGTTTATTCTCTATTGGCTCGCGCTTTGCGAACGCGGGGAATTGGGCGTTTCTCAGGATCGGACGATCACTTCTTTCGTGCAGTGGTTGAATCGTTCCGCCAACGGGCTTTCTGGAAAGTTGCTGGAAGTCATGCGTTGAGACGGCACTTTGGTCAGTGCCGTCCGTTGAGATTTCCCGGATGGGAAACCGTAGAAAAAAAGACGGAGGGACACCCCCCCTCCGTTTTTTTTGTCGGAATAGCGGGTTGACTTTTCCGGGGTTCACGCTACATTAACGGAAACGAAGCAATCTTTTCAAGCGCAGGGAGTCACAAACAAACGATGAAAATTCTCCTGATCAATGGCAGTCCCCGCAAGCAGGGAAATACGGTTCATGCGCTCAACGCCATTGCGGAAGGCGCCCAAAAGCATGGACACCAGTTGGAGTTTGTGAATGTTTGCGCGCTTTCGTTGAAGGGGTGCATCAACTGCGATTGCTGCAAACACAACGGAGGAATCTGTGTGCTTGCCGATGACGGCGCGGCATTTATGGAGAAGGTGTCGCAGGCCGACTGCCTGATTTTCGGGTCGCCCGTTTACTGGTGGGGCGTTTCCGGGCAGCTCAAACTTGCGTTGGATAAATTTTATTCCAAGGACGAACAATTCCATAAAAAGCACAAAAAACTGGCGGTGGTCGCCGTCGGCGCGGCGGAACTCGACGATCCGGAATACCGTCTGGTCGCCGATCAGTTTCGCTGCATCGCCGATTTTTTGGGGTGGGAGTTTTTGTTCGCCGAAGCGATTTCGGCAGCCGCGGTCAACGATCTGGCTTCCGACAAGGATCGGCTCCACGCGCTGATCGAACGCGGCGAAACATTGTAAGAGGGATTCGCAAAGATGTGCGGAATCGCAGGAATTTTGAATTATCCGGCCGCATCGCTTTCCCGGGAGGAGGCGGTTTTTACCACAGCGGGCATGGCGCAGCGGTTGCTTCATCGCGGGCCGGACGGTGCAGGTTCCTTTGTCGATGCGTCCGTGGCATTCCATCACCGGCGGCTGGCGATCATTGATCTGGCGACCGGCGGGCAGCCGCTCTACAATGAGGATCGGTCGCTGGTGCTGATCTACAATGGCGAGATTTACAACTATCAGGAACTTTCGGAGCAATTGCGCAGCAAAGGGCATACCTTTCGCACCCAATCGGATGGAGAGTGCATTCTGCATCTTTACGAAGAGGAGCAGGGCAATCCGGAACGGGTTTTGCGCCATCTCCGGGGAATGTTTGCGCTGGCGCTCTACGACACGGTGCGAAAACGTGTGATTCTTGGTCGAGACCGGTTGGGACAGAAGCCGTTATGTTATTTTCAGAAGGGGGAGGCGTTGTGGTTTGCCAGCACGCCGGCTGCGCTGCACGAGGCGCAGGATGCGCCGAAGCAGTTGGATCTGGAAGCGCTTGGGGTATATTTTTCCCTCGGCTGCGTGCCGCCGGGTGCGACTGCGTGTCGCGGAATGCTGAAGCTGCCGCCGGGATCGCTGCTGCAATTCGAATTGTGTCCGGACGCGGAGGCGCAGCGTTGCCGGGTGCGGCGGTATTGGCATTTGGACTATTCGGTCAAATGCGAACTCACTTTTGACGAGGCACGGGAAAAATTTCGGGAGTTGTTCGCTGAATCGGTGAAATTGCGAATGCGTTCGGATGTGCCGTTGGGGGTATTTTTGTCCGGCGGGTTGGACTCCGCACTGGTGGCATGGGAGGCCGGGCGTCAGTTGAAGGGGGAACCGCTTCGCAGTTATACGATCGGCTTCACGTCGCGGCGTTATGATGAACGGTCGCTGGCGGCGATCACCGCTGGGGAACTGCGTCGCGATGGAATTGATTTGCAACCGCATGAAAAAGTGGTCAATCCCTGCGACTTTTCCTTGCTCGAGAAGCTTCTTGCCGAGTGTGGGGAGCCGTATGCGGACGCCTCAATGCTGCCGACGTATCTACTCAGTGAATTTACTTCATCCGAGGTCAAGCTTGCGCTTTCCGGCGATGGAGCGGACGAATTTTTCGGTGGCTACGAGCGCTATTTGGTCATGCGTTATGCTCAGCTCTTCGATCGGATTCCGCGCTTGCTGCGCGAGACGATCCGGCGTACGGCATGTTCGGTGCTGCCGGACGGGGGGGAACGCAGCCGCAGCGGGCGTATGCGGCGGCTTTTGACCGCATTCGGGGCGGCTCCGCAGCGGCGATATGCGACGCTCTTGGACCGATGTCCGGCGGAGGTGCGCAAAGGGTTGTTTGCCACGGAACTTACTGGGGCGCTTTCGCACGATGCGGGGGAGTTTTTCGGTCGGCGCATCCTCAATTTGCTGGCTGTCGATCCCGCGGAACAGGCGATGGAACTGGATGCCATGAATTATCTGGTCATGGATACGCTGCCGAAAACCGATCTCATGTCGATGGCGGCTTCCCTGGAGGTTCGAAGTCCGTTCCTCGATCATCGACTGGTAGAATTTGCCGTGTCGCTGCCTGCCGAATATAAACTCAACAAATTCTCCCGCAAACATTTGCTTAAGGCTGCATATTCCCAGTGCCTTCCGGGGACGATTTTGGACCGTCCGAAAAAAGGCTTCGGGGTGCCGGTGTCCATCTGGCTGCGGGGGGCATGGCATGACCGGGCTTATGCCATGCTGTTCGAGGAGTCGCCGCTGGTGCGGGAGAACTTTGTTTCTGCAGCCGGTTTGAAAAAAATCTGGCAGATGCATTGTTCCGGGCGTGGCGATTACAGTTATTTGCTCTGGCACTTGCTGGTTTTTGCCATCTGGCTCAAGAATTTCCGTGCGGCGCCGTCGCGAATGCGCTGAGCGCAATCCGGGGAAGCGCTGCCAAATTTTCGGCGGTCAATATCTGCTGTGACGGCCGTTTCGCAAAGGCCGGTGCCGGATGAAAATGGTTCCGGTATTGAAGTCCACACTCTGATTGGAATTGAGGATGCTCGGGGTAGATTTGAGCTTTTTGTTCTCCGCCTCCAACTCGCGGATGCGTTTCTGAAGTTTCTGTTCCTCGGCAGCGGCCCGTTGGTTCTCTTCCGCCATGCGTCTTTGGGTTGCTTGCGCCTGCTGCTTGGCGGTTCTTTCCAGATACGCTTTGGCCGCGGCCGGATCGAAGTTCAAGGCTTTGCGCGTTTCTTCGGGGAGGTCTGCGATCGACAACGTCATGACACCGGAATCATGACCGATGCTTACCGTTGCGGGCGTCCGGTCGATGATGTAGGGATTGCGAATGACTTTACCGTTCGCCAGACGATATTCGGTGTCTGCGGCGAAAAGAAACGATGCCGTTATCGCCGCAAGAATTATTAGAATGCTTTTTTTCATCGAAATGCTCCTTCTTGCAGGACTACCGGTTGACTCTTTCGGCGGCGTGGGGGGCTTTGACGGCCGCATGCGGTACGGTTCCGGGCGGAGTCGCGGGGGCAATTTTGCGCGCGGGGAGTGCCGGACGGGCGGCCGTCGCGGAGGCGCCGCCGGTTTTTTTCGGGTGCGAATGTCCGACCTGCTGCGGAGCGGCGTGGATCGCAGGCTTCATTGGTTTCACAGGTTTCTGCGGCTTGCGGGCGGGCGGCGGGGGCATCGGATGGCGGTTCCCCTGCGGCAGCGGACGCAGCGGCTGAAAGACGCTGTTGTCGATCGGCACATTCCATTCGACGGATTGAAGGGTTCTCCGGCTGAATCCGCGGGGGCCGGTGGCGAGAATGGTACGCGCCATAAGGACGTTCTGATGTCTGGAATAGTTGAAATATTCCGCGCCGCAGGGAGCGCCGTCGATGGTTCCGCGCGTGCGATGCAGCAGTTGGGTGTCGCGCCCGACCCAGAATTTCAATTCGTCCGGGCCCTTGCGCCCTCGGAGAATCCGGCAGCGTTCGCCGTTGACGGTCTCCTCTCCGACCATCCGGATATCGGGAAAAAGCTTGTGCAGTCTGCTGTGAAAAGGCAGGCTCTCGACGTCATAGCGCAGCATGGCGACTTCCTGTCCGGTCAGATTGTACACCCCCGATTTTGGCTGATACCCCCACCCGTTGTTGCCGATGAGGCAGACGACTCCTGCCGTATGCGTGGAAAGATAGTCGAAGCGATATTTGTTCGGCGCTTTGTAGCGAATGAGCACCTGACCAGCCGGTTCGGCGGGGGTGGATACGTTGTAAACAAGCTTCGCCGAACGGATTTTCTGTGCGTTTGCCTGCACAACTTGTTGTTCCTCCGCACGAATGAGATAGCTGGAATCGTCGATGGGACGCAGCGGGACGCACGCGGCGCAGAAAAACAGGAGCGTGGTCCCGGCCATAATCAGATAAAGCGGTATTTTTTGCATCGTGCAATCGTTCCTTTGTTTTATGGAATATAGCAAGAATCGGCCGCGTTGTCAATCGTTTTTCGGGAAAATTCCAGAGCTTTCCCAAAAAACGTTTGGCGGAACGACTGAAATTCGCGCCTCTTCCAGAGAATCAGAAACGGAAGTAGATGAAGGGATTATACGTTGATGCGGCCAGTCGGCAGAGCACCAGAAACCCAAGTGCCAGAGCCAAAAGATAGGTCGCGCACCGGAACGGCATCAGCCGGTCGAATTTGACTGCAAGCTTTTCAAAGAGATCCACGCTGAAGAGCACCCCGGCGGCAAAGGCGATCCAGAAGAGCATCGTGGTGCCTGTCGGGCAGATTGTTCCCGAGAGCGAGAACATCTTTTTGAACATCGCTGTTGCCGCTGGAACGCCCTCCGCCCGGAAAAGCACCCAGCCGAGAAAGACGGCCAGCGATAAATAAAGATGCGCTCCAATTCTTGCCAGCGGGGTTACGAATTGTTTCTTGGCCATGCCGGTCACGCGTTCGACGATGATGAAGAATCCATGCCACGCGCCCCACAGCAGAAACGTCCAGTCCGCGCCGTGCCAGAAGCCTGTCAGGAGAAAAACAATTCCGAGATTGCAGAGCAGTCGCGCATTGCCCACGCGGTTTCCGCCCAGCGGGATGTAGAGATATTCCTTGAACCATGTGGACAAGGAGATGTGCCAGCGCCGCCAGAATTCGGTGATGCTCTTGGCCATGTAGGGATGCGCAAAGTTTTCCGGGATCGTGAAGCCGAACATGTGTCCCAGTCCGATCGCCATATCTGAATATCCGGAGAAGTCATAGAAAAGCTGAAGTCCGTAAGCCGCCGCCGTCAGCCATACATCCGCAGTGGAAAGCGCCGCGCCCCCGGTGGCGAATCTGGCGTCGACATATTCGCCGAGAATGTTGGCGATCAGAACTTTTTTGGCCAGTCCGAAGAGAAATCTGCGCGCGCCGAACGCAAATTCTCCGAGCGTTTCCCGGCGGGATTTCAACTGTTCGGCAATGTCATGGTATTTGACGATCGGTCCGGCGATCAGCTGCGGGAAAAAGCTGATGTAGAGCGCCACATCCCGGAGATTCCGGTCCGGCTCGACATCCCGCCGATAGACATCCACCAAATAGGAGATGCTCTGAAACGTGTAAAAAGAAATTCCGATCGGCATGATGATCCGAAACAGCGAATAGTGCGTTCCGAAAAAATTGTTGGCATTGGCGATGAAAAAATCCATATATTTGAAGTAGAAGAGAAACGCCAGATTGATTACGACTCCGGCGCTCAGCATGATTTTGCGTGTCGCCGGGGGCGCCGCCTTGCCGATCAGCAGCGCGGCGCCATAGTTCAGCAGAATCGAGAAGAGCATGATCGACAAATATTCCGGCTCGCCCCAGGCATAGAAGAAGAGACTGGCAGCCAGCAGCAGCCAGTTCCGGCCGTTCTTGGGCAGCAGAAAATAAATCAGCAGCACCGCCGGCAGGAAGATATGCAGGAAGAAAAGTGAACTAAAGAGCATGAGTCATCGGCCTCCCCCCGGCGGTTCCAGATGCAGCATCCGTTCCAAAAAACGTTCGGTGCTTTCCACGATGATCACATCCGGTTTGAATTTTGCAATTTGTTCCGCAAGCCCGTCCAGCACAAAATGCTTGGACTGTGTGGAGAATTGACGCATGACTTCGCTGTGATTCGCGGCCAGATACGGCATCACCGCAGAGAAAAAACTGTCTCCGATGCATAGAATCCGCATTTGATTGGGCGCCTGCGAGGAGGAATAGAAACTCAGCATGTTTGAAAAGCTGCGTTCCTCCTCCGTCAACGGGCGCAGGACACCGCG
>JAQUYX010000201.1 GCA_028691615.1 Victivallaceae bacterium
ATCAGAATCAAAATACTCACTTCAATCGCAATCATGTGCTTCTCGAATCGTCCTCGAAGCAGCAGTATAATGAAAAACGCCAGATAGGCTGCCGCCGCCAGCATCAAATATTCATCCGGGCGAAAATAATCGCGCAGATCCCGGAGCATGGTTGATGGCGTGACTTCCTCGGAAAATCCCAGTCTGCGTTTCGCCAGATTGCGATTGCTGACGATTCGGGCATCGCGCGGGGCCAGTCGTGCCGCTTTTTCAAGGTAATAATACGCCCAGGGATTATCCCCCGATGCCAGGAAACTTGTGCCAAGATTGTACAGTAAATAGGGATCGAGGCCGCGTTTTTCCAGCTGTTGCCGGTAATAGGAAACTGCGCCGGAGAAGTCGCCCTTGTCATACGCTTTGCGTCCGGGCGAAGCAAGATCCGGGGCGTCGCTTCCGAGCGTCATCAGGGGCGTCAGCGCGAGGATGGACCACAGCAGCAGTTTTCGCAGGGTGCGTGTAAGCAGCTCCTTGCGTTCCGGCAAAGCCTTGCGCTCGCTTTCCGGGAGAAAACCGGCGTTGCCCAGTTCTGCGATCGCCTTGCCCAGTTCCGGATCGGGCAAAGCGGCAGTCAATTCCGTCGGGGTGATGCCGGGGGGGAGATTGTAGAAATCCGCAAGAAAAGGCAGCAGACGGCTGTTGATGAATTCCGGCAGTTCCTCGGGGGTGGCTTTGCTCAATTGTTCCAGCAATTCTTTGCGTTTCGCCGCGGCTCTGCGTCGGCGGTTGCCGCTCTCGTCTTTGCGTCGGGCGGCGGAATATTTTATGCCGAATTCAATGCCGAAAAAGCACAACGGAGCGCCCAGAAGCACCAGCAGCAGCCACGCCAGTTGATTGGACCAGCTTGGAAACACGGTCGCAGAGGCGGGTGCTTCCGGATAAAGATATTCAATGGAATCCGCCATCGGAGTGTTTTGCACTTGTGTGTCAAGTTCGGATTGTTTGCCGGGGAGCGGCGCCGCATCGAGTACGACATTCCTGTTTCCGGCGAGAGGATTTGCTGCGGCGCGGAGTATTTTTTTTGTGCGAAACACCCGGTATTCTCCGGTGGTCGGGTCGAAGATGGAGACAGCCGTCGTCACTGGAATTTCTCCTTTGACCAAGGGGATGATGGAGTAAACAATGCGCGCTCCGTCCGAGGAGGGGAACGGACGGATTTCCGGTTTGTAGATCCGCAGATCTGGATTTTCCAATGTGGGCGCCTTGAGTTGTTCCGGAACTTCCGTGCCGGTGAGAATGATTTCGAAGGTACTGATCTCCCCGATTTTTCCATTCGGATTGGTCAGCGCGAAGCCGACTTGCCATGACCCGACTGCTCCGAGGAAAAAAGCGTCTGCGGGGGGAGGGGGCAGCGGTATGACATTGGGAAGTCCTTCCCCGAGGAAGGCAACCTGATAGGTTTGCATCGGATTTCTGTTTCCGAAGAATCCGCCGAAAAAAGGATCGTCAAAAGGATCATTGCGCGACCGGGCTGTTTTTCGCGGCTGGATGACGCCGACTTGAGAAACGGCGTTTAGATCCAAAGGTCCGACGGAAAGAGGTGTGACGGTGCAGCGAAAGTTCAGTACCGAATATTTTTTGCCGTTGATTTCCCGCACGGACTCGGTCGGCTCGCTGAAATAACGCTTCTGTTTGCCGCGTCCGCCGGGAATTTCGCGAAGAATCACTTTGTCGTTGGCAAGGGCGGGGAACTGGATTTTGCCGATTTGTAGCGACCGCAGAAGATTGAGTTCAAAAACAAGCGGAATATTTTCGCCGAGATAGTAATTTTTGCGTTCATCTGCGAGTTTTACCGTGCCGAACAGGGCTTCTTGCAGGGGGATGGTCTCGGCGCGTTCCGAAGAATCCGCTGCTTCGTCGGAATTGGCATTGGTTTGCGGGGAAGAATTTTGCCGAATTGCGGCGGGAGCGATTTTCCCTTGCAGTTCCTGCGTGGTGAATTCCTGCGTCCCCACGCGGACTTTGAACGGAGGAACGACAAAGGTTCCGGGGCGATTGCAGCGAAGGGCGACGGCCGTGGAAGAGGTGGCTTCGCCGTTGATAATGCTCATGCGAGTGCTGATGCTGTTGCGCTCGACGCTTACCAAGTCGATCTTGGGATACGTGACGATCCGTGGCGGTGTGTTCGCTCCGACTGCCTCAACGACCAGCTGCATTCTCTCGCCGACGAAACTCTCTGGCGGCTCCAGCGAGACACGAATCTCTGCGCCTGTGGTCGTCCATTGCAGCGCGCAGAATAAAAAAGCGGCGGCGATTGTCGAATGGACGGCATTGCCAACCCTCGCGGCATGTCTGCCGGCGGCTTGCAGCCGAGCTGAAAAAACGCTTTCCGATCCTTTTCCAGAATCCATCTGGAATCTATCGGCGGGACTTTTTGCAGTGTCGTCCGAATGCAGCGTCGTAAAATTTCTCATGTGATTACCAGTCCTTTTGTACTTTTACGCCGTTCCGACGCATCTTGGATTTCATCAATTCCTGATAATTGCCTTCCTTTTCGCCCAATTCCTTGAGCAGTCTGGCTGCAGTATTTTGATCGATTTCCCCCGGCTTGGGCTGTTTGGACGCGTCCTGTGGTTCGCCGGACTGGGGACGAGGCTGCTTTGTGTCCTCTTTGTCGGGCGTATTCTGTTGATTTTTCTCTGCCTGAGATTGTTTTTGGTCCTGATCCTTTTGCTGGTCGGGAGTGCCGAGCGCCTGTTCGGCTTTTTCCAGATGTTGTTGCGCCTGCTTTTTCTCCTGTTTTTGCTGTGCTTCTTTTGCTTTCTGAAGCTCTTCCAGTGCTTTTTGTGCCTGCGCCTGCTGATTCTGCTGATTCTGCTGATTCTGCTGCTTAGCCTTGCTGGTTTGCTGTTGCGCTTGTTGCTGTTTTTTGCGCAGTTCTTCAATTTTCTTGAGCAGATCGTCGATGGCGCGGCGATCATAATTGAGCAATTTGACATTGTTTCCGACCGAATCGAGTGCGGGTTCATCGGAGGAGAGCGATTGTTGATAGAGTTCCTCGGCTTCCGTGACGAATTTTTTGGCCTGTTCCAGAGATTGTTGCGCTTGGTCGAGTTGCTGCGCTTGGAGCAGACTTTGCCCCTTTGTCAAACCGGCCCGGGCTTCACTGTGGCGAAGCGTGCCGAGATTGAAAAAACTTTTGGTCTGTGCTTCGGCATGATCTTTGCCTGCCGCGATTGCTTTCTCGTAATATTGAGCGCTGTTGCGATCTCCTGCCAGCTGGAGTTGCCGGCCATGGTTGTAGGACTCTTCCGGGGTCAAATGTTCTTCCGTTGTCGCGGGAGGCGTCTCTTGCGTGGATTGCGCAACCGGCTCTGCGCCGGAGCTCAGTTGAGTGCAGAGAAGAAGAATTGTGAGAACTTTGAGCGGACGTTCGGAGGCGATTAGAAAAAGCAACAGACAAACGATCGCCGCGCCGAGCACATAAGGATATTTTTCGATGGGAATGGAGCGTTTTCCGCTGGAGAGCGTTGTCCCGTCCAATGCTGAGATTTTTGCATTGACGGCGGCAAGACCGTCGTTGCCGGCGGTACTGCGGACATAGATTCCGCCGGATCCGAGCGCAATCGAACTTAATAAGGTTTCGTTGAGCGCGGTTTTTACCAAATTCCCCTGGGCGTCATGCATATATTTGCCGGTTTCCTTGCCTTCTGCAATCGGAATGATCGCCGGAAGGTCCGGGTGCCCGATGCCCATGACAAAAACGGGGATTGCATTTTTTTTCAGTTCTGCAAGGGCTTTCGCATAGGAGCCGCTCAGTTCGTCGCCGTCAGTGATGAAGATGACGCAGCGGTTGAATCCTTCTGCGGAGGCAAATGCTTTGACCGAGAGGTCCAGCGCTTTTTCGAGGTTGGTTCCGCCGTAAGGGATGGTATCGCAGCTGAGACTGGCGATATATTCTTCCAAAGTGGCGTGATCGCCGGTCAGCGGACATTCCAAAAAGGCATTGCCTGCGAAGGCGATCAAGCCGAAACGATCTTCCGGATGGCTTTTGATCAGTTGTTCCGCCAAGTATTTTCCGTGGGCAAGCCGGGATGGGGGAACATCGGTGGCCAGCATGCTTTTGGAGACGTCAAAAACGATCAGAACATCGCGGCCGCGAGATGCCACATCAATGGTCTTGTGTCCCCAGTACGGGCGAGCCGCGGCAATTCCAGCGAGAATCAAGGTGAACAACAGCAGCAGATTGCGCAACATCCGCATATTTTTGCTGAGAAGGATCTTCTGTTCCGCCGCCTGATTGCTGCCGTAAATGGCTTTCAAGAGTTCTTTGCGTTTGCTTGCGCTATGGTAGAGCAGGTAACAAAATAGAATGACGCCGACCAGGGCCGGAAAGAAGAACCAAGCCGAAAGAAAATGCATAGAAATCCTCCTTCTGCAAAAAAAAGTGGCGGAGACAAGCGCGAATCCTCGTTTTTTCCGGGAGTAATGTAATCGTATTTTTTCGCTTGTCAATTCTTTCCCGGAAAAAACATGATTCTTTCCTAAAAGAATAAAGAAGATCGCGCGCGCGAGTGCTGATCCTCGGGGAAGGCGGGAAGGAAGAGGAAACACGGGAAAAATGTGGAAAATGATGCGTTTTGGCCTTGCAAATTGGTTTTTCTATGATAATGTATATCCCCGTTGCCCTTCATGCGGGCAAGGTTGATTCCAGCGAGGTTTCCTTCGAGTTCC
>JAQUYX010000202.1 GCA_028691615.1 Victivallaceae bacterium
GATCACCGCTGTGCGTCCCGGCAGCACCGTCAGCTCCTTCGCCAAAACAGAGGCGGATTTGTAGCAGATAAATTTGTCGCAATATCCCCCGTCGGCCATCTCCGCAGCATCGCCGGCAAGCACCGGACGCATGAAGCGATGCGCTCCAAATTCAGGATCGACATTCAATTCCCAGTCGATCACCTCCACCAGATAATCAAAATCCCCCACCCGGTCCTTCGGACAATCTTTCCACAAAAGCGCCGTCGGCACAATCTGATCGTCCACCAGACTCTGATACATCGCATAGACATCGCTGGCAAACTGCGGCTCATACGTGCACAAACTCCCCGGCGCATGCAGCACCCCCGGCGGCACATCCCAACCAGTTCCCGGTTCCAGACGGTACGCCTTGGAGAGATTGGTAATCTTGTTGTCCCCCTTGCTGAAATCCACCAAACACTGACGCACCTGCGACTTGGTCGTCCCCGGTTCGAACCCGAAGAACGTAAACGGAAAATGGCCGCCGTGATTGTTCACCTGCGGCGCAAAATAGTAACACTCCGGCTTGCCGCGCTGCCCCACCAGTCGTGCATGTTCCTCCCGGTGATGGACATGGTGCGGCAGCGGTCCGAGATTATCAAAAAATTTCGAATAGACCGGCCAGGCATGATATTCGTTCCAGATCCGCGAGCCAAGGAGTTCCGCGCCGAGCTCCGCCACCGCCTCCGTCAATGGGATGAGCGTCCCGTCGGATGCGACCAGATGACTGATGCCTTCGTTGCGCCCGGTCAACGGTCCGTTATCGGCGGGGGTGGTGCAGCCGAGCCAGCGCTCGTCGATGCCGCCGCGTTCGCCGCCGAGCGCGTAATAATCGTCCGGGTGCAATTTGATCCGCCGACCGGGAATGCAAAAGGAGCGGGGAACCCAATTGGGGGCAAGACGAAAAATTCCCTTGCCGTCCGCGAAAGTTTGACGGATTTTGTTGGCACTGTTCATAATCTATTCTCCTTTCAGAATGAAAAATTCTCCGTCGTCCAGACGGGCGATCGGCAACACAAGGCGATGGTTTTCAAAGGTGAACGGCACTGCTTCCCCGTCGGAGGCGCGCGTGACCGCTCGAACGGTAAAATTTGCGCTCTCCCACTCGATCTTCCGATCGAAAACCGGCAGATTCGGCAATTCCGCCTGCGCATTGACCGCGCAGAGGAGAACCACATCGGGGTTTGTCGTACTGCGTAGAAGCGTCACTTCCGTCCCGAAGGGAAGATCTGTCTCAAGGAAACGCGGCAGATATTTTTCGAAAAGCGTGATTCCCATGCCGCGCTGGGATGCCTGCCGCAACTGCAAAAGCGAACTGTAAAGCCAGATCCCCCGCCCCTTTCCATACGCGTGTTCGGTCAATCCGGCATATTCCGTAGTCGGTCCGGGCGGATTCGAATGAATGGAGGCGTAGTGTTCCGGGTCGTTCGCCGGATCAAACGGAAACGATACCCGTCCGAGGACGCCGCAATCGTCATGCGCATGCGCCAGAGGAGATGCCGTGTCATTGAAATAATACTCCCCGTTCCAAGCCAGATAGTTCACCACGTCTCCGGTGCCGGCATAATCAATTCCGAAGAGGTCGGACAGGCCGAAGTTTTCCTGCGCAATGCCGTTCTGATCGAACCTTGAGGTGAACGCCGTGGCAATCACCGTCCCGCCCTGCCGCGCAAACAAGCGAATCCGCTCGCACTCGGCTTTCCTTAGATACGCCGCGTTCGGGACAATCACCGCCTTAAGGTCCCGCCAATCGCTTGTTTGATCGGTGAGAACCCGGTACGCGATATGCATTCCCGAAAGAATTTCGCCAATCGCCATCGCCTCGTCCCGAACCGGATTGGTGCGCAAATCCATATTCGCCCCTTTCGCGTCGAGCTCTTCGAGCGTCCGGTTGTTCTGCCCGGGATCGATGCAGCTGGTCATCGAGAAATACAGTCCGACCTCCCCGTAAAGCTGCGGCCGATGCTGTTCAATCGTCGTTCGGAAGGCAGACAGTTTCTCGTTGATCCGGTGCAGCGAGCGATAGAATTTCTCTTCCAGCGTCCCGTCGGGATTGATTGCGTCGATGAAAAAATACGCTCCGCCGTGCGCCAAAGTCGTCAGCGCGTGAATAAAAAGCGTCTCCGGGGATTTGCCCGATGTGTGGTCGCGCAGGCTCTCGCAGCGGGAAGTCATATATTCGAACGGCTTCTGCGTCGAGTACGCGTCAAAGACCTTGAGCGCGAACCGCTGCTGCAGCTTGTCCCCGTAAAAATCGCCCGACGCGTAATCCGAAGCAAGCGCAATCCCCGAGCTTTGTCCGAGAAACCACCCGTGCAACACCGGCGAAAACTGATGCGTCACCGTGCATCCCGGCTTGGTCGCATGAATAAAATCGGTCATCGTCCGGGCCAGCCGCACCAGCGACTCCTCCCGGAACCGCTGAAACGAAACCCACTTGGGATCGTTCCAGTCGATCACCGTCGGGATTTCCCTTCCCGTTTGTTCCCGGTATTGCCTGCGGCAATGCGGACAGCAGCAGACCGTCGGCCAGAAGGTCATGTCCAGAAAAATTCCGTCGATGTCGTAAGTTAAGATTTCCGAGAGCTGTTCCCGGCAGAAATCAATCGCCTCGGGCGCATTGGGGCAGCAATGCAAATAACGCCCCGGAACCGGTTTGCCGCAGACGGTCAGCGCGCGATCTTGGGGAAACCTTCGGGCGGCGTCGTTGTGATAGACCAGAGAATAGTAGGCCACCGGAACGATTTTTCTGCGGCGCAGCAGCCCGACGACCTCCCCGAAGAAATCGCGTCCGGGTGGCATATTGCCGTGGCGGTGGCCGACTTTGGCCGGGTAATAGCAGTTGCCGTTGTGGTCGCAAGCATAAACCATGGCGCTCTCCACGCCGGAAAGCGCGACCATCGCCACATATTCCTCCGGGGAAAAGTGACTCATGTATTCCGGGCGCTGATCGGTGATATGATTATCGATCAGGAGTCTGGAATAGCATTTTTGCATCCAATTCATGCCGATCTCCGTTTGACAAATTCTTTGCGTTTGATTATATTATACGCGGAAAAGCAGTTTTTTGCCAGACGAAAAAACAACAAAACATAGCACGGATCGGAACTAATCATGAATTTTCATGACCGGATGCCGGAATTTGATTTCACCATCGGGAAACTCTTTCACGGCGACTGGTTGCCCGGCCGGATTGAACGCAACCGGCGGCTTTACGATTTCGAGCTGGTGTGTTTCACCGAAGGACACGCGCAGGTTTTTATCGAAGAGGCCGACCGCACCGTCTCCTATGAGTGCGTGGCCGGAACCGCGCTGATCATCCCGCCGGGAAGACTGCACTGCACCGTGGCGGTCGGCTCGACCGAACGGTGGTGCATCCATTTCGCATGGTTCGACGACTGTTTCTGCCATCGGGAAGATCTTTGGCCTTACGTTTTCGCCGACAGCGGGGAACCGTTTGAACCGGAGCGGTGCGCCAAAGCGCCGGAGGCACTGGCGTTTCCCTTCTTCCGCACCATCGCCACAGCGGAAATTCTGCCGCTGCTCCGGCGCTTCTTCGGCGCCGCCGACACCGATGACTTCGGGACAAAACTGATCCGGAAAGGGCGTTTTCTGGAACTCCTCGGGGCCATCTTCACCACCACGCAACCCCGGACAAAACCGGGACGACAGGGGGGAATCTTTCTCACCGCCAAGGAGTATGTCGAAAAAAACGCCTGTTCCCCGGACCTGAGCGTTCACGCAGTCGCCGGACATTTTCGGGTGACGCCCAATTATCTATCGACCCTCTTCCGCAGGAATCTTGGCGTTTCCCTGCACGAATACATCATTTCCAGACGTATTTTTCATGCGCAGGAACTGCTCAAATCCGGCGAATTGACCGTCCGCGAAACCGCCTTCGCCTGCGGCTTCGAGGACCCCAATTATTTCGGCCGCGCCTTTGCCCGGCGCGTCGGCGTGTCTCCCGGGCAAATGCGCACCCCGCGGGAAATTCCCTCCGTCACGAACGGAAAAAGGCAAACTTCGACTTCACAAACTCCCGGATTCGCTGAAAAACCGCATACAACGCCGGAGTAAACACAATCCCAATCAGCGTGGCCAGCATCATCCCGGAAAACGTCGTCAATCCGATCGCCCGGCGGCTTCCCGATCCGGCCCCCGTGGCCACCACCAGCGGAAACACCCCGAAGAGAAAACTCCACGCCGTCATCAACACCGCCCGATACCGCAGATTCGCCCCGTTCATTGCGGCCTCTTCGATGCTCTTGCCGCTCTCGCGCTCCTGTTTGGAAAACTCCACCATCAGAATCGCGTTCTTCGCCGCAAGGCCAATGAGCATCACCATCCCCAACTGCGCGTAGATGCTCAAAGTGTTGCGCGTGAGCCACAGCCCCAGCAACGCCCCCAGCACGGCGAAAATCACCGAGCACATCACCGGCACGGGAATCGTCCACGATTCGTACTGCGCCACCAAAAAGAGATACGCAAAAAGCAGCGCCAACGCCATCAGAAAAACAATCTGCCCCTCGTTCTGTCGCTCCTGATAGCTCAATCCTGTCCATTCGATCTGGTAGTTTTGAGGCAGCTTGCTCTTTTCAATCCGGTCAAGCAGCCGCTGCGAACTCACCCCTTTGGCGGCCTCCGCG
>JAQUYX010000203.1 GCA_028691615.1 Victivallaceae bacterium
CACGGTCTTTGCAGAGAACGGCGGTCAATTTCAGCAGATTTTCGTAATCCAGACAACTGTAACGATGCGAAGCGTGAAGCAGTCCGCACGCGGTATGGACGTGGACTTTCCCTGCCGGGGTACGGTCGAAGCGTTCTACCCCGAAGAACCCTTTTCCGCTTTTTGACGGGAATAGATGCGTTTCCGGCATGATGATTCCGGTTTGCTTCGCGGCAAGCGAATAACGGTACTCCAATTCGCCGAAGTCGCGGCCATCCTGTTTCTCGGTAAACTTGATGATCCACGGCGTGAATTCCTCCGGACAGATTGCACCGCCATGAACGATCCGCGTGCGGTCGTGCGACACATACGCGGTGATTTTCGGCCGAGCGCCGCCGGACGATCCATTGAGTTTCAGAAGCTCGTCCAGAACTTCGGAATCTTTTCCCTCCAAAATGTTTTGCACTTCGCTGGAAAGCGAATCCAGCTCAATATTTCCGAATGCGTCAGTTTGTTCATCCGCCGGTTCGTATTCCAATGCGCCCATGGGGTTGCGTCCAATCAACGAGAGCCGATGCAACGGCGTAATCGCGTCATAGCGAAAACCTTGTTTGCGGAGTTTGCGATCCAGCAGCAGACATCCCCAGCCGTCCGGCAAACTGTCGTTGAAGAGGCCGAACAAGCCGTCAAACGTGCGTTTGGCATCCTCGAACACGCCGGAACGCAAGGGGAGTTTGAACGGCGAAAGTTCCATGCCGCCGGCAAGAAATTCCGGCGTGTATTCAAAAAAAATCCGCTTGGCTTCTTCATACAGCAGGCCGACTTCCTGACGACGGCCATGGGCATTCAAAAAAACATGGAGTTTCATTTTGACCTCGCGCGCTGGCGTTTTTTCGGCTCTTTCAAGTCAAACAGCGACTTGGGCAAAAAATCCGGTTGGAAGATGGCTTCAAAATCATCCAGCCGGCCAAGCACCAGCGCAATTTGCAACAGATGTTTGAACTGAATTTCACCCGTCTTTTCAAAACGCTTGACCGTTCCGACCGCAACGCCGACCCGCCGCGCCAGTTCCGTTTGCGGCATATTCTGCTCCAGACGCAAGGAACGCGCCCGATTCGCAATCCGCAGCAGCACATCGTGCGGTGTCCGCAAAGTAAGTCCGTTGCTTTCGGTCATAATACAATCCCTTATTGGTGTTTTATCACACTTATAAGATAGCATACTATCCAATAAAATCAAGAGCGGAAGTCAATGAATCGCGATGGGATAAGCAGGAACAAGCCTTTCGGTACAATAAAACAAGAGAATCCATCCCCAGAGTGTTGTATTCTAATATTGTAATGATTTTTCTTGACAAATGGCAAAAAGTAAGTATATTTGCATTGATATAACAAGAAATAATCAAAACAACAAAAAAATAAGGATTTTTCATGGAACCTATCGGTTACGGTTATCTGAGCAAACACTTTGCCTTGGCGGTGCTTCTGCCCTACAAAAAATCCTTTTCATTTTCACAATCCGTCCGAGTCAAGGAGACCACACCGGAGGGAGAAGATGAATTTTTTCCAATGAAATTTTGCCCGAATGACACTTGGCAAGAACATCTTCTGTTTGCGATAAGGCATGAAGGAATTAATTTACAGATTCTAAAGGCGTTGTTTCAAAAGATTGAAACCGATGATGTTGTGGCTCTTATCCAAAAGAAAAGCCACAGTGTTTATCATCGGAGAATTTGGTTTTTATATGAATTTCTGACCGGTACGACATTGCCGATCTCACCAATGAAGACCGGGAATTATGATTACGTCTTGCCTCCCGAGCAATATTTTGTGTTGGATGAAGCGCATGCCGATCGGGCAAAGCGGCAACGGCTGATCAATAATCTCCCCGGCAATTCCGATTTCTGTCCGATTGTTCGGTTGACAAAAAAAATCAAGTCCGGAATAAAAAAAGATTTCAATGCTGAAATATCTGAAATTCTGAAGCGGTATCCCTCTGAATTGGTTTATCGGGCAAGTTCATTTTTGTATTTGAAAGAGACGAAATCATCTTATGCGATTGAACGACAAACTCCGACGCAAAAACGAATTGCGGCATTTATGGCATTGTTACAGCAGGCCGGACATGTGAAACTTTCGGAACAGTTGCTGATTCAATTGCAAAACAGCATTGTGGATGAACGATATGCGGAAAGCTCATACCGCACGGACCAAGTGTATGTCGGGCAAACGTTGACGCCGGGCCATGAGATCATCCATTTTGTCGGTGCCAAACCGGAAGATGTTCCCATGTTCATGAGCGCATGGCTTCAGACTGCAGCCAAACTGCTGTCAGCGGATTGCAATCCGGTCATTTCTGCGGCGGTACTCTCCTTTGCATTTGTCTTCATCCACCCCTTTGATGATGGGAACGGTCGAATTCACCGATATTTGCTGCATCACATCTTGGCGGAAAAGAGATTCAACCCGGAAAATATCATCTTCCCGGTATCGGCGGTTCTGTATAAAAATGCCAAACTTTATGACGGCATGCTGGAAAGTTTTTCCAAAAAGTTACTGCCGCTTCTGGAGTATTCTCTTGCAGAGGATGGCACCATGACGGTTCAAAATGCGACCGCCGACTTTTATCGTTATATCAACTTCACGCAGATTGCGGAGGATTTCTTTTCGGTGGTCGAAGAAACTTTGCGCAGTGAGTTGATTCCTGAACTTGATTATTTGATTGCGTGGGAACATGCGCGAGAGAAAATGCGCGAGATTGTGGATATGCCGGAAAAAAAGGTATTACAGTTCATTCTCTTTACACAACAGAACAACGGAATTTTTCCGAAGGGAAGGCGTGCGCAGTTTGCAGAGCTGACCGACCAGGAAATCCAACTGCTTGCGGAAATCGTAAAAGCAGAAATTCTCCATCGGCCATTGTAAGTGAAATTTCTGAAAAACAGCGAAAAGTAAGTGTTTTGATAAAAATGTAAGTGTTTTTGCAAAACGTGATATGCCGCGAATGGACGCAATTTCGGGTGGATTTTCCGACGGGACGTTTTTCCTGTTATTCCGGTATCCAAATGCTATTCTTCTAAAATTGACGGCCTTTTGTCGCCTTGATGGGAACCGATTTTCCTGCTCAAAATATGCGGTTTATGACTTGACAAAATCTCGGTTTGACCGTATCATATATTACCGTGTATTCAGCATATGTTAGACAAAGTTTAGAAGAATCACACTTGCTCTACCAATTATAAATTCAGCCGTCCATTGGACGGCTTTTTTTTTCCGGTCGTAAGAAACCCGTTCATGCAGCGATGTATGGATGAGCCGGGACACTGACTCACGCAGCCAGCCCCGGTCTGCAGTTTCTGGACCGGATTTTTTTATGCCGTAATTACCGGTTGGAGGGCAAGGAATTGCGAGGAGTTCCGGAGTCTCCGAATCCTCCGCCCAAGGGGTAAAATCCTTGAAAAACGTCTCTTGGTCTCTCTTTTTTCGATGAAGCGAAGGACGACATCCTTCTTTGTAAAACGTTGATATTCAGCGAAGTCATTCAAAACGGTTTCGCCGTCATCCCGGAGTACCATTTTTGCGTATCCGCGAACCGATGCTTAATCGCTCCACTTCCAAGCGTCGATGGTGATGGTGGATTCGAGTTTTTCCTGTTTTTCTTTGGGGACGAGGGAAAAGAAATCAAGTCCAGTGGCTTTTTCAACGGCATCGACCGTGACGGCGAAAGACTGTAACGGCTGATTGCTTCCGGCGTTCGGGAGGATGAACGCAATCATTTTCTGAGGCGGCGTAAGGTCGTAAATCACCTTATAATAATGTGTCGGCACGGTGACGCGGTTGGCTCCGATGGTGATTGTTGGCTCTTTGGGCAGAATCGCGCCGGTGACGACGTAGATCTCCTTTTCGGCAACGGCAAAGACGCGCACCTGCGCTTCGAGTTTCGCCCAGATGCCGCGATTGAACGCCGGAACTTGCGGCGACATGTTCGACAGATAAAAGGAGTCGGACATCGCTTTTGCGCTCCACGCCATATCCGCGGCGAGGGCAAGGTGTCCGCGGTCGTAGCCGGATTTACGGTAATCGGCTAACGTGGCGCTTCCGGTGGGAATTTCGGGATCGGGTTTGAAATTATCCGCGCGTTTGGCGATTTTTGTCCGGACTTCTGCGGCAGTGAGCTTGTAAATCACCCATGCTGGCTGTTCGTGAAGTTCGATATAGCCCAAGGCGTACCCCTCGCGGTCAATGATCGTATCCGCCTTGCCCGGTACACCGAGCGCAAGATTGTCATAAACAGCCTCGCCGCCGAATACACTCAGCGCGGCGAACAGCGACAACAAAAACTTTTTCACGGGCGGCGCTCCATATTTTTTCCGCCCGTAATTCTAAAAATACCTTACTCGCAGGAATGAGTACGGCGAAGCCGCACGGAATTCCGTAGAGTGTGGCCTCCATCAAGTACCCAACGTCCGCAAAGCGGAACCCAAGCTCCGTGAGCGCAGGGTGGCAACTTGATGGAGAAGAAAAGAGCGGCTTCAACCTGCCGCTCGTCAGAGGCCCGCCAGAGCCCGCAAAAAGACAGCAGGCGAAGCCGCAAAATACGGTTCGTCTGTTGTGTCTTTTTGCTCTCTCTTCAACTGGCGGTTTCTGACGAGCACGCC
>JAQUYX010000204.1 GCA_028691615.1 Victivallaceae bacterium
AGCAAGCAAGCAAGCAAGCAAGCAAGCAAGCAAGCAAGCAAGCAAGCAAGCAAGCAAGCAAGCAACAACCGTGCCACACTTTCCCCAAAAAATCAATCCTTTCCGGCACATATCATGACATTATTTCCAGCCAGACGACGACCCGAGGTCTGGCAATGCCGGCTCCTGTTTTGATTCCGCAAAATTCCACCGGAGAATTATGCGGTTTTTTTATGTCTGTTTTCAGAGGAAAAAATATGCAAGGCAAACGACACAGGAATGAGCCCCGTCAAATCGGTCCGACTTGGGAGGATGCAAAGCCGAAAAGTCCCGTCACGGCATTCCGGGTGCTTCATGAAAGGAATGGAAGATGAGTCTTTGGAGAAAAATCAAGGCACACATGCCCGTCATCGCGGTATGCGTTTGCCTGTTCATCCTCATTCCCGGCGGAATTTTCGCAATCAAAGATCAATCAGCCGCCGCCCCTCGGGCCGACTTCTCCCAATCCCGTGATAAAAAAAATGTCCTCGTCTTCTTATCCGCACACGCCACCAATTTGCGCACCGCAAACTGGTTGACCGAACTCAACGCATGGGCCCAAAACCATCCCAAATTCCAGATCAATCTGAACGTCGTCGAATTGGACGTGCTCCGCAATTCCGATTCCGGGGACTGGATGAAGGAAATCCAGCATGAATTGCCCGCCATCCAAAATCATCACTACGACCTGATTGTCACCCTCGACAACGTCGCGCTGGATTGTCTGATCCGAAAGGAACACCAGCTCCCCCCGCGCCTCCCGGTGGTGTTCTCCGGATATGAGAAAAATCCGGACGCGCTGCTGAAAATCCATCCGAACATGACCGGAATCCAAGAGGTCCTCGATCTGGCAAAAAATATCGAACTGGGGCTACAACTCTGGCCGGACACCCACGAGGCGATCATCCTTTCCGATTCCAGCCCGGACAGCCTCGCCATCGAGCGGCAGGCAAAGAGAAAATTACAGAATTACAAGAAAATTCAACTCACCTTTCTGGACAACAGCAAACATTCCGTATCGGAGCTTTTTGCCATTCTGCGAAGCAAAGAACGCCACACGTTCCTGGTCTTCCCCCCTTGGCGCACCCTCGCGCAAAGCGATTATCAGACGCGCAGCGCCATGGCCATGGATCTCTCCGCAAATCTCCGAATCCCCTATCTGGTGTTGACCGATGAACTCCTCGGCAATGGCGCCATCGGCGGATTTCTCGTGCCCGTCCGGGAACTCGCGCGGAAAACCACCGCAATGGCCTCGCAAGTGCTGGACCGAGCCTCAGCGGAAGGGCTGGCGATCCGATCGCAAACACCGACCCCGCGTTTTGATTCCGTTGCGCTGAAAAAGGCCGGAATTTCAGACAACATGCTCCCCCCGGAAAGCGTCATTCTGAACCAGCCACCGGACATGTGGGAGAGGAATCACCGGTTCTTTATCGGAATCAGCGGCCTTTTCTTGATGCTGCTTGCCGCCATAAGCATCTATACGACGGCCGTGCGGAGAACCTTGAAGCGCAGTCGAAGCTTATACGCCTCGTTGCCGGGACGCATCGGCGTGATCAACCAGAAGGAACGGGTCCTCTATCTGAACACCGAAGACGGATGCCGAGCCGAATTGAAAGATGTGAAATTTTTCCGCGAGATCCCGAATATCAACTATCAGAAACTCTCCGAGGCGTTTCACGAGGTATTCCGCACCGGGAAAAGCATCACCATTGAATACGAATACAAATCGGTCAAACGCATTCTCGCAGCCTCGCTTCTGGACGAAACCTTGTTCGGCGAAAAAGCGGTCGTCTGGTTTTCGCAGGACAACACCACCTTGCACAACGTGGTTCAAAACGAACAGGCGGTCAAAGAATCTTTGTCCTCCCTGATGCTGGAACCTTCGTTCTCCGGGGCGTTTGAGCGGATTGCAAACTCCTTAAATCTGCTTCTCGACTGCGACCGAGTCCTGCTTGCAAAATGCAATGAGGAAGGCATGCTGCGCCTTTATGAAGAGTGGCACGCTTCCAATATCATTCCGCTCAAAGATACCGATCTGACCAATCATTATCGCGTATGGGATTCTTATTGTGACAGACTGCGCACTTGGAAACTCATCAAATTCGACGATCTCAATCGCACGGGAATTCCCCAAAAATATCACCTCAATGAACACGGATACCGCAGTCCCGCCTCGGTGATTATTTCGGCCATTTTTCTCGAAGGCCGTCTATGGGGCGCATTGTTCGTTTCCTTTCACAAAGCAAAACGCTCCTTCAGCGCATCGGATGAACAGTTGATGCATTCCATGAGCGATATTATCGCGCTGGCAATCGTCCGCGAAAATCAACAGAACGAAATCAGGCGATCCAACTTTGAAAAACAAATCATTTTGGACCACGTCAATATCCCCATTTGGCTCTATGACGGCAACGGCGCGTTGCTTCAGGCCAACAATCAAGTCGCAAAAATCGCCGGAGTCCCAGCCGATTCCCTGGATACAAAGACCAATATGGAAATTTTCTGCAAGGATCTGCCAGCGGGAATCGAGCGCCCTATTGCAGCAGTCATCCGAACCCATAAACCGGCCCAATTGACCATCTCTTACGCAGGAAGAAACTACATTTCCCAATCTTTGCCGGTATTGAATGAACAACAGGAACTTATTTATATTGTCAAGAGCGCCATTGATGTGACAGAGCTCAACGATTTGATCAAAATGCAGAAGATGGTGCGTTTCTGTTTGGAAACATTCTTTTTGGAATCCGATGTCAACAATGCCTTGGAACTGGTAATCAAGGCCATTTGCGAATACATGGACGCCTCCCGGTGTTTCGTCATGAAATTTGATACGAAAACAATGCAGGCCAACACTCTTGCAGAATATATACGTCCCGGTTGCAAACCGTTTTTCAAAGAGGTGAAGGATCGTCATTTCGATCCCAATGATCCTTGGATCAAGGCGATTATGGATCATGAACTGATCTCTGTTGATAATATGAAGACCCAAGAGGCATTCGACCTTTTCGGCAGCTGCCATGAAATTTGCGAGAATGCTGGCGCAATCCATACAATCGGCCTCTTTCTGGAAGGAGCCTTCTGGGGAACCATTGGCATTTCCTCGGACAAACAAACCGATGCGCTCACCCGCGACGAGATGCAATTCATTCGTACCGCCGGACGCATCGTAAGCTTGTTTCTCCAACGCAAAAAAGCACAGGAACAGATCATGTCTTCTCTGGCGATGGCACGAGACGCGAATAAAACTAAAAGTTTCTTCATCGCCAGCGTCAGTCACGAGATCCGCACGCCGTTGAACGCCGTCATCGGATTCAGCGAACTTCTGAACGACGACAAACTCACGCCGTCGAAACGAAAGGAATATCTGGACAATATCATCTATTCCGGCAACACCCTTCTTCAACTGCTCAATGATGTTTTGGATCTCTCGAAACTCGAATCCGATCAGATGCCCATTCTGCGCGAGCGTACCGATTTCGTGAATTTGAGCGAAGAGATCATGCTCATCTTCTCTCAGATGGCACACAAGAAAAACATTTCCTTGATTACCCGGATTCCGGAATTGCCGGAAATGCTGATCGATAAATTGCGAATCAGACAGATTCTCTTCAATCTGCTGGGCAACGCTGTGAAATTCACGCAAGCAGGCTCCGTCACCCTGTGGGCGGAGTTCCTCCCGGAAAACGAGACGACCGGCACACTCCGCTTCGGCGTCTCCGATACCGGAATCGGCATCGCCAAAAACGATCAGGAAAAACTTCTCGAACCCTTTGTCCAACTGAGCAAGCTCCGGGGCACCAATGCCGCAAACAACGGAACCGGCTTGGGGCTGCCCATCTGCAAACGGCTGATTGAGAAGATGAACGGCACGCTCTCCATTGCCAGTACGGTCGGCAAAGGAAGCACCTTTTCGGTAATTTTGCATGATGTCGAATCCCATTGGGGAAACCGCATCGCAGCCTCTTCCAGCACGACAAGACCGGCCGGATTGACGACCAATCATGTCCTTTCTCTGTTGTTGGTCGACGATGTTCAGATGAATCTGAAAGTAATGAGCGCGATCTTGCAGAAGCTGGGGATTGCCGATGTCGTATGCGTGCAATCCGGCGAGGAAGCGCTTGCCCAGTTGCGCGAACGGTCATTCCATGTGGTCATGACCGACATGTGGATGCCGAACATGAATGGAGCGGAACTTGCACGGGAAATTCATGCGCTTGATTCCTGTCGGAATCTTCCGGTGATCGCGGTCACCGCGGATGTGGAAGCGCAGGGGAATTTCCCGATGGATGATTTTGCCGGTGTCGTGCTCAAGCCGGTCACCTCCGCAAAATGCGCCGAAGTTCTCGCGCAGATTCGTCCGTAATTCAAATTCCGGTGGGAACCCGAATCTTTCCAGCGTCCTTAGATGGCTCTCCTGTCTTTTTTAAAATGTTAAATAATAACATTTATATCCATAAAAAAAGATACATTGCCATTGAAAAAAAACAATGGTTCGATAAGTTAGTTGATGTTGATTTATAACAACTCGGAATCAATATCTCTATATGAAGGGCGTAAAATGCACCACAGACTGATGATCGGGTG
>JAQUYX010000035.1 GCA_028691615.1 Victivallaceae bacterium
GTTCTGTCCCGACTGGCAGGGCAATCGCATTTTCACCAGTCACATGGGCGAAATCAACGTTGCATTGCTGGAGCGGGAAGCGCTGCTCCACGAGGTCGAGTATATCTTCAGCGACACCGGCAACATGGCGGTCGCCACAGGGTGTCTCAAATCCGGCAAAGCCTTGTTGAGCAATCTTGCGCCCCGCCCGAACGGGAAATTTCTTCTTACCGCGGCGCCGGTAATTTTTACCGCGCCGGGAAAAGATTCCACAACCTGCAATACCGGCTGGTTCTCGCCGGCGCATGGAACCATTGCGGATTTTCTCGCCGAATACAGTCGGGAAGGCGCCACGCATCACTTGCTTGTCTCCTACGGGGGCGATGCGGAGGCGCTGCGCAAACTCGCATTTTACAGGAATTGGGAATTTCGCGTGATCGCGGAATAACAAGAGAGGTCTTTTTATGAGAGTGGTGAAATTCGGGATCATCGGAGCCGGGGTGATGGGACGGGAATTTGCCAGCGCTTGCGCGCGCTGGTGTCATTTAACCCAAATGGAGGCCCGTCCCGAATTGGTGGCGGTATGCGACAAAAATCCTGCCCTTTCTCCGTGGTATCAGGAGAATTTTCCCTCCATACGCCAGATCACAGCGGATTACCGGGAACTTTTGGACAACCCGGAAGTGGAAGCGGTTTATTGCGCGGTGCCGCACAATCTGCATGAGCAAATTTATTGCGACATCATTCGTGCCGGCAAACATCTGCTGGGGGAAAAGCCCTTCGGCATCGACCGTGAGGCGAACGACGCGATTCTCGCCGAGGTCAAGGCGCATCCGGAATTGGTAATCCGCTGCAGTTCGGAGTTTCCCTTTTATCCTGGAATGCAAAGGATCGGGCGACTGTTGGAGACAGATTTTTTCGGGCCGATTTTGGAGGTCAACTCCGGTTTTTTACACTCCTCGGATCTGAATCCGAAGAAACCGATCAACTGGAAACGGATGATTGAGTTCAACGGCGAATACGGCTGCATGGGGGACTTGGGAATGCACGCGTGCCATTTCCCGTTTCGCGCCGGTTTCGTGCCGAAAAATGTGCGTGCAATTCTATCCAAACTGGTGAAGGAGCGCCCCGGCAAAGACGGGAAAATGGTTCCCTGCCTTACTTGGGATAATGCGACGCTCTTCTGCGAAGCGGACGATCCCCGTCACGGACAGGCTTTTCCTCTCACAATCAAGCCGCAGCGCATTGCGCCGGGCGAAACCGACACGTGGTATTTTGAAGTGAAAGGAATGCATGGCTGCGCCAGATGGAGCAGCAAAAATCCCCGGCGGCTGGAACTTCTGGAATATACCCCGGGAAGCGATCAGGCAATTCAGCAGATCGACACCGGATACGAAACGGCTTTTGAAACAATCACCGGCGGCATCTTTGAATTCGGTTTTACCGACAGTATTCTTCAAATGTGGGCCTCCTTCCTCACCGAGATCACCGGCGGCGCAAGCAAAGGCCGGTTCGCCTCCTGCGTGACGCCGGAGGAGACCAGGCTGTCGCACAAACTCTTCAGCGCCGCTCTTCGAAGCTGGAAAAACGCTTCTCTTGAAACGGTATAGCTCATGTTTGCGTCCACCATTCAAATTTTCATCCTGCTGACGCCGTTTTTTGTTCTTTCAGTCTTTGTTTCCATGACGGAACAAAAGACATTGGGACAACGCCGCAGAATTGCCGTGCAGACGCCGACGGCGATCGCCGTGGGGGCGGTGGTGGTGTTTTTTCTCGGCAACCACATTCTGCGGTTTCTCGGCATCACGCTGGACGCGTTTCGGATCGGAGCCGGATTGGTGCTTTTGCTGGGCGGACTGGATCTGGTGCGCGGAGGCGCCCGAAACGGCACGCAGGCGGAGGCGTCGTCGGACGAAGCGATCGCCATTGTGCCGCTGGCGATTCCATGCGCGATCGGGCCGGGAACCATCGGCGCATTGCTGGTGATGGGGAACAACGCCGGAAACGATATCCGTCAGATTCTTGATTGCGTCTTCGGGATCGCGCTCTCTTCCGCGGGAATCGGTGTGATTTTATACTTTGCAGACTGGATTGGCAAAGTCGTCGGGAAAAAGGGATTGGTGGTTTTGAGCCGGCTGACTGGATTGTTTCTTGCCGCATTGGCGGCGCAGATCATTGCGCAGGGCGTGCGTAATTTCTTCCGGGGCTGAAGGATTCCCCCCGGTTTGCCGGCGCTGGCCATCCGGGCTGGTTCATTCGGTCTTACGATGAAAACTCTGGCGCAGCTCGGTCGCGGTCATCCCGCAGCGGCTTCGAATGAAACAATGCAGATGGGTCACAATTTTCATCCCGGCTTCCTCGGCGATTTCCTTGAGGGGGAGATCGGTGCTTGCCAGAAGTTCGGAAATGCGCATCAGCCGCAGTCTGGCCCGGTATCGGGAGGGATCGATCTGATAAGCTTCCCGGAAAAGGCGGCGCAAATGGACCTCCGAGAGCTGCTCTTCCCGGGCGATGTCACGGAAAGTCCGCTTAAAATGCAGATCTTCGTCAAAGCATTTTTTGCAGTGTGCGGCCGCGCTGCGAATCACGCCGGACGCATGTCCTTCCGAAAGGATGAATTCCGCCAGAAGCCCCTGCAGGATCATGCGGGCCGCCAACTGTCCGACGGGCATCGGGCAATTTGCCAGCTCGACAATCTTCTGAAATTGATTGCGCATCTCCGGCAACCGTGCCGGTTCCAGCGGAACGACGCAGCGCAGTTCCGCCTCCAGATCGCCGTCGCGGAGCAGGATCTTCCGCGAAACAACATCCCAGGAGAGTTCCGGGATGCGGCAGAATATGACAAAATTCTCCCGGTTGCGGTTGAAACGGAAATCCAGTTGAAACTGTTCGGGGATCAGTTGGAGCGCGCAGTTTTCCTGCATGGCCGCGACGCGGCCGTCCGGGGCGATGATTTTCATTTGTTCGAGTCCGGCGACGACCAGCCCCAAAAAGACGCAGGAGGTCTTTTGAACAAAGATCTCCGGCGCGGAAAAACGATTTGCGCCCAGCAACGTTAACGGCATAGTCTTATCCTTTTCAATCATTCCTTTTGAACACGGGAACTAACAGAAATCATCTTTATGGAGAGGGACACTTCACTCCTGCGAGATTCAGGAATCCACCGAGGCATGTTTGCGATATTTCGCGGGCGTGCACCCGGTCTGGCGAGCGATCAGAGAACAAAAATAATCCACCTTGTTGAATCCAGATTCCGCAGCGACCGTTTTGATCGGCAGTTCGGTTTCCAGCAGCAGCGACAACGCTTTCTGAATGCGCAACTGCCGAAGCACCTGCTTGGGCGAAAGCGACAGTTCCCGTTTGACGGTCCGGTAGAGCGTGGTGCGGTGAATTTGCATTTCGTTGGCAGCCGCCTCCGCCGTGAAATCGGGATCGGCAAATAAATCTTCGGCAAGTTCCAAAAAGCGCTTGACCGTGTTATGTTCGCATTTGCCGCTGTCGCAACCAGCCAGCGCCAGAATTTCGGTAGCGACCGCGATAGCGTGCCGTTGCGCATAGTTGGTCTGCTGGCGGACTGCAGTTTCCAACTCGTGGAAGAGTTTTACCGGACATGCGCCCGCATGAAGCGCGGTTTGCTCGTAGTGGTAGGAGCGCATAAAGTTTTCCGCACCCGGACCGTCGAACGTGAACCAGTAATAACGCCACTGCGTTTTTGTATCCGCAGAACGATGAACATGCGCCTCCCCCGGCAACTGGTAAATCACCTCGTCTGGATGCAACAAGACGGAACGCCCCTCGAAACGAAATTCTCCGATGCCTTGAATACACCAGAACAACTGAACAAAATTCTTGCTTCCTTTTGCGCAATTTTCCTCCCAGTCCGGGTCCGCTTCGTTGTAGCCGGTCGAACGGACATAGATCGGGACGGGGAATTCCGGCAGCACTTCCGGATTGGGTCGGCTGATAATTTTCCGCATGAATTCCTCTTTTCTCAAAAGTAGTATCATTGCATCAAAATTGGTATTTTATTGTTTAATATAACATGCTATGTTAGGAATGTAAAGCCGAAAAATCAAATGAAAGGAGTTTTCAAAAATGAACCGCAAAGCAGAAGTCCGCAGAATTCTCGCCCTTGAAACCGACGAACTGCTTGCCGCCGCGCATGGCCAACTCAAGCTCTTTGAAACGCTCGATGAAGTTTATGAATTCCTTGCCAATGAAATGGTCAATGAATTCAAAAAGGCCGCAGACGGGAACAAAATCGTCAGTTTTATCATGCCGGTCGGTCCGACCCAACCCTACCGCATCATGGCCGAGAAAATCAACTATTTCAACATCAATCTGAAAAATGTCCGCTTCTTCTTCATGGACGAATATGTCGACGAAGAAAAGGACGAACTCATCCCTCAAACCAATCCGTTGAGTTTCCGAGGACAAATCGGTCCGCTGCTGTTCAACCGCATCCGTCCGGATCTGCTCATGCCCGAATCTCAGATTATTTTCCCGTCGCCGGAAAATCTCAGCCAGCTGCCCCGGATGATTGAAGACGCCGGCGGCATCGAAGTATGCTACGGCGGCATCGGCATCCACGGTCATGTCGCATTCAATGAACCGGCCCCCGGTGTCGCCCAAAGCAATCCGCGCATCCTCGCAATCAACGAGTTTACCCGCACCATTGATGCGACCCGTCATAAAGGAGTCGCCGGAAATCTCGAAAACTTCCCGCACCGCGCCATCACCATGGGGATGAAACAGTGCCTCGCCGCACGCCGCATGCTGCTGATGACCCGCAACGAATCCAATGAATTTTTCTGGGCCAACACCATCTTGCGCATCGCGGCGCTCGGACAGCCCGGAGATGATTATCCGGTGACCCATGCGCGCAATCACAAGAATCTGTTGATTGTTTCCGATCTCGGGACAGCTCGCAAGCCCAAGTTCAATCTGTGACCGGGGAGGAATCGCAGAATGAAAGTCATTGACGCACATGCTCATTTGGTTCACCGTCCGGCGGGAATCGACCACTTGGTCGAAAGCGGCGAATTCGAGGAGGTCTGGCTTATGGATCTATCCCGGGTCGGTACGCTGGAATGCTACGAAATGGCTACGCAGGATGAGATATTGGAGCATCTCCGGCGGTATCCGGGATTTTTTCGCGCGTTCGGATTTGTCGATCTGGATTGCGACTCTCCCGCAGACATTCGCAAACTGCGCGATCTGGGATTTTGCGGTTTGAAGCCCTACAAACAGCGCAAACCTTACGGCGACGCGGGATATTTTCCGATTTACGAGGAGGCGCAGAAACTCGGGATGCCGATTTTGTTTCATACCGGCTTGATCGCGCGAGGAGGGGCTTTCTCCGGAACCGGAAATCACGCGTACGGATCGGAAAATATGCGACCGTCCCAGTTGGCCGGGATTGCGGAAGCATTTCCGCATCTTCCGGTGATTGCCGGTCATCTCGGATGGCCGTATTTAAATGAAACCGAACAGAATTTATACTTCTACGCGAATATTTCCTGCGACATCAGCGGATACCGGAATTGTTTCGACCGGATGCCGGCGTTGCTCGACCGGCGAGCCAACGATGGGAGCGGACGCTTTTTTAATCAAAAAATGCATTTTGCGACCGATCAGTTTTACGGCTATCCGGGCGAAATGGAACGAGCGTTCAAGCTCAAGCACTTCTGGGAGCTGTATTTTGAACTTGTCGGCGGAACTTATTACCGTTGGGGTCAGGAGAACGAACGGAAAAAGTTTTTTTATGAGAACGCACGCAGGATTTTCCCGACGCATTCGGAAACGATCCCCCGGGAGAACAGTCCAATCATCTCATGACCGCAAGTGAGGTCGTTACCGGTTGAACTCCCGTCGCGAGAGTCGAGGTCCCGGAAGAGACGACGTGCGATCTTACCAGTACCGATGATAGAGAAAGGGTAACGATAAAATGTTTTTTCAAACAAGATTTGTCAGCTCGCTGGAAAAAGTTTTCTGCAAACGGGAACTTGCCGCGGAGAGAATCGAATCCGTCAGCGGAGCGAAAGGCGAAACCGTCGCTTTTCAGCTTGCCTGCAAAGCAGAGGACAATTATCCGCTGGAATGGGAAGTGGAATCCCCGTTCGGGAATGCGTTGAGCATTCGTGAAGTCGGGCTGGTTCCGTGTGCATTGCCTGCGGTCCCGGAAGATCCTTATGTGCTGACCGCCGAACCGGGGATTTTCCCGGATCCGCTGTTGGAGATGAAGCGCAGGCAAATCCGGCTGTCCCGTGGCAACTGGCACGCACTGTGGTGTTCGGTACGCATTCCGGAAGAAATGGAACCTGGCGAATATCAAATATCCTTTCGCGCCTTTTCTCCGCCGGATTTTCAGCATCTGCCGAAATTCAATCAGGATTACAAATTAACATTTTGCGTCAAGGTTCTGCCGTTCGTTCTTCCAGAGCAGAAACTGCTTTTCATCAACTGGTTCTATGCCGATTGCATTTCCGAATATTATCGAATTCCATGTTGGAGCCAACGGCATTGGGAATTGCTGGAACGCTATTTTTTAAACGCGTTTGCACACGGTGTCAATGTGCTTTATACTCCGCTCTGGAGCGTCCCGCTGGACACCGCAATCGGACAGGAACGTCCCACCGTGCAACTGTTGAATATTTCCTGTGAAAAAAATCGTTATACGTTCGATTTCAAATGGTTGGCGCGTTGGATCGAAACGGCGCAAAAAGCGGGCTTCCACTGCTTTGAGATGTCCCATGCGTTTACACAATGGGGAGCGCACGCGACCCCGAAGATCATCGTGCGGGAAAATGGCGTAGAACATAAAAAATTCGGCTGGCATGTCGCCGCCGACGCACCGGAGTACCGCGATTTCCTCACGCAACTGACGGCAGCTCTTCTGCCTTTTTTCAAAGAGCGCGGGCTGACGCCGGAAAATACCTTTTTCCATGTTTCAGATGAGCCGGAAATGCAAGATATCCAATCCTATCGGTCCGCCTCGGAACTGTTGCGGGGATTGATTGGAGACTATCCGGTGATTGATGCGCTCTCTTCGGTGGATTTTTACCGGGCAGGGTTGATTCAAAGGCCCATTCCAATCACCTTGAAGATCGAAGAGTTCATGAAAGAGGATTTGGAACAGCGCTGGGTCTACTATTGCGGAAATTGGCAGAATTGCGCACCGAACCGGTCGTTCGGCATGCCTTCGACGCGAAACCGCATCATGGGAATCCTTCTTTATCTTTATAATTTGGATGGATTTCTACATTGGGGATATAACTTTTGGTTTACCGAGGACTCAAAGGAGCTTCATATCAATCCGTATTATGAAACGGATGCCGGACACGCATTCTGCGGAGGCAACTCCTATATGGTATATCCCGGCGATGACGGCCCCATTGATTCTCTTCACTATGAAGTTTTTGCGGAAGGACTTCAGGATCTTCGCGCGCTACGACTGCTGGAAAGTCTGATCGGACGGGATAAAACAGTTGCGCTGATTCAGCAGGACACGGATAAAATTACCATGTTCCATTATCCGCTGGAATCCGAATGGCTGCTTTCTGTGCGTGAAAGAATCAATCAGGCAATCGTAAATTTCAAACGGGTCTGACGGCAAAAGTCCCATCGATGGATTCCGAGCACCCGGAAGGTACGGCGCGAGTTTTGACAGTGTCGTCCCTTGGGAATGATTCCCTGTCACGGTGAAACATCGCGCTGATTTTCACGACTTATTCCCCCATCACCGGAATGTCGCTTCGGAAAGGCAGCAGCGGCAGGTCCCATTGATTGCAGACATTGATGTCGGTACGCGCCAGCGCAAAAGCGTAGCGGACACGGGTCGGATGCGCAATCTCCGGGTGCGACACCACAATCGTACCCCCTTCCATTCTGGCGGACGCGGCCCACAAGAGACGCGTTTCATCCCCGATGGCAAACGCCCCCGGCATTTTCCCGTCCGAAGTTCGCAACCCTTCGGCGCGATCAAAGAACACGCGCAATGCGTTTCCTTCCCGCAGGGCAAGACGGAACTCCGGGCCCTGTGGAATCTCGTTTTGGCCGAGTGCGACCCGTTCAAACTCCTTTGCCAGCCGGTAGCCCAAGGTGATTTTATCGCGGGGGTGAATGTCATAAGGTTCCCCGAGATCAATGGCGCTTACCAGCCCGATGCGGGAGCGCGCAAAGCGCAGCTGATCCTGCATTTCGCGCGTGACCGCATAAGTCGGCTCCTCCTCGGTCGGAAGTTCGTTGATCCACGCAAGCGGCGGCGGAAAATTTGCCGCATACGTGTAAAAGGATGCCAGCTGAACAACGATAAACGGTAAATCCGGATCGTCGAATAGATTCCGCCAAACGTCAAATAGCTCGGTATGCAGACGGAAATACTCTTTTTCTCCGGCATTGCTGCACCCCTGATACCAGAGAACCCCACGAAACCGCATATTTCGGAGCGGATAGATCATTCCCTGATAAAGCGAACTTGGATAATTCGGGCTTGCGGGAGCGAAAATGCCCTGATCGGGCGGAGTCGGAGGAATCCCCGTGAACGATGGCGGCGCCTCAAAACCGGGACAGAACTCCCAGCCATCAAAAAACGCCACCTCCTCTTCCCCGGAGCCTTCCGGCATCAGCGTAATGCGTTCCGCCGGACCGTTCCAGCCGCCCAGACCGATATGATTGATCAGGGAAAAGGCAACCCAATTCTCTCCGGGACGCAGTTTCTCTTTCGGAATCCGACAGCGACGCTCCAAGCACCAGTAGCAGAACGTTTCCGGCGCAGTCTCCGAAATTTTTTCCCCGTTCCAGTAGACGACTTCGCTGTCCCCCATGCCGCCGAGCGATAGAATCAGATCCCGATTGAGAAAGGATTCCGGCAGCATAAATTTTTTGCGAAAGAAACTCTTCCCCGTACGGATAATCCGGCACGGCCAGCGGGGCACCGCAGTATATTGCGGACCGCCGGGAGCGAAGGTCAATCCCTTCTGCCAGACGCCGGAATCCGACTCTCCGCACGCCTCGACCTTTTGCAGAAACGCTCTCATTTTCCGGGAAAAAGACTCGAGCCTTTTTTGATGACGGAAATTGAGCAGCGGCGGCACGATATTTTCATGTCGCTCATCCAACAGGCCAAGCCGGAAAAAACTTTCCTGCGGGAGCCACGTCTCAATGCGGCTGCCTCCCCAGCTGGCATGCACCAGCCCCACCGGCACATTCGGATGATCTTTGCGCAAGTTTCGTCCGCAGCAGTAGGCCGCAGCGCTAAATCGCTCTGCTTCCGACGGAGAATCCGGCGTCCAGAGGGTTTTTTCCAGTTCTTTTCTGCAGCAGTCGGGGGAAACACACCGAATCGCATTGGTGTCAAAGAGGCGCAGCCACGGGTCGCTCTCATGCGCCAGAAGTTTTTCAAAATCCTTGCAGCGAAAATAAGGATCCTTGCCGCCGACCGGCATTTCCATATTGCTTTGCCCGGAACAGAGAAGGACTTCGCCGAAAAGGATGTCGTTCCATTGGATGCTTTCCTGCCCGGAAACGATCCGACAGGCAAACGGACCGCCGGGAGCTTGCGGCTCCAGCTCCACCCGCCATGTGCCGTCGGCAGCGGTTTGTGTCTGATATTCTTTCCCCGCCAGCGTCACATGCACGACCGCGCCCGGCGTCGCGCTTCCGCACAGAGGAACGCTTCGCGAATGCTGAAGAACCATGTGTTCCCCGAAAACATGATCTGTTTTTAACATCATTTTCTCCCATTTATGTCTGGAACAATCCGAAAAAAGATTCCGTACCCGCCCTTGCGGGTATCCTGTATCACAATCAACCGGCGGGTTCCCCGTGTCAACGGCAATGGAAACGACCGGGCATCCTTGACCGCGTCCTGCTTGCGGGGGAAAAAAAGAATCTCTTTCCCGTCCAGCAGCATCCGGCACCCGGCATCACAGCTCCACAACACCGTGTAATTTCCGTCTCGGGCAATCTCCAGATCGGTCACGGCGTAATTCACCACATCGCTCCCCGGAAAATAATGTGTCATGGGCAGCATCCCGTCCGGGAAAAGTTCCTCCGCGGTCATTTCCAGCCAGCCGATCTTTTGTCCGTCCGCCGAGGTGTAAGTCCCGGAACAATCTTTATTTGCATCGGCAAGAAGACGATTTTCCGGGTCGAGATTCAATCCGATATATTCGCCGTTGCGCTGCAAATTGGGAAAGGGGCCAATGCATTTCCAGCGCAACGGAATGCCTTCCGCCTGAAAACGGCGCGACCGTTCCGCAAGGGAAAAATAAGATTCCGGGCGCATGGATGTAGCCAATTCGTTCCGGGGATGCAGACTCATTTTTTCGTCATGAAATTCGGCATAATCTCCGTCTGTTGCGGCGTAAACCGGGATATTCAATCCCGCGGTAAACTCCGCAATCAGCTTTTCGGGACACACTCCGCGCCGCCAGATATGGGTAAAAATCAGATTCCGAATCGGTTTTCCGTGCAGTTTCTCAAGTAATTTATGCAGCGGCAACAGATGCGCGCCCTCCAGGACCAGCAGATCGGCCGGTTCCTCCAGAAGTTTCCAGAAGTTGACTTCGTAAGCGTGTCCGCCCAAATCGCCGGAGAAGAGAATGCGTTTCCCGCCCGGAGTGCGGCACTCCAACGAGAGCGAATAAAATTGAGTCCGCAGTTCCGGGGAAAGAGCAGGACTCATGTGGGCATTTTCATACGTTTTGACGGACACATGGGAGAGATTCAATTCCATCCCCGGCACCAGTCGGTGAAATTGCAGCGGACGAGCTTCAAAGTTTACATCGTGAAAGACCGATAGCGCGGCGGAGAATTTGTCACCGAAGGATTCCGGGACCGGCAGGTAGGCACATTTATTGCGCATTCTTGAAAGCACGGCCGGGGCGCCGTAATAGTGATCGCAGTGCCAGTGGGTGACCAGCAGCGCCTCCAAATCGGCGGCACAAATCCCCTGCCGCTGCAACGCGCTCTCCGCTCCGTCTCCAGCATCGATCATCCAACAGCTGCCATTGAATTCAAAGACGTTGGCGCTGCAGTTCTGTTCCAGCATGGGAGTCCCGTCCGAAGTCCCGAGAAAATGAATGCGGATTGATTCTGTCATGGTTAAATTCTTCCTTTTTCAAAACGCCTATCCTGCAAGCGCGCTTTCCTCGCATTACTTCGTTTGAATCAATTCATAGAAGATTGTCCGGTGTGATCCGGTATCCAGAAGAAACTCTTTTTTACCGGTCGCCGTTCGGCTTCGGATCTCCCGCACTCTCTGTCCGGTAAGCGGATCGAGCGAATACAGTTTGTACGCTGCTTCAGCAGGGATGCGCTCAAAGATGAGTACCGCAGTCAAAGGCTCCGCGACAACCGGGCTGGATCCCCATTCCAGATGTTTGTCGCCGGAAAATTTTGCGCTTCGGTTGCGGGCGTCACCGACAAAAGTGATCAGCATGCGTTTCGACCGGCTCAGGTTCTTATTGTCCAAACTCGTCAGGGAGAATGAGGCAAACCTGGCGGAAGTCTGCAACGAAATCCCCTGCAAGGATCTTCCGCTGCTCTGCATGGAGGAAAGCGCTCCTGCGGCAACACAGCACTTGGGCGCGTCGATCAGCAGCAATCCCGGATCGAAACAACGACGAATTTCCCCGGTCTCGCTTGCAAGAGCATTCCTCTCTTCCGGAATGCGGAACTTGCGCCTGGCTTCATCGAGAACTTCCTGCTGGCTGCGCTGGCGGTCGAGCGGCCATGTCTTCTTCTGACCGTTCGGAACGAATTTCGTCTCGACTCTGGTCATTAAGGTCAGAAAAGGATACTTCGAGACCGGGGAAACGTGCTTTTCCACATCCTGGTCGTTGATCATCATCGTGATGACATTGGGTGCCGTTTTCAGATAACAATTGCGGTAGATCATTGCCATCGCCTGAGTCTGTCCCCATGTCGCCGGATCGGTCTGTTGGGTATGGGTCGTGATCCTGGGATCCTTCATGAAGGTCTGCCAGCGGCCGTAATTATTGGATCCGGTCGCACAGTAGAAGAGCGACAAATCCCAGTCGTTGAGTGACATTGCCGCCGTCATAAACGGCATACCCTCGCAACGCGACCACATTGGATACTCGAATTGCCACTCGCTGATGGTCAGCGGCATCCCGGCGATCTTTCCGCGGCTGAGTTCCGGGAAAAACGGGAGGGAGAGCATATCCGCATCCATAAGGGTAAGTCCGGCAGTCCCCGGCAGGCGTCCGTTGCGAACGGCAAGAGCGTAAGAATGGACTCCGGTCACATCCATGAACTGGGAACACCAGGTATCTCCGGTGCAGAGACTCCAGTTGGAACCGCAGATTGGGACCCTGACTCCGATTTTGCGCAGGAAATCACGGCGTGCAACATATTCCTTCTTCCCTAATTCTGCAAAAAAACAAGTTTCCTCTGGAGGAAGCGTCCGGGTTGATTTTCCGGAAAAAGCTGCTGGCGCAAGTCCTTTGCGTTTCCGGTATTCGTTATACAGTTCAGCGAGATATTTCATCGGCGGAGAGTCCAGATTGGGACGACAGCGTCCGTCATTCGGATAGGAGAAAATAGAGTTTTCATTTGTGATTTCAAAAACGGCAAAAGCAGGATCATCCACCATCCGGAGGCCGGTATAGGGATTCTTGTGCAGAAATACCATCTCTGCGAGTTTTTCCACGCCGCGGATCATCGGCGGGTAAAAGAGCGAGTAGAATTTGAAGGAGTGCTGAATGTTCTCCGGCAGATAATAATTTGTGATGCGCGGCATTTCTGGGACGAGACGGTCATACATCATGCCGTCGTTCCAGTCCATATAGATATAGATGCCGTTCTTCTTGAGTTCGGAGATAAAGAATTCAAGCCGGTCGCGCACCTCTTCATTGATTGATCCGTCGGGATTGATGATTTCATCTTCGACGTGACGTTTTTTGTTCTGATCCATCTGGACTGCCCAGAGATGGATTCGGATCAGATTCACGCCCTGCGCGGCAAAAGTGCGCGCCAGTTTCGGAGCAAGATCCTTCGGAGGGAATACCCCGCAAAGGGCAGTATTGCTTCCCCAAAAACGCAGCGCTTCTCCGGGACGGTTCTGGAATTCAAATTTGCCATTTGAAGTAACTTTTACAAAGCCGTATTTCCCTGCCGGCTTATGGTTGAGAAAACTCAGGTCGAGAGCGCTTCCCGGTTGAATCTTTCCCTGCCAGTCAATCGGACACGGAAACCATTGCGAGTGGTCGATTTCCTGGATGTACGCCTTTTTGAAGGCATCGTCGAGTTCCGTAAAATGTTTTGTCTCAAATCCCGGCAAATCGCTTCGGACGGCGGTGATTCCCAGCACAATCGGGATACTTTTAGTGTTCAGGGAGACTACTTGCATCTTGGAAATTTTTCTTTCCGGGTGCGGGTTGATCCATTGTGCATGAAGAAACGCAATGCGGTTTTCATGGTTCATCCCCTTCCAGGCAATGACCGCGCGGGATGCTTCGGCGCCGCCCCACCAGTCCATGACTTCCATTCCGTAGCGGACAACGAAAACCTCCTGTGTTCCGTCCTCATAAAAGAAGAGGTACTGAAACACCGGTTGTCCAATCTCCTCGCCCCATGCGCAAGTCTGACAGAACGCGATGCGTTCCGCGCAGACTCCGAGTGGAATTTCCGGGGAACGTTCCGGGAAATAGGGCCGCACCTTGGACTGGAGAATGATCGCGCGGTCGCCGATTTCAAACGGAATCCCGCCGCTGACAATTCTGCCGGGACGAAACGAACGCAAATCGTTTGTCCCCTGATCGGTCCAGCCGCCCTGTTTGTCGTTCGCGACCTGATCTGTCAACCCGCGGTTTGAAAACTTCGTGAGATCGATCCTCTGGAAAAAATCCGGCGCCACGTCGCGGATGCGCAATTTGAACCCGCATTTCCCTTTGATGCCTTTTGTGGAATCATACGGGATCAAAAAACGGATGCGGAATTTCCGGCTCCAGTTTTCATGCCTGCGGTCCTCCAAGCGCGCAGGTATTTTGTATTGCTGCAGGTCGAATTCGAAGGTGCGTACCGGGGTTTTCAGAGAAAGAATGCCCCCCTGCCGTGCACTTTCCTGCCATTTCGATTTCTGCGGAATCGCCTGCAGCAGCTGAGGGGCAATCTCCACGACAAGCTGGTATTCCCTCGCATTGGGATGTGGCTTGACTTCATATTCAAATTCGACATCGGCGCCCTGCGGATCGGGGCGGATTGATGTCTTCAGCGAAGAATACGGACTGGTTTGAAGCATTGATCTTCCGTCTTTTTCGACAGATTGCTGCTCCAGTTTGAATTCTCCGTCGGATTTCCCCTTTTTCGCGAGCAGGAAACCACCGCTTCCGAACAGAAAACTTTGGTCATCCACAGAAAGGATAATCCCACGAGGACCGCCAACAATACGCAGTTCTTGCTTGATTTTCGCGGCGGAAGAATGCAGGGCAAAAACTGCGGAAAGAATGAAAAATAAAACTTGGTGCTTCATAGAAATATCCTCGGAAATAACCTTTACAGTTGAGTGTGCGTTTTCTGGCTGCCTTCAAAGGAATTCTTGATGGGCAGAGCGCATTCATTGAGCTGGCCTGCGCTCATAGCTTCCGCATGACCGTCAAAACTCAGCATATTTGCATTGTTGTTATGACGCCGCCATGCAAAATAGTAGCGTCCGGCATTGGCGGTGCTGGAGATAAAAAACCAAGTGTTTCGATCAGTCCCGCCATTCACATGCAGACCATCCCCCAAAAGGAGGGTTTTCGAAGGAAAGCGAACCTTGTTGAGCCGAAACATCGTTCCACTCGAACTTTCGGTGGGGTTGGGCGGAAATGCAAAATTTCCGGCAACGCTTTTCGCCGCGCTGTAACTCTCATCAAAAACGTGATAATACGTCGCATACCCCTGCCGTTTTTTCGGATGTAAATTCCAGCCGGCGTTTTCGATTCTCAACTCTGCAGGGCACGCGGTGACCTCTCCTCCGATATATTTTGCGAATGTAGTATTACCCAGTGTTACTCCGGTTAGAAAAACAGGCCAAAAGCGGTCTGTGCCGTTCAAATTTGCGACAGAAACCACTAAATCGGAATTGTCGCCGGCATATTGAAACAGGCCAAGCCCGCACTGTTTGATATTGTTTAAGCAGGTCGCTGACTGTGCTGTCATTCTCGCTTTATTCAGTGCCGGCAACAACATCCCCGCAAGAATGGCGATGATCGCGATGACCACGAGCAATTCTATAAGCGTAAATTTTGTTTTCATTTCCGATCTCCCCGTTGTTAATGATTTTAAGATATCATTCTTCATCAAAATTTCCACAAAAATTATTCTCTCCTAATGTTTATGAAACAATCTTGCAGTTAACAACATTGATGATAGAATTGCTTTTTTCTTTTTTCCTCGGAAGCCCCCCCTATGCTCCGGTGTTCGTAATTTATTGCAATCGAATTGTAACTGGCTTTACGCTTTTCCCGCCCCAGCCGATTAAACTATTTTTTTTCATATTTCGTTTTCTCCCCCATATTATTTCCCTATTGCACGGATTCAAGATTCCATTGGTAAAATTCCGTGATTCTGGAGAGAATTTCACGGCGGTATGCTCCATAGTTGTAAACCGCAGTCCCGTTCACATAATGATTTTTCCCCCGGACATCGTTCTTGAGATGCCACTCCAACAGGTGAACTTTTGCCTTTGCGGCCTCCGGGGTCGCCAGTTGCCCGACGAGGCATGGTTGGTTGGCCGGAAGCACAAAATCCTTGCAGAATAGTTCCGTCCCGCTTTCCCCGGTGATCCTGAGTTTTCCACTCATCTCTGCGGGGGAATCGTTCACACCCCAGATTTCTCCGGCTTCATTTTCCGCAAAAAACACGCTGTGAAAGCAGTTTTTCAAATAGAAGAAAGCTAATTTCGGCCGATGATAGTAATCCAGCAGCGCTTCCGAAAACTGCGGCCAGCAATCGGCAAGATTCCAAAGAATCAACCCGGAACACTTGCGTTTGGTCCGATAGTTTTCCGTCAAAAATTTCATCGCCTCCGCCTGGACAATCTGGCTGGCGGCGACAAAATCTTCCGGCGAATCCGGGACCTCGGAAAAATAAAAACCGATTTGCTTTTTCATCCCCTTGACCCGGTAATTGTTGGTGAGGTCATACGGATAATTGGCATTGGTTCCATGCATGAAGCAGGCTTCGTCATCGAGGGAATGCACCGATTCTTCCGGCAGGAAACGCAACAGGGAGGCAAGGTCGGGAGACCCGTAGTAGCCGGTTTCGCTCACAAAGGAAGCCGTGCTGTTCGCATAAAAGTCGTTCTTGAAATACCCCCGGTCGCCCCAGAGATGCTGCTCCGGCGCATGAATCGACGGATCCGGCCCCTTCGCGACCGCCGCCGGAGAAAAATATGGAGAGCTCGGCACGTAGGGGCGGGCCGGATCATGCCGGTGAAGCACTTCCGGCAGAATTTTGCGGGTCAGAAGATTCTCATTCGGGTCGCGGAACTGCCCGGACCAGGAGGGAACCATGTCGCATTCATTGTCCCCGCACCAAAGCGCGATGCTCGGATGCTGGCGCAGACGCTTGACAACTTCCTCCGCCTCGGCTTCGATGGTTCGCAGAAAGGATTCATCATTCGGGTACTGCGCACAGGCCATCATGAAGTCCTGCCAGACCAGAATCCCTTCCCGGTCGCAGCGCTCATAGAAAGAATTCGGCTCGTAGATGCCGCCGCCCCACACCCGAAGGATGTTGCAATCCAACGCTCGGGCAGAATCAAGAATCGTGCCAAGCCGCGCCTCGTCGTGCGAGTGAAGCGCATCCGCCGGCACATGATTCATGCCGATGCAGCGCACTGGCATCCCATTGACGCTCAGCTGAAAATCCGGGTCCGGCGCGTCGGTCACGGTATCCTGCATGGCAAGTGCCAGCGTACGGATTCCGAAGAGGAATTTCTTCTCCGCGAGAATTTCTCCGCCGCGCAGCAGCTTCGCGGAACATTCATAGCAAGCCGCTTCTCCGTAATGACGCGGATTCCACAATTTCGGATGGGAGACCTCAAAGGTCAGACATCCTTGCGCGGACCAGAGAATGCGTTCCGCGTGAAACCGGGCGCCGGAACACTCTCCGTCAACCGCCAGAATGACCTCATTGTCCCCCAGAAATGGCGTATCGACGTGAAACATCAACCGCAAAGAGGCTTTTCCATGATCCTCGGCGATGGAAAGCGTCTGCAAAAACGTCTCGACAAAACGGTGTACGGGAACCTCTTCCAGGAAAACATGCCGGAAGAGTCCCCCCAGCGCCATCCGCGGAGCAATATCCCAGCCGGATTCATGGCCGGGGCGGCGGAAGCGGAGATTTTCGGCATTGAAATCGACACCGCCGGCAAACGCGCCCGCGTTGAGGGGGCATTTAGTCAGCTCGCGCGGAACGCTGGCCAAATGCACGGCAAGATGGTTGCGTCCTTTCCGGGGCGTTACCGCGAAGCGATGGATGAGAAACGCATTTTCTGCTCTTCCAACGACCTGTCCATTGAGGAACACGGTCCCGAAGAGATCGACGCCTTCGAAGACCAATTCCAGATTGCGTTCGACACCGTCGTAAACGAAATCAAATTCATAAAGCCATTGATAAAACTCGAATTTCCGAAGTTCACGGCTGTTCCCCCCGAAATAGGGGTCGGGAACGATTCCCGCCGAACAAAGCGCATCCTCGATATTTCCCGGCACCGGGGCGACAAACTGAAATTCCGGATCTGGAAAGGCGGCCGCCGGATCAGCGGATCCGTGCTGTTTGCGTCCGGCTAGTTGCCATTGCCCGTCCAATGGCAAGCGGTAAATGGAATCCTTCATCTTTGTAATCCTCAAATCATTCCGATTGCGTTTGTTCCCAAATTCAGGGTAATCTCACCCTTCAACTCTTCTGCCGGCAGAAATCTTTTTTTCGTTTGCGCAGAATCGCGCGACACAAAAAGATTCAACACCGCGCCACGGCATGGCAAATTGTGAAGCTCCGCATGATTCATCCCCTCCGGCAATGTGGGACTGACCGTCACGCCGTCCGCCTGGAAATGAACCCCGAAGAGAATCTCGTGAACCATCGCCAGATAACCGGTGGCACACCATGTCTGACCCGGATTGCTCGGATAATACATGCACATTCCGCACCCCGGACGCTCCTGAATCCCCGCGTACGGCATCCCCGTCTCCGGGTGATAAAGCTCAAAAAAGCCATTGTCGCGAACCGTCCGCGCGGTCTGAAGCGCAAGCTCGGCAAAAGCCGTACGAAAATCTCCCGCCGCCGCAGCGCCGAGCGCCCATGCGGCATTGACTTGCGGCCAGATTGTTCCGCAGTGGCGTCCATACTTTTCGGGGCGCGCCGCATAGCGTTCATAAGGCGGCCAGAGACAGGGAACGCCCTGCGGCGTCCGGTGCGCATACGCGAGAATGCGTTTGGCGCGCGCTCCTTGCGCAAGGCCGGAGATCAGCAGAAACGCATGCCCCAACGCCTCCTCCCGTTCGGGATTCGGGTCTTCCGCATCCAGCAGATAACGGTAGCGATTCCGCACGGGATCGAAAAAACCGCGTTCGATCGCTTCGGCAAGTTTCTCCGCTTTTGCCGCCCAAACGCTTTGGCCCCCTTCCATGAGATCTTTGCACCGATACCCCAGATAATAGAGCACGTTGGTGGACAGAGCCTTGCAGGGGATGCCGACGCCCTTGTCCTTGAGATACGCGGGGCGGGGAAGCCTCCGGGTACAGTCGAAAATGCCGCTGTCGCCCTGCGAAGTCAGAAATTTTTCCGGATACGCGGAAATGCCGTCCTGAAAGCAGGCACCGCCTCGGAACAGCCCATCCGCATTGTCCAACTCATTTTCCTCATTGTACGTTAGCAGGCACGTCGCCACCTCGCTTGCCCACGCGAGAAATGCATCGTCCCCGGTGCGAATATAATCGTTCCACGCGCCGAAAATCCAGATTACCGCGTCCCAGTACCCGCCGTTGTGCACCGACCACCCGTCGGCGGTTTTTTCCACAACCGACCGGAGGGCTTCTTCCGCCGCACGGGGCGCAAGAAGGGCGGCGGCGTACCATGCGTTGAAGGCGGAATCGCGCGTCCACGGATCGCGGTATCCAAGCCCGGCGACGACAACCGGCGCGTCCTTCGTCATTGCACCGGTCTGTTTTCGCCACACAATATTTTCAGCAAGCGTCCCCAGCGCGATCCGGTAGGCCAGATCGAGGGAATCGTTATTTGTGCGGCATGTTGTTGTAAACATCGGTGGGCAAACTTTCTTTTTCTTTGCGATTACGTGAATGTCTGGAAAAGGCAGCATTCGCGTTATTCCCGCAATCAATCAGCGAGCCTGCTGGCGTCCCCAGTTGTAATTGTACCCGCCGTAGACCGCGTCAGCATCGCTCGCTTGCGGCATGTCTTTTTTGACCAGGGTTTCAACGTGCCCGTCGACAAAAGTGATATTGGCCGCCGTCCTGCTGCTATGCCGTGCGCCGATATCGGCGCGGTTGTCGAGACGGTAACGGGAGGCGTCGCTTTCTTTGCGCTCGCCGGAAAGCTGCGAACGGTCCAGGTCGCCGGCAGTATAGCGCAGCGAAGGCATCCGCACCCGGGGCAAAAACCCGAGCGGAACGCTCGGCGTTCCGGCCGTTGTGTTGTTGGGCGTCATGTGCTCGTTAATCCCGTAGTGACGCTGCAACTGGTCGGTGTCGCTGACCGCGCCGAGCGGCGAGGACGGACAGCGGAATACAGGAATCGGCCAGTTGATGTCGTCCGCCACTTTGAAACTTGCTTGTTTTACTTGTTTTCCTGCATTCACATAAGGAAGAATCGAATCCATCCAGCGTTTATAAGTCCCTCCCTCCAAGCAGTAGGGCATCCAGTTGGCATTGTCCATGCTGTACTGGGTGAAGGCCAGCGCAATGGTCTTCATGTTGTTCATGCACTTGGTTTTGTAGGCGGTGTCCCTGGCGCGACCCAATGCCGGAAGCAACATTCCTGCGAGAATCGCGATGATCGCAATGACGACCAGAAGCTCAATCAATGTGAAGTGTTTTCTTTTCATGACATTCATCCTTTCGCGTTTTTTTGGGGTTATTTTTCCAAGGTAATTGCGGCAATGGCGGGAACTGCGTACTGCCATGCCGAAACGACTTCAATGCGTTCAATTCTCTTCTCCGGATTCGGATTGATCCATCTCATGCAGTACATGCTGATCCGATCCTTCACCGCGTTGCTGCTTTCCAGCGCGATCTTCGCGTTGGGTAGCTCCGTCGCTCCCCACCATTCGGCGATCTCCTGTCCGCAGCGAACCGGAATGGACGATGTAGTGCCATCCTGATAATGAATGATGTAATTCATCGCCAGTCCCTGATCGCCCGCCCAGCCGGCGGTATGAAGGAAATAGATTTTCTTCGCGTAATTTCCGACGTCAACAACCGCTTTGGCGGGGAACTTCGTCTGGTTTATGCTGCCCAGAACAATTACGCTGCGTCCGTCATTCTTCGCCGGGTCAATGATCCGGAAGAGAACTGCACCGAAATTCCGGTCGCCCAGAGGGATATTCCGAAAATCATTCGACCCCTGATCAAACCAGCCGCCCTTGCCGTCCCCGGGAACTTCGTCGGCAAACGAACGGGTCACGGCCTTGCGCAAATCGAGCATCACGCATTTTTCCGGCGCGACATCCTCCATTTTCCTCGCTTCCCGGGACTTCCGTGCCGTCGCCTCGGCCTTGCTGCGGAACGCCGCAATTTCCGGTGCTTCCACAAGGTTGGCCTCGGCAATCGCGGTTTTCCGGGCCGTATCGTCAAACGCGGTGAGGTCCGGTCTGCGCTGCTCTTCCAGCGTCAGGATCACCCGTTCCTGCGGAGGAACGGCCAGAAAAAATCCTTTCGCCAGATCCTTGCGCGTCCAAGTTTCTCCTGCGCCATTGAGGATCAAACGCCGATTGACCATGTCGGCCAGATAATAGACGCCCCGGTCGGTTTCCGGGAGATTCACTTGAATCCTCGCCTCGCGGGTGTTCTGATGGTCGAAACTCGCCAGATAGATCAACTTGAAATTCCCGCGGTCAATCAACTGAAGATCCATTCCACGGAAGGGAATTTTCCCGTCGGCAGGTTCTGCGACAATTCGACGTGCGATCTTCTGTTTGGCAAGGGTATCAGCAACTTTCTTGCGGCCGCTCGGAGTGGTTCCGTCGAAACGAATGACCGGAAACGAGAGTTTTCCAAGACGGTTGCCGCGCTCATCCATGCCGAGCGCATTGCGGTCCGCGAGAATCAAGCCGCCGCGCTTCTGAAATTCCGCCAGCTTCGGCAGAATTGCCGGGTCAATGTATTCGCTGCTGGGCATGACCAGCGCTTTGACGTCGCCGGGAAGACCCGCGCGAATTTCCTCGTCGAAAACAATTCGCACATTGTAAAACCGGAAGAAAAGCTCCTCATAGATCTTCGGCAGATAGTACTCAAAGGAGTATTTCAGATAATGTCCCATGCGAATGGAGGGGTACGGGAAATAAAAGGCCACATTGCCATCTTCCGTGCGCGGCATCGGCATAATTTTTTCGGAGTACGGCGCCAGTTCGCTGCTGAAGACTTTGGCCGCGTCCAAATCCTTCGGCTCCCAGCAGTAGGGATTGAGGAAGGAGGAGCTGCGGCAGCTTGTCAGCGACAGCGCGTTGCTTTTCGCCTGTTCGTAGGTGAGCCATTCCCAGTTGCGCTTGTCCCATACATAGAAATAGATGCCGCTTCCGCCGTGAATGAGATCGCTCCAAAGGCAGGTAATCAGGTCGCTCTTGCGGGAAGTGACACGCTCTCCGAGATTCCCGCGCCGGGAATTGTGTTCGTTGTTCATGATCGGCTTGCGATTCTTCGCCAGCGCCCGGAAAAAGGCGTAGGAGAAGTACAGCCGCCCGTTCGAGGTCATCAGGATGCTTTCCGCCGCATTCGTCGAAAAAGCCTGGGTGTTGCCCCAGCCGAACCGCAGACCGCCCTCCATGGTCAGCACGTCGCAGACGTCTGCGATCAAACGATAATCCATTCCTTCATGAACCGGCGGAGCGCCCGCGCACTGTTCGGTGAAATAGATCTTTTCACGCTTGTCGA
>JAQUYX010000205.1 GCA_028691615.1 Victivallaceae bacterium
TGGATTTCCCATGCGAGCAGCGGCAGCAGCAGCAAAAAGGCGATCGGACTGGCAAGAAGCGTCACACGCAGCGGGAAGCGTTCAGCCAGCAAACTTACCCCGAAAAAGAGCAACCCGGCCACCCCCCAGCTGCCGCCGACAATCAACCCCATGCGCGCCCCCAGCCCGAGTTGGCTCTTTGCACGCCGGGCCAGGACGACAATCTGCGGAAACCCGGACCCCAGCAGCAGTCCGCACGGCAGAATCAGAAAGAGCGCCGCCGTGCTCTCGCCGGTGTAAAGCAGTGTAATTAAGAGCACAATCCCCGTCAAAATTCCCACCGCGAGCAGCCGAAGCAGCGAAAAGCGACGGACCAGCACCCATCCAAGCAGCAGCGCGCCGATGCCAGCGCCCGTCCCGAAGAGCAGCGCGGCAAAGCCGCTCACGCTCAGTGAATGACCGAGCTGGTGCAGAAAACTCGGCAGCAGCCCCTGCAGAATAGTGCAACCGGTGTTCAACAGGACGCTGAGGAAAAAAAGCAAACAAAGCGAAGGCGTTTTCCCTTCCTCCGTCGCGGTCAACCGCACCGCATTCGGAGAAGAGTTTTCTTTCGAAGGCTCCGAAGGGGCGTCCCCCGCCAGCTTCGGCTGGAGCCGGTGAAAGAGGATCAGCAGCGCAAAAAGCGGAATCAGCAGGAGCAACAGTCCCTTCAACCCCAAAAATTCGGCAATCGTTCCGGCGACAAACGCGCCGGCGGCAAATCCGAAGAAGCCGACCATCATGAAAATCGGCGTGGCCAGCGAGGACTCGACCGCCGTCTGCGGAAGTCCGTAGACGCCGCGCAACGCCTCCGGATGCACCAGCGCCACGCCGGTTCCAGTCACAAGCACCAGAAGAATCAATAGTGGTATGGCCAGCGGGCCCGGGGGCACGCACCCGAGAAAAGCGATGAATCCGGCAAGCAGCACGCCGAGCTGAACCAGCCGGGGCCGATGCGCTTCTCTGCGCAAAGTCCCCGCCCACATCTGCAACAGATTGGAACTCAGTCCCATCAACGCGACCAGCCCGCCGCAGAAACCGATGCTTAAATTGTACTTCTGAATCAGCACCGGCAGCACGCCGGGCAAAAAACCGGAGAACATATCGACCGTGAAGTGAATGGCGACAAGCATTGTCAGCTGCCAAATGGCATGCTGTTTGAATCTCATGATAAAAATCCTGCAAAAGTTTTCCGGTAATATACACCGCGCGCAGGGCTTTTGCCAGTGTCGTCCCTTTAAACGGCACGGCAAAAGTCCCGCCGAGAGATTTCGGATGGATCGAAAACGGAATGGATGGACGGTTTTGAGCGTCGCTACTCGCAGAGTAACGACCGAAAAACTGCCGATTCAGACCGTTTCCGAGGCGACGAAAGACGCGGCGCGAGTTTTGCCAGTGTCGTCCCTTTACAAGCCCGTCGGCAGATCCAGCCAGATGGTTTCCAACTGGAAGCGCTCCCGGACATGGGCGAGAATCGCCTGAACGCCAAGCGTCTCCGAAGCATAGTGCCCCAAGGCTGCGACCGTAAGTTTGCTTTCCAGCGTCAAGTGATACATCTCGTGTTCAAAAGCTCCGGTCACCAAGAGATCCAATCCCGCGTCCGCCGCGGCGCGAACCGCGTCCTGTCCGCCGCCGCCGGAGACGATGCCGACCTTGCGCACAAGCCGTTGCGGATCTCCGTAAAGCGCAAAAGGTAGATGGAATTGTTCCGCAACACCCCTCGCGGGAAGCGCCGCGGGCAGTTCTCCGGAAAATCCGATCTGTGCATGGTCGTATTCGAAAAAGCCCCGCCGGTTTTCCAGTTTAAGCCGATCCGCCAGCTGTGCATTGTTGCCGAACGGCACATTCGCATCCAACGGCAAATGCGCCGCGTAAAGATTCAAATTCCCTTGGAATGCCGTCTGAAGCAGTTTGGCGGTTCTTCCAGTGAATCTTCGCGGCTCGCTCCCCCAGCTGATGCCGTGGTGAACAAAGAGAAAATCCGCCCCCGCCGCGACGGACTGCTCCACCGTGGCTATGCAGCCGTCCACCGCCGACGCGAAACGCAAAACCTCAGTTCCGCCTTCGATCTGCAACCCGTTATTGGAAATGTCTTCGGAGAAATCCTGCAGTCGCAGCAGTTGGTCAAGATATTCTGTCAGTTCCTGTCGCTTCATTCCGGTTCCCCCCAAAAAAACGTTTGCGAATGACCTGCCAGCGGAAAAACTCCGCGCTTTGGCGGTCGATAAAAGCAATCATCCGTTCCGGATCGGGGCACGTTGCGAAAAAACGGATCTCCTCGTCGCGGCAGCGGTAAAGCACAGCCAGCGGTTTGACCGCGCCGATTTTTTTCAGATTGCGCAGCGCGGCCGCCGCGATCCGCTGAAAACAAATCACCCGCGCCCCCAGAAACAACGGATAACATGCCGCCAGAATCCAGAATGGCCACACCGGAAATTTCTCCCACATCCAATTCTGAAGTGCCTGCGTAATCGGCAGCAGCATGACCGGAAGCAGAAACAAAACCGCGTCGGAACCGTTCAAAAAAGCACAGCCCAGCCAGCGCCGCAATCTTTTTTTCGCCGTCTGATAGGCGAAATACTCCTCCCACATCGGGTCGTCCAACATGCTTCTCGCCGCATGGCACAGCTCGTGCGACAGCAATTCGTCACGGTCGTAAATCAGAAAGCGTTTTCGATTCCGGTACGATTTGCGCAAAATAAAAACCACCGTTTCATCATCCGAAAAAGAACACCCCCCCCACAAAAGCCCCAGCGTCTTCGACGTAAAAAAACCGGGGAGTTCCATCGAGGTGAAGTCGTACAACTGCTCCGTAATCCGCGCCGACTCCGAGAGAATTTCCGCCGGAATCAGATCGTTGCGCCCCACCGGGAAGAGTCCCGCAAGCTCCAATGTTTCCCCGGCCGGGAGATTCTCCACGGTCGTACGCAACTCCGCCGCCCAGCTCCGCAGCCGTTCGACCCGTTGAAAATACGCGTCCGCGCTCTCCGTGGCTCCGGGGACAAAACCGGAAGCGTCTAATTTCGCCGCCTCTTCCAAAGAAAACGGCATCGACTCCGCGCCGGTCATTGTTTCTCCGGAGTGCTTCTCTCTGCGTCGCTCTTCCGATGCGCTTCGCCCTCGGCAGGATTGCGTTTCTCCTGCGGCGCGCCATGCGGACGGTCGCCGGGACGGTTGTTCTTCCGGTTGTTCGAATGGCCAGACGCATTGTTGTTCTTGCGGGAAGAAGCGTTCGCCGGAGCCTGCTGCGGCGCGGAATTGTTTCCCGTCGCCGGAGGAGCGCAAGGTCTGCGGCCAATGCTGTGAATCTGATCGACGTCGTAACGATTGGTCGCGCCGTCTTCGGTCTGCACGGTCACTTTGCGCGTGAGCAGATTGCGGTCGCAAACCCGCCCGCAGCCAGAGGGACATTCGCACCAGTCGCCGCGGCGCGGCATGCCCTTTTCCAACTCAAGATAACCGGCATGTTCGAATTTCAGACAGCATTTGAGCCGTCCGCAAGTCCCGGAGATCGTCGCCGGCGTAAGGGACAGATCCTGCTCCTTGGCCATGCGGACGTTGATCGAACTGAAATCCCGCAGAAAACGGCAGCAGCAGAGCATCTGCCCGCAAACGCCGATGCCGCCGTAAATCACCGTCTCGTCGCGCACGCCGATCTGCCGCAACTCCAGCCGCACATTGAGCGCGTGCGACAACTCCTTGACCAGCTCCCGGAAGTCAACCCGCCCGTCGGCGGTGAACTGAATGGTCAAGAGTTTGTTGTCCAAAGAGTAATGCGCATTCAAGAGCTTCATGGGCAGATTCAGCTGCTCCACAAATTTCTCCGCCGTGCGCAACGAATTTTTCGCCCGCATCGCATTTTCGTTGATGGTCGCCAACTCGTGCAGCGTCGCCTTGCGCTGCAGCGCATAACAGCTCTCGGATTCCTGCTCGGGAACCTCGCCGCCGATGCTCACAACCTCCCCCGCGTCCAGCCCGATGTCGCGCCGGAACACCGCGATGTCGCCCACCGCGAGATCCGGCAGCGCCGGACCTTTGGCTTCGTAGCGGGCTCCGTTGTCCAATTTGATCGAATATCGGATATCCATAATTGCCAAAGTTTCCTTGTTTGTTTCACCGGGGAGTAATATAGCGCGACACTCCCGATTTTACCAGCGCCGTTCCAAAATCGTCTGAATCACGATCGCCTTTTTTCCCTCGTCGCGCAGAAAACTCGCATATTGGAATGCCGGAACCGGCGGCGCAGAAACAACCGGAGTCACCGTTGTCGCACTCGCGGAAGTTTGATTTCCCACCACGGCCGACGAAACCGGAACCTCCTGAAATTCCGGGTCCACAGGAGGATTTTCCGGGGGAAGCGACGCAAAGAACTCCTGCATCTCCTCCGACTCGGCCGATCCCGGAACTTGCGCCGTCTTCTTCGGCGCGCCGAAAAAATCCGAAAACGTTTTCCCCTCCGCTTTGCGCTTCTTGTACCAGACGCTTCCCAGCTAAATCGCCCCGCCGATCAACAGCAAAATGATCGTCTCTACAATGCTGCTCGACC
>JAQUYX010000036.1 GCA_028691615.1 Victivallaceae bacterium
AACTGCGTGCCGATTTCGGAATCGCCTATGACGACGACACCATGCGCACGATTGATAATCTGCGCGATCGCGGACTGGATGTCGCCGCTGTGGTGATTACTCGCTATAACGATCAACCGGCGGTGAATACTTTCATAAAGAAACTGCAGCGCCGTCACATTACGGTGCATGTGCATCGCTCGATCAAAGGCTATCCGACGGATATTGAGACGATTCTGAGCGATAAAGGGTATGGCGCCAATAGTTTCATCGAAACGAAGAAACCGATCGTTATTGTGACCGGTCCCGGCCCGAACAGCGGGAAAATGGGAACTTGTCTTTCGCAGGTGTACCATGAATTTCGTCATGGCGTGTGCGCAGGCTACGCAAAATTTGAAACGTTCCCGGTGTGGAATCTGCCGTTGAAACATCCAGTGAATCTCGCCTATGAAGCGGCCACAGCGGATATTGCCGATGCAAACATGGTCGATCCATTTCATTTGGAAGCAACCGGTACGGTGGCAATCAACTACAATCGCGACATCGATATTTTCCCGGTTGTCCGGCGTATTTGTTCGCGAATCATGCCACAGGAAAAATTATATCGCTCGCCCACGGAGATGGGCGTCAACCGGGTCGGATTTGCCATCACCGATGATGCGGTGGTTCAGGAAGCGTCGCGTCAGGAAATTATCCGCCGGTATTTCCGCTATCGCTGCGAATATATGCTGGGCATGGCGGAAAAGTCCACGGTGGACCGGGTTAAACTGCTGATGGATGAACTGGGATTGACGGAATTGGACCGCCGGGTGGTTGTGCCCGCGCGTGCGGCGGCGGAAGCCGCCTCGCATCAGAGCGGGAAAGGTGCGGACAATGTTTATTGCGGTGCAGCGATGGAGCTGCCTGACGGGACGATCATCACGGGCAAAAATTCTCCGCTGTTCCATGCGGCGAGTGCTTGCATTCTCAATGCGATCAAACATCTGGCGGGGCTGCCGGATGAGCTTCTTCTGCTTTCGCCGGATGTGATTGAATCAGTCGGGCGACTCAAGAAGGAAATTTTTAAGAACAAGCGTATCAGTCTGGATCTTTCAGAGACGTTAACGGCGCTTTCGGTAAGCACTCCGGCGAATCCTTCGGCGAATCTGGCTATGCGCAAGCTCTCCAATCTCAATGGATGCGAGATGCATATTTCGCATCTTCCGAGTCCCGGAGATGAAAACGGGTTGCGCAAGATCGGCATTCAGCTGACCTGCGAACCGGAATTTGCCAGCCGCGATCTGTTTCGAGATTGAATGAGTTTTTTAGAGGAGAGAAAGACAATGACAAATTTGCCACAGAATCCCACGGGAGAGGCGCTCAAAGACGCCCTTCTTGAAATCGGGAAACGCGCGCAAAAAGCATCCCGTGCGCTGGCGGTTCTTTCCGGCCAACGGAAATCTGCTGTGCTTTGTGCGATGGCGGACGCGCTCTGCGCTGACCGGGAGGCTATCAAAGAGAAAAATGCCGTCGATATGCAAAACGCCCGGGAGAGCGGGCTTTCCTCCGCGATGCAGGATCGGTTGCAGCTAGATGACAAACGGATTGATGGCATGGCCGAAGGGTTGCGCATTGTCGCATCGCAGGTGGATCCGTGCGGAAAGATTCTGAAGCACACAATTCGTCCGAACGGGCTGGTGATCGACAAAGTATCCGTGCCGATTGGCGTGGTTGCAATTATTTTTGAATCTCGTCCGAATGTAACCAGCGATGCGGCTGGAATTTGTATTTTTGCTGGTAATGCTGTGATTTTACGCGGCGGCAAGGAAGCGATTCATTCCAATCAGGCGATTGCATCGTCTTTGAATCGGGCGGCGATGGCTGCTGGGTTGCCGGATGGCGTGGTGCAGTTGATTCCGTGGACAGGACACGAAGCGGTCGGTGTCATGCTCAAGATGAACGAGTATATTGATCTGGTGATTCCCCGTGGCGGAGAAAGGTTGATTCGCGCCGTGATGGAGCAGTCGACCATTCCGGTGCTCAAGCATTACAAAGGCGTCTGCCATTTGTATGTGGACAAGCAATTTGATCGGGAAAAAGCGCTGGCAATCATCGTGAATGCGAAGTGCCAGCGTCCGAGCGCCTGTAATGCTCTGGAAACACTTCTGATCTCTCGCGATGCTCTGCCGAAGCTTGCGCCGGCGCTGGTGGACGAGATGAAGCGTTGCAATGTGGAGCTGCGCGTGGACAATTCTTTCGCGGCATACGCACCGGATGCGAAGCGTGCGGAAGAGCTGGATTGGTATACCGAATATTTGGACTATATTCTTTCGGTCAAGGTTGTGGAGGATGTGGTCGAAGCGGTTGATCATATCAATCATTATGGCTCGAAGCATTCGGATGGAATCTTATCGACCAATGAGGAATCCATTGCTTATTTCTTTGCCAATGTCGATTCGGCGACGGTCTATGCAAATGCCTCGACGCGTTTTACCGATGGCGGAGAGTTCGGCATGGGAGCGGAAATCGGAATCAGTACGGATAAATTCCATGCGCGCGGCCCGATGGGGGCCGATGAGCTGACCACCTACAAATATCTGGTGACAGGGAACGGGCAGATTCGTTCTTGAGAACGCCAGATTGAATTGAAATTATTTTCCGACCGGATGGAGCGCACCAGAAGAGCTCCATCCTTTTTTTGCACCGCCCTCTAAATAAATCGCGTTTTTAATCGGGACTATGTGTCTAAACTCCAGTTCGTTCACAACGTTGAACATTCCTGATCTTGGAGAAAAAAAAGAAGGCTTCGAAATTAAGATTCGAAGCCTTCTATGAATTGTATTGCAAAAATGCTTGATGGATCAAGCGCGCTTTCTTGCTCTGCGAAGCTTGACACCCGCCCCGACTCCTCCGATCAAAAGCGTCGCGAGGATTCCCGGAAGGGGCTGTCCAACCGGGGTATCGGAGCTGCCGGCGGATAATCCAAAGAGCACTTCCAGCTCTTTGGTCGATCCGGCGGAGTATTCGAATCTCCGGTAAAGGTTATCCGGACCGTAAGTTCCACGACCATTGAAGACATTCAGATATTTGCCTTGAACGGCGGTGACACTGTACAACGTTCCGGTCTCGGCGGTGGAGATCCAAAAACCGATCTGATCTCCGGCCTTGATCGAAACTTCCGCGATCCCGTTTGCATCGAAATTCAAAGAGGTCTGAGTAAGAATCTCGTGATTTTCATCGAAGGTGAAAACTCCGAGGTCGGAATAATCGCCCGCATACTTGCCGGTATCTTTGAATCCCAAAGTCGCATTTTCATTGACTTTCAGATACCACCCGGACCCGATGGACGGGTTCATGGAACCGCTGCGATCGCTGTATGCCTTTGCCGCATAGCCATCTTTATGCAGGTCGACGCCCCATACATATTCGCCATCGTATTGCGTTGTTGCATAAGCTGCCATCGTCAACGATGTGACAAGGAGCGCTCCGAAGAACTTATTCATCCATTCGCCTTTCAAGAATCAATCTTTTGGTTTTCTATTAATATACGATAAGTCAACCAAAATGCAAACAAAAATTCACAAAAAAAGAGTTTTTTATTGCAAAAGCGCAAACCCGGAACGCGGCACTTCGATGGTTGTGATTCCTGCATGTAAGTCTGTTGTTCCAACGCAGATCCCATAAAGATTGAAAATCTGAGCTCGGCAGTTTTCAGAAATATTCAAAATCAACCGATCTTGTTTGGTTGCGTTGATCACGTAAACGCTCTCTGAGCCTTTCGGAACAGAAACAACATAGTTGCTTGCATAGCAGGCGCTGATCCGTTCGCGCCCCCTCCCCGCGGAAACTACGGGGTAATTCAACTGCGGATGTTCCGGCTCCAACGGCGATTTTACCAATACGTCTTGGTGTTTCCGCCAGAAATCAATCCAGAAACGAAGCGCCTTGCCGTGGGCCGCCGGGATTCCGTTCAGTTGAATTGAGAGCTGCGGAACCGCAAAAAGAATATTCAAAAACTGCAGAATCGCATCTTCCGGCGTGCTTTGGGGAGACCATTCCAGCATATCCGCGTGAACCGCTCGATTTCCGCTGGTCAGACGCAGATTGACCGTCAGAACCCGGTTGCGCTGACGGTCGCAAGGGCAGTCGCAAGCCCGGAACATATTTCCGTATTTCAGCATCGCAGGCCCGACATAAGCCTGACGGAATTCCACCAGGAATCCGGGTTTTAACGCATCAAGGCGTTTGATCACATCGGTCATCAAGCGATCCACGGCATCTGGAACGGTCTTATAATCCCGGCCCTGATAGTTTTCCTTGACGGCAGGATCTTCTCCCTCGATTCGGAAGCAGTCGATAAAGTCCAACTTCAAGCCGTCCAGATCCCATTCCTTGACGGCATTCTCATACGTTTCAATCAGAAAATCACGCACCTCTGGAAAACGCGGATCCAAGACGCTTGCCGCCAGCTGATCCCAATTCCACAGATATTTGCCTTTGAATCTGTCGTAATTCAGACTTTTGTAACCGACAAACGGAACCGAGTACCAGATCATGTACTTCAATCCCATTTTGTGCACCTTTGCCACATGGCTTCGCATGTCTGGAAAACGCCGTTTCGAAATCTTCCAATCTCCGCAATAAGCGTATCCGCGTTGATTGTCGTCCGTCTGCCAGCCGTCGTCGACAATCAGACTGCCCATTCCGTAATCGGCGGCCAGCTGAAATTCTTTCTCCAACTGGTCGGCAAAAACCTCCTGATGGAAATCATACCATGTGGAATACAGCGGCTCAAAAGCGGCGTCCGGGACGGCGGGCAGCTCATATCCCGGAATGGTTTCATACCATGCGGTCATCTCCCGAAGTGTTTCGGCAAATGGCAGTTGCCGTCGATCAATGCGCAAAATCCCGTCGAAATGTTTTGACGGCGCTTCCGGTTCCGAAAAAAGCGTCAGTTGAAATTGCAGCACGCACCCTTCTTCCCGCAACCCCGCGGCAAACTTTACCTTTCGCATGGCATCCGAGAACGCCGCCGCAATCCGATTGATCCCGTTGTCATCCAGAAAGAGCACCAGCGGCATCCAGCCGGACAGATTGGAAATTCGCTCGGAGCCCCAATCCGGCGGAATCGTCGTTGCAATGTTCTCCGGAGTCCACCGCATGACGATCTCGTTGGCGGGAGCCTGCCACTTGAGGATTGTTTGCGGGAGAATCCGTTCCTCCGGCGCATCCAAGGCAATTTCAATCAGGTCGATTCCATCGGCCTCGGCGGTCGCTTTGGCCGAAAATGTCCAGCCGCTTCCTTCCAGACCGGATACGATGATTTCCCCCCAGGGAACGGTAATTGTGCTCATGTTAAAAAAATCCTTTTTTATTCTCACGCCAAAGACGGATCGCGAAAGTGCTCCGGCTGGTTGCGTTCCAATTCCTCCAGCAGACGATCCAATTCCCGTAGCGTCGTCATGGTGGAGGCGCCGCTGCGAACCACTCCGGGGAAACCGCGGCCTTTCATATAATCGTGCATGATTTTACGTGCCATACGCATAGCAGGTTCCTCCCCGAAATAGGTGGTCATTTCCGAGAGATGCAGCAGAACTTCCTGCTTCCACTGGCGGAACGACGGCGAGTGATAATTTTCCCGCTCCACGATCGCGGAAAAAATCCACGGATTTCCCATCGCACCGCGTGCGATCATCACGCGGGAACAGCCGCTTTCGCTTCGAAGGCGATCGTAATCGGCCACCGAAAGCACGCCGCCGTTGGCAATGACCGGGATGTGTAAATGCTCCTTCGTTGAGCGGATCACCTGAGAGAAAACCGTCCCCGAATAATAGGCTTTCTGGATTCTTCCATGAACGGTCAATGCTTCCGCCCCCGCGTTTTGCAGTTTTTCCGCAAGCTCCAGCGTCGGGGCCTCCTCCGTTTCAGAGAGAATCCGAATCTTGGCTGTTACCGGGAATCGGGAATTTTCGCGAATTGCCGTAAAACAGCGGATTGCCTTGTCAATCTCCCGCCCCAGTGCCGCTCCCGCTCCTTTTTTTGCGACTTTCGGCACTGGGCACCCTAAATTAAAGTCCAGCACAGAAAAATCAAAGTCGTTCAAAATCTTGGTCGCTTCCGCCAACTGGTTTGCGTCCGCACCGACCAGTTGAACGCCCAGAAACGACTCGTCTGCTCCGCGGCGCAACATGCCGAACGTCCGGTCGCGTGCATACAACAATGCCGCCGCGTCCACCATTTCCGTGAACGCATAGCGGCATTGATGCCGACGCAGACTATGCCGGTACGGAAGATCCGTATACCCGGACAACGGCGCCATCAGCACCGCGTTTTCCTCCGGATAAAGCACTTCGTCAGCCATCGGCACGTTAGATTCCAGCAAGCGTCGACTTATAGTTTTTCGCCAGATCGTCGAGCGCAAGGCGAGTTACCACTCCGTCACGCCCCTTGATCGCCAGCGTCCGTTCCGCGGTAACTTCGCCGACGCAGGCATACGTGCTGCCCGCCAGCAGCCGTTCGACAAAAATTGCTTTGTCCGCAGAGACAGTCGCCACAAAGCGGCTGTTCGATTCCGAGAAGAGCCGGGTGAAGTCGTCCAGGTCGCCATCGACCGGAAGTTTTCCCAGATCAACCGAAAGCCCGAGATCGCCGCCGATGGCGGTTTTCGCCAGCGCCACGGCCAAACCGCCCAGCGCGGGGGTGGTCAGCGAAGCGAGAATGCCGCTCTGCGTGCACATGCCGACTTTGCCGTACAAAGTCTTTGCGTTCTGCGCGTCGACGGTCGGAACTTTGTTGCCGGTTCCGCCAAGCATGGCGAAGTATTCACTTCCGCCGAGCTCGTCCTTGGTCACGCCGATCACATAGACGAGGTCGCCGGCGTGCTTTGCGTCAAGCGTCACCGCCTTGGTGATATCGTCCATCTTGGAAATCGCGCTGAAGAGCAGGCTCGGCGGAATCGAAATCTTTTTGCCGCCGATGGTGCTGTCGTTCTTCATGCTGTCTTTGCCGGAGATACACGGCACGCCAAACGCGATTGTGTATTCGTAAAGAGCGCGGTTCGCACGGACAAGCTGCGCAAGTTTGTACTCGCCGTCGGGTGTCTTTTCGCTCTGCACCGGATCGGGCCAGCAGAAATTGTCAAGTCCGGCGATCATTTTCATCTGGCCGCCGACCGCGATGATCCGACGGATGGCCAGATCGATGACCGACGCGGTCATGTGATAGGTGTCCACGTCGCTGTATCGCGGAAGAATGGCGCTGGAAAGAATAATGCCCTCTTTGCTCAACGGTTCAATCATCGTCACTGTGGCATCGCTCTGAACGTCGCGATTTCTGCCAACAAACGGTTTGACGACGCTCAAGCCTTTGACTTCATGGTCGTATTGACGGGCCTTGAACTCGTCGGAACAAATGTTCAACCGCGCCATCATGTCAAGGAAATCTTTGGCAAGCTCGCGCCCCCGGTAATCGACTTCCGGGAAAACCGGACGCACCCATTTTGCCTTCAGATGCAGCTTGGGCAGCCCACCATGCATGAAGGAAATATCCAGCAGGCAAACCGTTTCCCCGTTGTACAGCACATGAAATTTTCCGTCATTGGTGAACTCACCGAGCACGGTTACTTCAACATCACGATCGGCTGCGAGTTTCTGAAACTCCTCAATCTTGTCTTTCGGCACGGCATAAGACATGCGTTCCTGCGCTTCGGACACAAGAATTTCCCACGGCTGAAGCCCCGCATATTTAAGCGGCGCTTTGCCCAGATCCATACGGCATCCGTTGGCCAACTCCGCCATCTCCCCGATGCTCGACGAAAGCCCGCCGGCGCCATTGTCGGTGACGAAGCGGTACAGCCCGCGGTCGCGCGCTTCAAATTGGAAATCGCCCAGTTTTTTCTGCGTGATCGGATCGCCGATCTGCACGGCCTGAACGGGGCTGTTCTTGTTCAACTCTTCACTGGAGAAGGTTGCTCCGTGGATTCCGTCCTTGCCGATGCGTCCGCCGGCCATGACAATCAAATCGCCCGGTTCAATTGCCTTTTCATATCCTTTGCGGCCGTTGATCCGCTTGGGAAGCACCCCGACGGTTCCGCAATAGACCAAAGGCTTTCCGAGATACCGCTGGTCAAAATACTCCCAGCCGGAACCGTAGGGAATTCCGCTCTGGTTGCCGCCGTCGATCACACCCTTGTGAACGCCGTCGCGAAGGCGCCGCGGATGCAGCAAGCCAGCCGGAACCTCGCTGCGCTCGGTAAACGGCGACCCCAGACAATATCCCCAGACGTTAACAAGCAACTGCGCCCCCTGCCCCGTGCCCATCGGATCACGGTTGACACCGACGATGCCGGTCATTGCGCCGCCGTAGGGATCGAGTGCGGAGGGACTGTTGTGAGTTTCCACTTTGTAGCAGACATCCACTTTGTCGTTGAAGGCAATGACTCCGGCGTTGTCATGGAAAACACTCAGCAGCCACGGCGCGGTTTTGGCAATCGTGTTGGTGCTGCGTTTGATGAACGTCTTGTAACAGGAGGAAATTTCCCGATGAATCTTGTCCTCGGTGTTGTCATAATCAATATCGGCGTCGAAAATCTTGTGTTTGCAATGTTCCGACCATGTCTGCGCGAGCACTTCCAACTCCACGTCGGTCGGCTCGGTGTTCAGACCGTAGGCGTCTCTGCCCTTGGCCTCTTCCAGAAAATACTTGCGGATGATTTTCATCTCTTCCAAGGTCAGCGCCAGCGTTCCTTTTCGACTGATCTGGAGAAGTTCCTCGTCGGAGACATCCAGATTCCAACGCTTCACCTGCACTTGCTCCGTGCTCTGAACCAGCGGAAGATTCTGCGGGATCGCCTGCCCACGCGGAACAATGCAAATAGTCTGAATCAACTCGTTTGCCAACAATTTCGTGGCAATGAATTCAAGCTGCGACAACTCCAATTTGCCGTAAACCAGATACTCGACGGAACTGAAAATCTGCTCCTCCGGCGCAAGTTTCCGCCCCAGAATATCTCCGGATGCTCCTTTTGCCGTACGTCCTACGTTGTCGGTAACGCCGGGACGGAACCCGACGACAATCACCGCGTCGGCCTCCGGCAGCGCCTCGTAATTGGAGGATTTTCCACCCTCCGTCCGCCAGGATTGAAGCACCGGATTGAACAGCCCGTCGGCAATTTTCTCCGCGTCGGCCTCTTCGAAGTTCCCGTAAATGGTATAGACGTCGCGGGTGCGGACGTCATCCACGGCGATCTTGAGGAACCCGGCAATCTGTTTGCAGATTCCTTCGCCGCGGGCATCCCGCCAATGGGGAAGATTGGCGATCTCGATTCGGAATGTTTTCATGTGTGCTCCTCTTTGCTGTCCTATCTGAAATTAAAAAAAAGAAACGCTAGCGATTGCCGGAAAACGGACGGCGGTTGTTGTCGCTGGAATGGTTGTCGTTATTTCCGCCATTGCGGTCAAACCGTTTTTTTCCGGGGCGGCGGCGGTTGTTGTTCTGGGGACGTCTGGTGGTGACCTTCTGCCAGAATTCCTCCAACTCCGGGTTCTGCGCTCCGAGCTGGTTCTGAATGACCATCAATTCCCGGCCGTGCGGATATCCGGATTGTCCCATGACCCGATCCGGAGAAGAAACCGTATCATAATTGAAAAGAGAAGGCTGAATCAGCAGCACTCGTTTGGCCGAATCGATCAGACGACGGACCATATTCTGCGGCAGAAACATCTTTTCCAAATATTCATCGACCACCTGAGCTGCGGTCCCCGGATGCACATCCCATAACTCGCCGGTTTTCCCCTGCAAATCCATCTCCACGAAGGGCAAGGCCAATGCGGCCATCGCCAGCGAAATGCTGTTGCGATAGAATCCGTGATCAACACGGTAATTGCGCTCCGCCAGAAGATCAAGCGCGCGTTCCATCTCCGGCTGTCCCCAATGCTCTTCCAGAAAGGGCAGAAAATAGGGGAGCAGTCCGTAGTCATGAAATGCCTGAAGGTGCATGTCGCCGTATGCCGAGGCAAGCACTTTTTCCAATTCCAGAGCAAGCCGGGATGTCGAAGCGTGCTTAATCAGAGGCAGCGACGCGAAGAGGGCGCTTTCCGTGCCAGCCTCCAGCGAAAAATTGTATTGACCGACCAGCTTGAGTGCGCGCAGCATCCGGACGGGGTCCTCTTCGAAGCGGACTTCAGGGGTGCCGATCACACGAACCAGTTTATTCTCAATATCCGAAAGCCCCTGCCCGGTAAAGTCCTTCAACTCTTTGCTGACCGGATCGTAAAAGAGGCTGTTGACGGTAAAATCCCGACGGAGCGCATCCTCTTCGGCGGTGCCGAAATCGTTATCGAAAACCAGCATGTTTTCCGGCAGATTCTCGTCGTGATTGCGTTCGGACGGCGTTTTGCGGAAGGTGCTGATCTCGATGATCTCGTTGCCGTTCATCAGGTGAACCAGCTGAAAGCGCCGACCGATGATGCGCGCCCGGCGCCGACCGAAGACCTCCCTCACCTGCTCGGGAGTGGCCTGCGTGGCAATGTCGTAATCCTTGGGCTCGCGATTTTGCAGATGATCGCGAATGGCTCCGCCGACAATATAGCTCTCGAAACCGGCGTCGTGCAAGGTTTCCACGATGCCGACAATGTGTGATTTGACAGGGAAATCGTACTTCATGACCTCTTTTTCAGTCTCCCGTACCTGATAATTTGCGTTGCAGCACAGTATCAACCTGTGCCAGATCGGGGTCGGCGCAGGGGTAATCGCTGTTGAAATGCAGCCCCCGGCTCTCATGACGGCTCAAAGCGGAATCAATGATCAACTCAGCGACTGTGGCAATATTGCGCAATTCCAAAAGATCGGTCGTCACCAGAAAATCCCAGTAATATTTTTCGATCTCTTTGCGCAGCAATTTGATTCGCGCCTTGGCGCGCTCCAGCCGTTTGGTCGTCCGGTAAATCCCCACATAGTCCCACATGAAGCGCCGGATCTCATCCCAGTTGTGCGTCAAGACGACCATTTCATCTGAATCGGTCGCGTTGAAGGAAACCCAAGGCGAAATGTTGGCCGCCAGATCGGAATCCGGACAGGAAAAATGCGCGTCGATGTCGGCGGCCGCAAACCGCGACACCACCAACGCTTCGAGCAGACTGTTGCTGGCCAGCCGGTTGGCTCCGTGAAGTCCGGTGCACGCGCATTCCCCGACCGCGTAAAGTCCGGGAATATTCGTGCATCCGTTGACATCGGTCTGGACGCCGCCGCAGACAAAATGCGCAGCCGGAACCACCGGAATCAGATCTTTTGCCATGTTGACCCCGGAGGCCAGACATTTTTCGAAAATATGCGGAAAACGCAGCCGGAGCCGCTCTTCCGACACATGCCGGATGTCCAGATAAACGCATTCGCGGCCGGTGCGTTTCATTTCATTGTCAATCGCGCGCGCCACCACGTCGCGGGGCGCAAGGCTCTTCATCGGGTGGTACTTCTGCATGAATTCGACCGGCTGATTGTTGCGGTCCATCACTTTGAGCACCGCCCCCTCCCCGCGCACGGCCTCGCTGATGAGGAACGAGCGTTCCGTCGGGTGGTAAAGAATGGTCGGATGGAATTGAATGAACTCCATATTGGCGATTTTCGCGCCGGCGCGATAGGCCATGGCCGGACCGGCGCCGCAGGAAACGTCGGGATTGCTCGTGTACAAATAAACCTTGCCGGATCCGCCGCAGGCAAGCGTGGTGCTGCCGGAAATAAAAGTTCTGACCTTGCCGCTGGCGTTGTCCAGCACATACGCGCCCAGACAGCGCTCGGGAGTGCGCGCATTGAAACGGCTGCTGACAATCAGATCCACCGCCATGTGATTTTCGAACACAGTGATGTTCGGAAACGTCTTGACATGCTCGACGAGGGCGCGCTCAATCTCGGCGCCGGTGATGTCTCCGGCGTGAAGAATGCGGCGTTTGTGATGCCCGCCTTCGCGTCCGAGGTCAAAATCCTTGCTGTTCTGTTCCAACCCCAGTTCACCGCGGGTGGTGAATTTCGTCCCGATGGCAATCAACTCGTTGATCGCGTCCGGCCCCGCCTCGACGATTTTACGCACGACCTCTTCGCGGCAAAGCCCCGCGCCGGCCGCCAGCGTGTCGCGGACGTGATCGTCGAACGAGTCCATGTCGTCGATCACGCAAGCGACGCCGCCTTGCGCATAACGGGTGTTGCACTCGTCAATGGCACGTTTCGTGATGACCGCTACGTTGCGTCCGGAGCGAGCCAGATGCAATGCCGACGAGAGCCCCGCAAGACCGCTGCCGATCACGAGGTGATCGAAATAGACGGCATTGTCGGGCAGTTTCATTTGTTCCATAAGTTTTCGCCTGCGAAAAAAGTTGATCCCCGACGCGCCCTGATGTACGCTCATCAAGTTGGCGCGAAAACAAGGACTTTTTTATGATTTCCGGAAAGAAAAACGTTAAACGTCGCCTTTCCGGCTTTGAATCCATAAAGAGATGGAGTAAATTACACCGTTATGGCAAGAAATTCAATCGGAAAACAATGGATTTTATGAAATTCAACGACGAAACGGAAAATCTTCCGCCCGACGAGGCGGGCAAAATCAGAATCGGCAGCCAACTCTTACAGGGACTGATGATGCTGGGCGCCGGAGCGCTGATGTCGGGAGCTTATCCGCCGCTGGCATGGTCGCTTCTGGTGTTTGTCGCTCCGGCTCTGCTGCTGTGGTGGGCAATCCATGTGTCGCCGCTGCGGGCCGCGCTGGGGGGATATCTCTGGGGATGGGGATTTTGCCTGCCCTCCTTTTATTTTCTCTCGGAGATCGAGCAAAGCATTCCATTCGGAATTGCGGCCATTCTCGCATGCAATCCGATGATGGTCGCGGCATTCGCGTCGTTTTCGCGCCGCAACTATGTTTATGACGCAGCCACCCGGTGTAAAGGATTTATGGCGTGTAGGGCGCAGAAGAATTTCGCGTTTGGCAAGTCGCTGGCCTGGGCGTTTTCCATCGCCGCGCTCTGGTGCATGCTGGACACTTGGCGGATGAGTTTTTTCCCGTGGAATTACCCGGCGGCGGCGCTCTGGAATAAACCGCTGCTGCTGCAACTGGCGGAATTTACCGGCCCGTTCGGAATCAGTTTTCTGATTCTGCTCGGAAATGCTTTTTTGGTATGCGCGGCGGAGGATGGAAAAAAACTGCGCTGGGGGATTGCCGTGCTGGCGGTCATCGGAGGAATGACCCTCGCCGGACTACTGTTGCAACGGGGAAATTACGGTTCGCAGGACGACGTCGCCACGCTGAAAATCGGCGCAATCCAAGGCGATATCACCCAGCGGCGCAACGCCGACGAGAAACAGGCGCGCGAGGCGCTGGCGACCTACCTTGCCCTGACTGAAGCACTGCTGAAGAAGCATTCCTCGAGGACAGTCGATCTGATTCTCTGGCCGGAAACAGCGGTTCCCTTTCCGTTTTTCGCCGCCAACGAGGTGTCGTTCGATTACCGGTTGGGCGTGTTCCGGCTTCTAACCCGGTACAAAGTCCCGATTCTGCTTGGAACGCTGCATTACGAACGGCGTCCGGCCGGAGTGAAAACGCCGCTGCGGTTGACCAATGCGGCAATGCTTCTCGACCGGAATTGCAACATCACGGGGCTTTATGAAAAAATCCGACGCGTGCCGTTCGGCGAATATATTCCGCTGCGCAGCATTCTGCCCGAAAAAGTCGTCCGGTGGATCGACATGAACCGCGATCTGGCGCCGGGGAGCTCCTACGCCCATCTTTCTGCGGCAAACACCGCGAAACTCGGCATGAGCATCTGCTACGAAAGCGTGTTCCCCGGGATTGCCCGGCGCGAAGCGCTGGAAGGGGCGAATGTGCTTTGCGTCCTCTCCAACGACGCATGGTATCCGACGACCTCGGAACCGGTACAGCATCTTGCCAATGCCGTGATGCGCACGATTGAAACCCGTCTGCCGATGTTTCGCTGCGGGAACAACGGCGGGACGCTGTTGTTGAACCGGGACGGACGGATTGTCATGACGCTGGATAATTCGACCGTGCGGGACCGGAAGCGCGGGGCGGGCGTGTTTGAATTTTCTTTCGAGCGCAAGCCGCAACCGACTTTTTATGTGCGATACGGAGATTGGTTTCTCATTTTCCTGGGGCTTGCGACGGGTTTCGGGGTTGCATATTCGGCATTTCGGGAGTATCTTTTCCGGAAACAGTTGATTTTGCAAAAAGAGGCTGCCCAATGAGTGAAAGACCGTTATGGGCCCCCTGGCGGGCAGAATTCATCCGAGGCCCCAAGTCGGATGAGTGTTTTCTCTGCGGCAACCGGAAGCCGGATCCTTGCAAGGCGGAAAATGCATGGGTCGTTTTTCGAGGCAGGAGCGCGTTTGTGATGTTGAACCGGTTTCCTTATAATAGCGGACATCTCCTGATCGCGCCATACCGACATGTGGCGACATTGCGCGCATTAAGCGGCGAGGAGCGTTCGGAATGTATGGAGTTGGCGGCACGTTGTGAAGCGGTATTGGAAACGGCGATGAAGCCGGCCGGATATAATGTCGGATTCAATCTGGGCACGGCCGCCGGAGCAAGCGTCGCCGCGCATTTGCATATGCATGTGGTGCCGCGTTGGGTCGGCGACACCAATTTTCTGCCGGTGCTCGCCAATACGCGGTGCGTCCCGGAAACTTTGGAGAAAACAGCGGAGCTTCTGACCCGGACTTGGGAGGAATTGTCATGAAAATGCAACTGCCCTGTTATGCCTGCATTTTGAAAAAACTGCCCGAGTTGAAAGTGGACGACGCGGATGCGGGGATGTTGGTCCGGGAATATCTTCATGCGATTCTGGCGACTCCGGTGGAAGAGGCGCCGCCGGTTTATGCCGGAGAATTTTACCGGATTCTGCGCAAGAAAACCGGAATCGACGATCCGTTTTGCGAGGAGAAGCAGGAAAGCACAAAGTTTGTCAAGCGGCTGCTTCCTTATTTAAAAGAGCGCATTGCGCGGGCGCAATATCCGTTTATGGCGCTGGTCAAGCTGGTGGCCGCGGGCAATATCATTGATTACGGAGTGAACAGCGACTTCACGCTTGACGATGCGCAACGTTTGTTGGATCACGTTTTCGAGATGGAGCTGGACGAGGCAAAGGTGCGGGAGTTCGAACGGGAACTGGAAAAGGCGGAACGCATTTTTTATATTTTGGACAACTGCGGGGAAGCGGTTTTCGATTCGCTGTTGATCAACCGTTTCCGGGATAAAATCACACTGGGCGTGCGGGGCAAGGCGATTTTGAACGACGTCACCCGCGTGGAGCTGGAAATGTCCGGCTTGGGCGGGATTCCAGTCCGGGACACCGGCGACGGGATTCCGGGCGTGTCGCTCTCCCGGACAAACGGGGAGTTTCTCAAGACGTTGGAACAAAGCGATTTAGTGATTTCCAAGGGGCAGGGAAATTTTGAAACGCTGGACGAATATCGTCGTTCCAGAATTTATTTTCTGCTCTGCGTCAAATGTCCGGTCATTGCGGATTATGCAAAAACAACGATGGGTACTTTGCTTCTGGAAGGGAGGAATCAACCATTATGAATATGGTTTCACGTTTTCGAGTGCATCAGGCGATTTTCGGGGTGCTGCTGGTGGCCGCTTTGGCGTCGTTCAGCGGCGCGGGGGACCGCGCCGTCCTGTTTGTCGGCAATCTTTTCGGGTGGACGACACTGAGCAATCCGGGATGGTATCTGGGCGGAATTCTGGGAGTGTTGGGCTGTCTTTACGGCAGTTGGCTATGTCGCATGCTGATGCGGCGCGTGGCGCGCCCGATGCAGACGGCGACATGGTTGACCTCCGAGCTGGCGGCGGGACGTTTTCCTCCGGTGGCGAATACCGGCAACGGCAAAGCGGAGATTTTTGAACTGCTTCGGCAGCTCAATGTGATTCGCGATACGATGTGTGCGGGCGCGGCGAAGCTCAAAAAAAATCGCGAGCAGGAGCTGGAATTGCGGCGGGATGCCGAGGAGAAGACGCAGGTGCGTTCTTTGCTGGTGCTTCGAATCATGCCGGAATTGCGGCAGAGTTTGAACGTGCTTTCGCTGTATTCGGATTATTTCCGGGAAAAAAGTCAGGGAAAGCACCCGGAGAATACGGAGTGCTTTCGAGTCATTGAACGCAATGTCGATCAGATCGAACGTCAGATTGAAAAGCTTGGTGACATGCTGCGCCTGGGGGAGGATTTCAACGATTTTACGCCGGGGAGTTTTCCCACAGATGATTTTGTGCGGCAGTTGCAGCAGAATGTCGCAAGTAATTTTGTGGAACGGAATCTAAAAATCAAACTGATTACAAGCGGGCAGACGCCGGATGCGTTGGTTTTCGACCGGCAGAAACTGTTGCAATTCTTGTCGATCATTCTCCGTGCGCTGGGGCGGTCGCTGAAAAGTTCCGACACGATTCTGATGCGGATCTTAACGCAGAATGACAACAGCGGGTATCAATTTGCATTTGGCAGCGCCGCGGGGAATGCGTATATCACAAAATTCTACCGGGAATTCTTCAGTCGCAAAGAGAAGATGGCGTTGTCCGAGGACGCGTCGACCAGCTTATTGCGAATGCTTTATGTGGAATTGGAGTCGGCGGCGTTCGGCGGCAAATTCACGCTTTCCGAAGATCCGATCGCGGGAACGGAACTGGTCTTTTCCATCAATCGCCCAGCGGACGAGGAGACCGGGCGCCCCCGGTTGCGTCTGCATAATTCGGGGCCGTCGATGGTCAGCAATGCAAATGCGGCGGAGGGACGCCCCTCCGGTGGTTCGGAATCGGTTTCCGACAGCGCCGATGACGGTGCGGCGGCAGAACCGCAGATACGGCTTCTGCTCTTTGAACCGGATCGGGACAATGCCGAAGTGCTTGGGCTGCTTTTTGAACTTCAGAAGATCGAGTGCGACACCACTGGATCGCTGCCGGAATTGGAAAAAATGCTTTCGTCCAGAAGTTATGACGTGGTGCTGTTTTCCATCAATTCGCGTCTGCATCGGGATGGAGAACTGCGCAGCGAACTGGCACGGTTGCCGGACCCCGGTTCCGTGCTGCTTCTCGGGAACGGATTTGCTCCGATGGAGAAAGAATTTCTCGCGACGCTGGGATATACAAACTTGCTGGGGCGGCCGTTTACAGCGGCAAAAGTATTCAAGGAGATCCGGCGGATTCGCCGGAGGAATGGCGAGTCGCTGGAATGAGTTTTTCGAATACCGGGATGTCGACGGCGGAGCCGGACGCCCTTCCCGGGGAGGAAAAAAATTTTCATGGCCGGTTGAACCAATTGGAACTGCTGGCCGGCTTGATGCTGTTGGCGATCTTAGCCATGCTGTTTTGGATCGGAGTATGGCACAAAGAGTCCTATCAAAAACTCGGATTTGCCGTTGCCGGCCAACATCGGGAGATTGCGCCGCTGCGAGGAAAAGTGTTTTCCGACGACGGCGTGCTGCTCTTGTGGAGCAGGAGATGTTACGACCTGTGTTACATCGGGGCGTATCCGCCGGAGATGTCGCTGCGGCGGGAATTGGAACGGTTCGGTTTGGCCATTCTCCCCGGGGAAGAGGTGCTTGCGCGCGATCTGACGGCGGCGATGCTCCGAGAATTGAAAGAGCTTTCCGCACGGCAGCGGACGATAACGATCCGAGGGCGGCAGATCCGTCATTCCCGCGCACTGCTCACTCCGGCGTTATGCGCTGAGCTGGAACAAAAATATGACCGGGAACTCTCCGGCGCACCGGGCCAATTGTTTGTCATGCTGGATCGTTCGCGTCAGTGGATCAAAAACAGCGTCAAAGTGGAGCGGCATCCGATCAATGGCAAGGACGTGCATCTTCCATTCAAATATGCTCAGTTGGCCGGAAGGAATACGTTGCCGTGAAATGGATCAAGCAGAAAATCACCTCGCGTCAGGCCATGCTGCTGACTGTGTTGCTGGGGGTCGGAATTTCATTGACCGGCGTTCTGGTGATTGCGGCGAGCAAACACGGCGGCGACGCAGGATGGTCTTTGGTTTTTCGGCAGTTTTATTTTCTAACTGCGGGGCTGCTGATCATGACGGCGATGGCGGTGGTTCCGTTTACATTCTGGCGCAAATCGGCAAAATACGTTTCGGCGGGCGCTATGGTGCTGCTGGTTGCGGTGTTGTTCTTCGGGATTCGGATCAACGGAATGCGAGGATGGCTTTCGGTGTGGGATTTCTATTGGCAACCATCGGAGTTGTTCAAACCGTTTTACGCGTTGACTCTGGCAGGGTGCGCGGCGGCGCCCTCCCCCGCAAAAAAACGAATGGCGTGGCTATGGATTCTTTCAACCACCGCATTGATTCTCGCGGAACCAGACTTCGGGACGGCGACAATTTATCTCGGAATTGGATTTGTCATGCTTTATCTGGGCAATGAAAGGAAACGGATGCTTGCCCTGATCGGGGGCGCCATGCTGGTGCTTGCCGCGGCGGTGATCTGGCGGCATCCCTATATGATGCAGCGGCTGGCGGGATACTGGAATCCGTCGGGCGATCCCTTGGGGAGCGGGTGGCACGTCCGCTTGTTTCAACTGGCGATCGCTTCGGGCGGAATGTGGGGGACGACAATGCAGGACGCATATTGGAGCATCTATTACCTGCCGTTGTCATACAACGATTCGGCATTTGCTTCGATGGTGGAGATTTTGGGAATTGCGGGGGTGCTGCCGGTGCTGGCAATGTTGTCGCTGCTCTTCCTGATTCTGATGGGGGAAGCCCGGAAGCGGGCAATGCGGGTGGAGGGGTTGTTTCTGGCGGGGGCCGGATTTTTATTCGCGGGAGCTGCATTGCTGCATATGGCAGTCAATGTGACGATTCTGCCCACGACGGGGATTGTCATGCCGCTGCTCGGATATGGAGGCAGTTCCGCGATCGGCGGATTTCTGCTGTTGGGGCTGGCGCTTTCGGCCATGCGTACGAAAGAAGGATGATTTTTTGCGATTCCCGGAAAAGGATTTGCTTTTCCGATTATGATGATTATATTACGCCGCAAAAGCGAAGGAGGATATCATGTCCGCACAGGAAGATTTTTTTTTCAGCAATCTGACGCCGCGCGCCAGAAAAGCGCTTGTTCTGGCCAAAGGCGAGGCGGAACGCTTCAATCACGATTGCATCGGGACGGAACATTTGCTTCTGGCGCTTCTGGCGCTGGGCGATGCCGTAGCGGTCAATGTACTGCGCAATATCAAAATCGACATTGATCTCTTGCGCCTTGAAACCGAAAAAGTCTGCGGACAGGGTCCCGCCACAAAGACCGCGGGGGCTTTGCCGGTTTCCCAGGATCTCAAACGCGTGATGATTCAGGCGGCCACCGAAGCGCGCAGTATGAATTACAGTTTTGTCGGGACGGAGCATCTGCTGCTGGCGTTGTTGCGGGACACCAACTGCACGGCGGCGCGGATTCTGTCCAATCTGAAAGTGGATCTGCAAAGCGTTCGCAATGAGATTGTCAAAAGTCTTGACGCGGACTATCTGCCCGATCCGGACGACGCGGAGGTTGCCGAGAAACATGAAGCCGCCAATGCGGGAAGCACCGGCAATTTTGCCGCATTGAATTCCTTCGGACGCGATCTTACGGAGATGGCGGCGAATGGAGGTTTGGACCCGGTGATCGGGCGAAGCGAAGAGATCGAGCGTGTCATTCAGGTGCTTTGCCGCCGCACAAAAAATAATCCGGTGCTGATTGGCGAAGCGGGTGTTGGGAAAACCGCGATCATCGAAGGACTTGCCTTGTCGATTGCGGCGGGCAAGGTGCCGGAGCTTCTGGCGGACAAGCGGGTCTATGCGCTGGACCTGCCGCTGATGATTGCAGGGACAAAATATCGCGGCCAGTTCGAGGAGCGGATCAAAGCGGTGATCGACGAAGTGCGCAATTCGGGCAAGGTGATTTTGTTCATCGACGAATTGCATACGATTGTCGGCGCCGGCGATGCGGAAGGCGCGATGGATGCGGCGAATATCATCAAACCGGCGCTTTCCCGCGGGGAACTGCAATGTGTCGGGGCGACCACGCTCAATGAATATCGAAAAGGGATTGAAAAAGATTCCGCGCTGGAACGGCGGTTTCAGCCGATCATCGTCAATCCGCCGTCGATTCCCGATGCGATTGCGATTTTGAAAGGATTGCGCAAAACCTACGAAGAGCATCATCATGTCCGGTATTCCGACGAAGCGCTGGAAGCGGCGGTTCGTTTTGCCGACCGGTATATTTCGGGGCGTTTTCTGCCGGACAAGGCGATTGATGTGATGGACGAAGCCGGAGCGCGTGCGCGAATTGCGTCCATGCGCGCGCCGCTGGATACGACGGAGATGGCCGCAGAGATCGAGTCTGCGCGCGTTGCCAAAAACAGCGCCATTGACGAACAGCGTTATGAGGAGGCCGCGCATTGGCGCGATGTGGAGCGGACCAAGCGCGAAGAGCTTGCCGCGGCGCAGGAGGCTTGGCGGAACAATGCCAAGAAGAACGTCCCGCGCATCACGCAAAAGGAAATTGCCGATATTGTTTCCAAGCTGACCGGGGTTCCGATCACGCAAATGCGTCAGCGCGAAGGGGAGCGTCTGCTCAAAATGGAGGAGGTCATCGGCGCGAATGTGATCGGGCAGTCCGAAGCGATTTCGGCGATTTCCCGTTCGCTGCGGCGGAGCCGCGCGGAGCTCAAGAATCCGAACCGTCCGATCGGATCGTTTATTTTTATGGGCGCCACCGGCGTGGGCAAGACATTGTTGGCAAAAGCATTGGCGGAGTTTATGTTCGGCGATGCCGACTCGCTCATTCAAATTGACATGTCCGAATATATGGAGAAGTTCAATGTATCGCGTCTGATCGGATCACCTCCGGGATATGTTGGCTACGAAGAGGGCGGCACGCTGACGGAAAAGGTGCGGCGAAAACCCTATTCGGTGGTGCTTTTTGATGAAATCGAAAAGGCGCATCCCGATGTCATGCACATTCTCCTGCAGGTATTGGAAGAGGGGCGCATTACCGACTCGTTGGGGCGGAAGATTGATTTTTCCAATACAATCATCATTATGACGACCAATCTTGGTGCGGAGCTGTTCAACCGGAGCACGACGCTTGGGTTCTCCACGAGTGCCGCGCAGGACGCGGGAAAAATCAAGGAGCGGCTGCTGGAATTGGCGCGCAAAAACTTCAAAGTCGAATTCATCAACCGTGTCGATGAAGTCGTGGTGTTCCGGAAACTCACGCGGGAGGATCTTCTGAAGATCGTCGATCTTGAGATTGGGCAGCTCAAAAACAGATTGGAAGAGCGGCACCTGGATTTGGAGGTCACCGCGGAAGTCAAGTCGTTCCTGATCGACAAGGGCTTCGAGCCGGAACTCGGCGCGCGTCCGTTGCGGCGCGCGGTGGAGCGTTTCATTGAAGATCCGCTGGCGGACGAGCTGCTGCGCGGAGTCTTTGAGGATGCTGATACGGTCAAGGTCGTGTTGGATTTGCAGAAGATTCTTTTCCTCCCGGAAAAAAAGGAGATCAAAAAGAGTTCGTCGCGGCGCAAATCTTCCGCCTCTGACAAGGATCAGCCCTCTCTCCCCGGTGCGGAAAATCTCTAACCGAAATCAGATCAAAAAAATCCCGATTGTCCGATGACTCGGAGCAACCGGGATTTTTTTTACGTCCTCTTGTCCTGCGTGCGACTTTTTTTGGGGGGGTCACATCCAGTGCTTGAGCAATTCTTCGACGCCGTTGGTCGAAAAATAACTGGGAGGGGCATCCAGCATCGTCATGGCACCGCGACGGCCTTCGCTATAGAAACGGGCGAGTGCACGCGCGCAGGCGGTCAGCACATTTGCGGTGGCCTCCGGATTGCTTCCCCAGCGGCAATGGTACTCCACCACCGCGTCATTGTCTTTGCCGGTTTTTCCAGCAGCGACCAC
>JAQUYX010000037.1 GCA_028691615.1 Victivallaceae bacterium
AAGGGCTTCCACGGATAGAACGCCTTGGTTTTGTCGGTCGTGTAGGGCGTCTGATAAACTCCGCAGGAAAGGGTGTCGCCGCCGCTTGACGCATAATGCGCATGCAAATTCAAATCCGCATGGGTATTGTGCACGATGGGCGCGCCGTTGATGCCGACCCCCGGAGCGCTTTGCGCACGGGCAGCGCGTTCGAAAACTTTGCTGGTTTCGCGAAAGACCTCTTCGGCGAATTGCACATAATCGCGACCGCGCGCGGGAGGATATTTTGCGGCTTCCGAGTAGATCGGCGCCGGTGCGACAGTGCGTTTGTGGAGACTCTCCCCGGGTTCCAGACGGCCCCATGCGGCGAGCAGTTTCTCTTCGGACGCGTACTTTCGAATCAAAAATTCATTCCAGCGTACCGTGACCGTGTCAAGAAAAACTTTGTGCCATTTCCGAAAACGTCCGTCCAGCAGGAGCGTCACGGTATGATTTTCGTTGGCCAGTTCCCAGGACGCAAAGACCGGCATGTCAGCGTAGCGCTCCATGGTGTAAGGATTTACGCGGTTGAGATATTGTTCGATGTGGCGGATTCTCATGTCGCGGTAGGCTTTGTGCAAATAGGGAAGGGCGGGGGCGGCGGTATAAAAATTATGATCGTAATGCTTGCCCTCCTCCCGGGTGATGCGCAGCGGCAGATCCGGCCAATACTCCAGCGGCGGCGTGTGACTTCCCAGCGACGTATTGTGGATGAAGATTCCCTTTTCCTGACATTTTGCGACCAGATAGTCGTAGCGGTCGAGAATCGAATTGTCGCCTTTTTTCGACGGCGCCATCTCTCCTTTGCGTGCCGACTGCGGCGTGTAAAAAGGATAGCCGCCCGCCCACAGACGAATGCCGTTGATATTCATATTGGCCAGACGGTCCACGCATTTGTCGATCGCCTCGTAACTGAGACTGGAATCGTTGAAGTTCACTCCGGAAAACCGGATCTGCTTGCCGCCATAGTAGAAATTGCCGTCGCGCGTGGTGACATATACTCCTTTGCGGGGCCGGACAAGAGGGACAAGGGAGAGTTTGCCAAGATTGTTGTCTTTGAGGACCGCTTTGAGTTTCAGCCGGAGCGCGATTTTATCCGGCGCACTCTTGGCGGAATAGAAATTGACCTGAACAATTTTGACTTTTCCCCGCCCGCGCAGCCGCAGTACGATTCCACGGGAAAGCGCCTGCAAGGTTGCCTCGGTGCAGGGGAGTTTGACGGTCACCAGATCTCCTTTGGCACTGGAAACCGGTAATTCCGCCGAGGCAATCGCAGCCGCGTTCGGATCGAACGCATCGCGCACCGAAAAATCCGTTCGGGGCAAGGTGTAGTCCGCCAGCGGGCGGCACATCGGCAGCAACTCGAGCATGGTCGGCTCGGTTCCCTGGGCGCTGGCCGCCAGATATTGAATCCCGACGGACAGTTCCAGTTGATTTGTATTTTCGATTTTCAGCTCCTTTGTATCAAAGGAAGAGAACCCGAGATAAAGGCCTCCGACATGGCATGGCAGGAAGGCGTCTCCGGGCGAAAGACTTTTCTTGCTTTGGAAGAAGGCGGCGGTTTTCCGGGGCGGAATTTCCATGACTTCGGCGGCGGAAGCTCCACGGGGCGCTGCAAAGCATGCGAAAGATAAGACACAAAGCAACTTGCAAATTGTTTTTCTCATATCTGGACTCGACTTTCTGTTTTATGTTTGTGGTTAAAAGGAAGGATCTTCGGACGATTACCGATAGGGATTGGCGGACTTTGTGGAGGTTCTGGCCTGAAAAAGAAACCAGTTTCCGGCATCGGTGTATTTGCCCATGAATCCATCTTTTTCCAGAGCGACATGACCGTCTGCGAAGAGAAAATTGGCGGCGTCGGAGTGATTTTTGAAGGTAAAAATCGTTCCCTTTTGATCGGCTTGAAAATAACAGTGTCCGTTGTTGCCGCCGGCGTTTTCGACCAGCGAAAGCAGTGCGCTCGGATGTTGGATCCGGGTGTTTTTAGTGTAGATCGAGGGGGTGACGAAGGAGTTTCCGCCGACGCCCGGATCGGTTCCGCCGGTTTTGGGCATGGCGTAGGTGCGGTACCATGCGGCGGCGCCAATGGCGTTCGGACAGGCCAGAGTCGAGGGGTTGCCGCGTTTGTAGGCGGTGGTGTAAATTTGTACCGCGCCGAGTTGTTCCATGCCGGTGACGATCTGCTGATTGATCATCATTTGCATCCAGCTGCTTGTGGCGCTGGTCTGACCGGACTGGTAAAAAGTAGCCGGCCAGAAATCGTCCGCCGCATCGTGATAGAATGCGAACGACATCCCGATGCTCTTCAGATTGGAGGAGCATTTGATGGTTCTGGCCTTGCCGCGCGCCTGGTTCAGGGCGGGGAGAAGCATGCCTGCGAGGATCGCGATGATCGCAATGACGACCAGGAGCTCAATCAGCGTGAAGAATTCTTTTCGCATTTTCAACTCTCCTATGTTTGGGATCTTTTTTGTTATTGTTATTATATTTATAACAAATTGTTCTTTTTCTTTCATTATATGATTTTTTGCGAGATTGTCAAGATTGCGTTGAGTTAAAAAAAGGGAAAAGAAGAAAAAAAACGGTAATTTTTATCATTATTGTTATTGAAAATATAACAATATGTGTTATTCTTTGTAAGAAAAGACGGGGCGGGAGAGGAACGCGACGGCGGAACATCCCCCCGAAATTATGGAAATGCATTTACGATGGAAAATAAAAAAATGACAATCACGCGCCCCACGGTCAGTGACCGCGTCAAACAGTGGATTCTGGATCAAATTTCCTCCGGCACACTTCATCCGAAAGATCGCCTGCCGACGGTGCGGGAGTTGGCCGCGTCGCTTGCTGTCTCCCATGTCAGCGCGGCCCGGGCGGTGCGCTCTTTGGCCGAGGATGGCATTGTCAAAAATTATGTCGGGCGCGGATGTTTTGTCGCCGACGCATTGCCAGTACGGCTTCGGCATCCGGGGACGCCCGGAAAGCCATCGGGGGGATTGCGGGATAAGCTCTATTTCTTTTTTGCCCACGGACCGCTGGATAACTTCGAGTCATACCATGCCGAAGTGCTTACCATTCTCCAGAAACTGGCCGGGGAACGTTCCTGGGAGCTGGGAATCGAGTTGCTTTCCGCGGAAAATGTCGAACGCGCGGTCCGGGATCCCCGGGCGGTCGGCGCGATCTACGGAACCGGCGGACAGTCCCCCAATTTTGGGACGCTTCCGGCGGTCGCCTACGGGATGACTCCGGCAGGCGCGGGATCGACCCCGTCGGTGACTCCGGACAACTATCAGGCCGGGATTCGCGCCGCGCGTCTTCTGGACAGCTGCGAATGTTCGATGGTCTGGTATGTAAACGCGGCGCGCCCGGAAAAGCATGAAGGGCCGCCGGAACAGAATCTGCATTTCCGGGAACGCGGCATGGGCGTGGAGGATTATTTCCGGTCCAAACCGGACGGCGGCAAAATTTATCGCGGCCAACTCTCGTGGCGGATCAACGATTGCCGCAGCGATGTGGAGAATTTGTTTTCCATGATTCGCGCCGGGACGTGTCACAATGTCGGGTTGGCTGTGGGCAACCGGGCGATGGCGTTGGAACTGACTTATCTGGCGGGAAGTTTCGGCATATCCATTCCCGGGGAGCTGAAAATCGTCTGTTTCATCAATCGCGGCAGTTCGGAAGCTGCGGTGCGTCTTGACACGTTTGATTTCAGCCGGGAGGAGATGGCGTTCAGCTGCATGGAGCTGCTTGAGAAACTTCGGCGCAAAGAACGCTGCCCGTTGCGCACCGAGTTGGAGATGCGTTTCTTTGCGGAGGGCTCCTGCCGCGCTTCCCGCACGTGATTGCCCTGCTCCCTGCAGAAGAACGAGCTTGGACAATCGTGAAAAAATTTCGCTTATTTGAGAACGGAAAGCGTTTTTTCCAGCTTGCAAAATCACTCGCGAAGATGTAACAGTATCGGAATATGCTTGTCCGTCGATTCGGAGCGGTCAGGCCGTGTCGAACCGGAAAGGGACTTGATTCGTTTCCATGAAACATATCATTGTATTGGGCGCGGGGCCGGCGGGATTGTCCGCGGCGATCGCCGCGGCAACGGATCGGAAGAATCCTTGTCGAGTGACCGTGCTGGAATATCTTCCGTCGCCCGGACGCAAGCTCCTTGCCAGCGGATCGGGAAAGTGCAACATCACCAATTGCCTGTCGGCGGAGGAGATGGCGGCGCGTTTCCCTTCCGGGCAGGAGCGTTTTGTCCGTCCGTCATTGTCGGCGTTTCCGCCGCATAAGCTGCTGGAATTTTTCGAAGAACGCGGCGTGCGCTTCAAGTTGGACGCGGCGCAATTCCATTATTTTCCGCAGTCGGAACGCGCATCGGATTTGCTTGACGCGCTTCTCTTGTACGCGGGGAGTCTGCCGATTCGTCTATGCTGCGGTGTGCGCGTGCAGGCGTTGCCGCTGGAAGGAAAACAAATTGTCGGGGTACAGACGGCGGACGGGCTGATCCGTTGCGACGGTGTGGTGGTCGCAGCGGGTTCTCCGGCGGCGCCTTCGCTGGGCGGACATGGATCGATTTACCCGCTTCTGGAAGCGGTCGGACATTCCATTGTGCCGCCGGTGCCGGCATTGGTTGGATTGCAGTGTGTTCCCGAGTCGGAAATCTGGAGCGGAAAACTCTCCGGGATGGTGTTGGAACGTGCAGCTTTATCACTGGATGCACGCAAGGTCACACGGGGAGAGGTGCTGTTCACGCATACGGGGATCTCCGGCCCGGCGGTGTTGGATTTGAGCGGCCGTGTGGCCCGGATTCTTGCGCAGGGGGAGGGGCCTGTGACTTTGCATTTGCATTTGGATCGTGCGGTTTCCGCCCAGGAGTGGCGCACCCGATTGGAAACGCTGCGCCGGAACGCGGGCAAGAGTTCGGTATCCGCGATGCTGCGTACGACATTTTCACGGGCTTTCTCCGATCATCTGAGTTTGGTTGCGGGGGCAAATTCGTGCAGTTGTGCGACTCTATCGGGGGGAGTGCGGGAGCGTCTGATCGAACTACTGACCTCGATGCCGCTGGAAATTCCGGCGACGGAATCGTGGCAGCGTGCGATGGCGGCGTCTGGCGGCGTATCGCGTTCGGAGATCAATCGCTGCACGTTGCGTAGTTTGGTCGTGGAAAATCTTGCGTTTGCGGGGGAGGTAATCGACGTGGACGGGCCCTGCGGCGGCTACAACATTCAATGGGCGTTCAGCAGCGGCAAAGCGGCGGGCCTCGGTCTTGCGGGGGGCGTGGCGTAATTCAGCAGCTATTCCGGTCTGCGCGAAGTTCGATCCGAGGTGTTCCGATCGTCCCCGTCTCTTGGCATCCCCGAAAGAGGTTATGACGAAAGGTGATAAATGGCGGAGAGAGAGGGATTCGAACCCTCGGAGCAGTTTCCCGCTCGCAGGTTTAGCAAACCTGTGCTTTCGGCCACTCAGCCATCTCTCCGCATGTTCTTGTTTGTCCTTTACAATATACCATCTTTTCAAATGGTCAAGCTCAAAATATGACTTTTTTCGCTTTTTTTCCGCTTTCAGAAGAAGAAGCGCACCGGATGACGTCCGGCCAGCTCCATAAGCAGTCGCATCAATTCCCCACGGACAATCTCATTTTGCAGATGCAACTCAATCAACGCAGACGCTTTTTCCGGCGATACGTACCCCGGAGGCATTTTTCGGTTCAATCGCAGTAGAAAGTACATCTGGTTATTCTCCATAACCTCGCTGAGCGTCCCCTCTTGCACTTTCAGCGCCATTTTCAGCAGCTCAACGGGGGGATTGCTCCCGTCATAACACGATTTCGGCAATTTACTGTTGTATTCTTCGGCAATCGTTTCAAACAATTCCCCCTGCAACAACCGGGCTCGCGCTTCACGAATCTTACGTTTCGCATCGCTCGTTTCTTTGGATGCGCCTACAAATCCCAGCGTCATGGTGCTTCCTGTAAGAAACTGCAACTGATGTTCCCGATAGAAGCGTTCAATCTCTTCCGCAGGAACCTTCAACTTCTCCGGATGATTTTTCTGCAAGGAAGCATAAAATCCGGCGCTAAAACGGAAGTTCTTCTCATACTTGTATTTTTGGAAGTTCTCGCGAAAACGACTGTCTTGCGATAATTCCGGCGGCAGCGCTTTTTCGTATCGACGCAATAGATCCGCCCCCGCTTGATTCAAATCCGGGATCCCCGATTTCTGGAGCAACTCCTCCAACTCCCGGTAATATAACTCTTCCGCAAAAAAACGCCGCAACAACTTTTTCTGATCGTCCAAAGACGCCAGTTTGCCTAAATTCGGAACTCCTTGCGCAAGAAAACGAGCCTCTTGCGCACTGATTTTGCTCCCTCCCATCGTCGCGGCCGGATCGGGGAAAGAAATTACAGGAAGAATTTCTTCCGCTCCCTGCGCTTGAACTGCCGGCGCGGACGCCGTTGCAGGATTTGTCGGGCGAGGGCGGGAAGATGACAACTCGTCCGCCGCGTGCGCACTCTGCGGCAAAGGCCCCGCAGCCAGCAAGCGCGTCAGCAGCAGACTGACCGTCAATGATACGACAATCATTGCTGCTCCGCTGCGCGTTTCTCCGGCGTTGCAATGGGGGAGGGCGTTGTCGGAGGCTTCGAAGAATCCAACTCTTTTGCCGCCTTTGCCGCTTCCTTTTGCGCTTGTCGATGACGCAACTGGATCGCCTGACGAAGTTTCAACGCGGAAAGCTGCAACTCACGATCCCGGAACCGTCTGGAGCATTCTTCCAAGCGACTCAACGCGCTGAGTAATTCCGTCGAATTGCCCAACGCCAAATTCATATCCCGGATATTGCGGTCAATCTCCCGCAGATTTGCAATCTGAGAAGAGGCTTCCCTCAGCGGCTGGTTCACCGGGTCGCGGCGAAGTCCTTCGGTGATCGCTTCCGCTGCCTCCTTGAGCTTGCCTTCCTTCAAAAAACGGTTGGCCTGCTGCAGAAACGCATTGGCAGAGCGAGTTTCCGCCAACGTCCGCAGGTAATTGTTTTCCGGCAGCAGCGCCCGCAGTTTCACGGCAACTTCTCCGGCGGCCGGATCATCTTTTTCCAGAGCCTCGAAGAAACGAACCGTCAACCGGGCGCGTTCCAACGGCGGAGGATTGTGTTTGGGGGAGTTGTCGCAGCCGACAAACAATCCTGCGGTCAGAAGGAAAAATAAAAATTGTACTTGTTTTTTCATCATTTCATAAAATAACCCCGTTCCGTGCGTTTGGCAAGTTCTTCCCGCAGATTTTTCCGATTATCTATCTCCGGGACTTCTTGAAAAGCAATGACGAAGCTGTATATTATTCACCATTATGCTTGATGAACTGAAAATTTTATACTCCTTCCTGCCGCGCTTGACCTGCGGCGGAGATGTGGCTGTCGGTCCCGGAGACGATTGCGCAGCAGTCCGGATCGGCGACGGCGTTCTTTTGCTGCTCGCCGCCGATCAGCTGATTGAGGCCGTGCATTATGATCCGGCGCTTGTTTCCAGTGCCGAGGCGGGAGCAAAACTCCTGAAGCGCAACCTCAGCGACATTGCCGCAATGGGGGGATTTGCCCGTTTTGCACTGGTCTCCTATGCGGCCAACGGCAAACCGTCCGACGAGGTTTTGAATTTCCTCAACGGAATCGCGGACGAGGCGGAACGCTGGCACGTTCAGGTGATCGGCGGGGATCTGGCCGCAATGCCTGTTACTTGCGGTGTCGCCACGGTCGCTTCTCTTTCCATTGTCGGAACGGTCGAAGAGTCTTGCATCTTGAGGCGTTCCGGGGCGTCCTCCGGCGATCTTCTCTGCGTGACAGGTTCTCTGGGAAACAGCTACGCCTCCGGGCATCATGTATCCTTCCTGCCTCGTCTTGCCGAGGGGAGATTCCTGGCGGAACATCATTACGCTTCGGCCATGATGGATATCAGCGACGGGCTGGTGCTTGACGCAGAACGTATGGGCCGCGCTTCTCAGGTCGAATTTGTGATCGATCTGGACGCCTTGCCATTGCGTGACGGAGCGACCGTGGAGGGGGCGCTCACGGACGGGGAAGATTATGAATTGCTGTTTACAATTCCAAAAGAAAAATATGCTGCATTGCTCAAAGAATATCCGGACCAGTTGGCTCCGGTCACGGTGATTGGCCGCGCGGAAAAGGGCGCGGGGGTGTGGGACTCGGAATGTCGGCGGGATTTGCTCAAAGGGAAAAAAATCGGGTATGTGCACTGAAAAAAATGTCTTAGTGGTGATTTCAAAATCCGAAGCGGAAACCGAACAAATGGCCGCGAATCTCGCTCGTGCGCTTCCGCCGGGAAGTGTGCTTGCGCTCCGCGGCGATCTGGGCGCGGGAAAAACGGTATTCGCCCGGGGCTTTGCCCGGGGCTTGGCGGTGGATGAGATTATCTCCAGTCCAACTTACACGATCATGCAGGAATATGCGCTTCCGGGCGGGAAGGGGATGTTCTACCACATGGATCTTTACCGGATTTCGGATGCCCGGGCGGCGTTGGCGTTCGGTGTGGACGAATATCTTGACGACGAGGATTCCTTTGTCTTGCTGGAGTGGCCGGAACGCATTGAGGAGCTGCTGCCCGAAAAGACCATTGAAATCCAGATTGAACACCTTTCCGATACGGAACGCAAATTCACTTTGCGAGGGCCTTGCGCAGCGCTTCTCCGGTGAAGTTGAAGCTGACCACCGCCAGAAACAGCGCCAGCCCCGGAAACAGCGTCAGGTGAAAGTAATCCAACGGATTTTCGAACGCCTGTCGTAACAGTCCCCCCCAGCTGGCCGTCGGCGGCTGCACCCCGAAGCCCAGAAAACTCAACGCGCTTTCCGCAAGAATCGCTCCGGCCACGCCGAACGCAAACGTAATTAAGATCACCCCGGATATGTTTGGCAGAATGTGCCGCAACAAAATCCACCGTTCCGGGACATTCGCGCACTGTGCGGCCAGCACAAAAGGCATATTTCTGAGTTTCAGCGTTTCGCCGCGCACCAGCTGCGCGATTCCCGTCCATCCGGTCAAGCCGATCACCGCGATCACCACGAGAATCGACTGTTCAAAATCCCGTCCCCGCAGCATTGCCATCAGAATCAGGAGGAGAAGAAACGTCGGCAGACAGATCATCATTTCCACACTTCTCATAAAAAACAAGTCGAAGAGTCCGCCCCGCTCTCCCGAGGTCATTCCCAGATACCCGCCAATTGCCAGTGCCAGAAGCGTGCTGAAGATTCCCACGGAGAGCGATACGCGCGCTCCGTAAATCATGCGCGACGCCACGGATCGGCCGATGTCATCGGTGCCAAGCCAATGCCGGACGCTTGGCGCTTCGCAAGGAGCCCCCACAATTTCCGCCGGTCCATAGGGAATCGGCGCGAATTGGACAAAGGAATAAGTTCGGGCGCGATAATTGGTTTTGTCGAGTCGATTTTGGGTCATCAGGAAGGGCAGCGCGGCGGCAAACAAGAGCACGAAAATCATCGTCTTCCGAATTTTCGGACGCCGTCGGAACGCCGCAAGGATTCCGAGCGCGGGCAAGAGACAAAGCAAAGCCCAGTTAAAAAGCATCTCGATGCTTCGTTCCGTACTCTCCGGCGCGAAAAAATCCCGTAGAAAGGGAAAGACCACTCTGCCATGTTCCGTCAGCGCGACCAGCGGCCGGCCATTGGCCAGCAACGGTGCGAATAGCGCCGGCAGGAAGAGAATGGCGATCCCCGTCAGGCCGATCAGAGCGAAGGGGGCGGTGAAAAATGTGCGACGTCGATTTTCCATAATTTATCCAGTTCCCGGACCACGTTGTCGGTAAAATCCGAAAAATCGGTGCGACGCTGCAAATCCTCAATCTCAAAAAACGCGACTTCATCAATTTCATCCCGGTCGAATGCAAACGGGCCAGGATGAATCAACAAATAAACCTGAACATTTTCCGACTCGATTTCATTGCGGATTTTGTCCTCGAAAATCGGAATCAACTCCGCCGCGTCCGAGGAAATCCCCAGTTCCTCTTCCAGTTCCCGCAGTGCGCCGAGCAGATGGGTTTCTCCCAGCTCCAGATGACCCCCGACCGCGGTGTCCCATTTGCCCGGCTGAATATCCTTGCGGGCACTTCGCTTCTGCAAGGCGATCCGGCGACGGTCCGGGTGCAGAATGACGATGTGGCTGGTTCTGTGAATCAACGACGGATCGCCGTGACAGCGGCTGCGGGGCGCAAAACCGATGGGATATCCGTCGGTGTCGAAAACTTCAAATAATTCGTCCATAATGTAAGAAATCTCCTGAAGAAAGACAATCCATAAAAAAATATAATTCTTCAAGATCTTTTTTACAAGCGTATTTGTGAAGATATGCGCTGTCAATCCCCAAGAGAGGGGACGGTACGGACAAAACTTGCGCCGCGCCTTCCGTCGCCGGGACTTTTGTCGGTAGCGTCCTTGTAAAAAAACAGTTGCCGCATTATATTACAGTATTTTTAGGGAAAGGAAGGCGTCGATTCATGATGATCGGACTAACTGCTGCTCTACTTACCGTCATTTTGGCCGTCGCGCCCGAAAAGACCGAACCGGTCATGCCGGTTCGGACGGTGCTTTTCCCGTTCCGCGAGGCCGCTGTCGCCTCTGATGTTGAGGCGAAAGTCAAAGCGCATCATGTTGAAATGGGCGACGCGTTTCACAAGGGCGATCTACTTATGGAACTGGACGACACGCTCAGCGCCCAGAAACTGCTGCGCGCCGAAGCGCAGCTGGCCGAATCGGTTGCGCAAGTCAAATTCTCCGAACGCAGTCTGGCGCGCAACAAACTGCTCAAGGCCAAAAATCTGCTCGGCAATCAGGATTTGGAACGCTCCGAACTCGAGCTGGAATTATCGAAGGCAAGGCAGCAAACGCAGGAGGCCAACACCCGGCTCGCCCGCAAAGAGGTTGCCGACTGCCGGATTGTCGCGCCGTTCGACGGGCGGGTGATCCAGCAGGTCGCGCGCGACTTTGAATACGTTCGGGTCGGGCAGCCGCTGATGCAGATTGTCGACGATACCAGTCTGCTTGCGGTGATTTATCTTGACGGCAAACGCCGCGGGCAGGTGCGCAAAGGAGATACCTTTGATCTGATTATTGATGAGACCAATACGCGTTGTCGCGGTACGGTTTTCGCCGTGGCCGGCGCGATCGATTCCGCCAGCCGCAGTATTGAAATCCGGCTTCGGATTGACAACCGGAAACGGCTTTTGGCAGCCGGAATGTCCGGGGTACTTGTCTCCGATTCGCCGGTGAAGGAACCATAATCCATGGCTGTGGAACGGGACAACAATAGCGATCTGCGCGGCCGGCTTGCCGCTCTCTCCGCAGTAATCAAACTGGGTCATGAGGCGTTTCGCAAGAGCGATCTCGCGCAGTGGCGGGAACATGTGGTCAACAACAGCGTTTTGGCATTTCCGTACAACCGTTCCTGCCTCTTTGAATACGGCCCGCGCACGGTGAAATTGATCCAGATCAGCGGCGTCGATCAGGTCAATCAAAATGGCGAATATGCCGTGGAAATTCAGCCGCTTGCGGAGCGTCTGCGCAAACTCGAACGACCGAAAGCGCTGGACGAATCCGCTTATCCGGAAGATTCCGCGGCACAAAAATCCCTTGCCTATCTGAAGAACAGCGCCAAGTGCGTCATCGCCTGTCCCGTGAATATGCCGGGAACGGCGAAAAATGCGGACAATCTCTTCGTCTGGCTGATTGAGTCCGATGTGCCCGGGAGCGCCGCTGCGGTGGTCGCTGTGGCCGGACTTCTGGCGGAAAACTACTCGGAAGCGCTGGGATATTTGCTGGGACGGCGGACTCGTTCTTGGAAAGAACGACTGCGCAGATTTTTCTTCCGAAGCTGGCTGACGCCTTGGCGAATTGTATTTCTGCTGCTGTTTATTTTTGTGCTGGCACTGATTTTCTGGCGTGTGCCGCAGACGGTTTCTGCGGAGTTTTCCGTGACGCCGGAGCGCGAACAGAATGCCTATGCCCCTTACGACGGTGTCGTCAAGCACTCTCGCTATCGCGCGGGCGTTCCGGTGCGCAAGTCCGATGTCGTGCTGGAATTCGATCTGGACGAGCGGCGTTTCGCTTTGGCCGGAGCGGAAACCGAAGCCAGACGCAATGCCGCAGCTCTGGCGCAATTACGACAGCAATCTTTTCAGGACAGCACAAAACGAGCCTCGGTGCGTTTATTGGAACTTCAACTGGAAAAGTGCCAGATCGACATTGCCCGCAATCAATGGTATCTTGACAAAGGGGTGGTTCGGGCGGAATTCGACGGCGTGCTGGATATTCCGGAACCCGACCGCATGGAAGGGCGGCAGGTGCATGCCGGAGAGCGGCTTTTCGGGGTGTTGAGCACGGAGAATCTTTGTGCGGAGATTGAATTGGATGAAGTCAACGCGTCTTCGTTGACTGCGAATACCCAAATTAAACTATATTTGCATACCCGCCCCGGCATTCCCATCGAAGGGCGGGTGCTCTCGGTCAGTCCAAAGCCGGTGCTGACCGCCAAACGCAACTATTGCTATGTGATCCGGGTCGCCATGAGCAATCGGGACGGCATCATCTGCGGCATGCGCGGCATCGCCCGGGTGTCCGGCGACGAAGTGACGCTTGGGTATTATCTGGTTCGCCATCTGATTCTCTGGTATCGGAGGCTCTAGGCGATGACGGACGCAAAAGAGGAGTCGCAGACGGGGCCGGAGACGACACCGCCGCCGCAGCAGCAGCCGGGGCAGGGGATTGATTACACAAAACTACGCACCGGGGAACTTCGCAGCGATCTGGAGGTCTTTGAAGGAGGGCCGGACGAAGCGGGCAACCCCGGGTGGATTGTTCATGATCCGGTTTCCGGCAATTACTTTCGCATCGGCGAGGAGGATTACCGGATTCTCAAGAGTCTGGATCAGGAAATGACCGTGGCCGATTTTTTGGAGAAACTCGCCCGTGCGAATCTGCCCTCGGAAGCGGGGAAAGTGATTGCCGTGCTGCGGAATTTTGAACGTTCCGGCTTGATGAAGCATACGTATCAGACGACTGCGGCGAGAGTGCAGGCGACCCGGATGATGAAGCGGAAAATGTGGTTTCAGCGGCTGCTTTCGGCATACATGTCTTTTCGGATTCCGCTTTGGGCGCCCGATCCGTTCATCCGTCGGACGCTGCCTGCGGTTCAAAAGATTTTCAACAGTTACACCTTGGTGTTTCTGAAACTTCTCGCGGTTATCGGATACGCCTCGCTGGCGGTCAACTTCTATAAATTCGCCGGAGAGTTTATGGCGTCCATCTCGCTGGGCGGCCTCTTCCGTTATTCTCTGGCGATTATTGTCATCAAGATTATCCATGAATTTGCGCACGCTTATACCGCCAGCAGTTTTGATTGCCGGGTCCGAAAAATGGGGATTGCCTTCATCTTTTTCTTTCCCCGGCTTTTTACGGATCTTACCGACGCGTGGCGAATCAAAAATTCCATGACCCGCTTTCGCATTGACGGCGCGGGCATTTTTTGTGAACTGATTATCGGCGGAATCGCCGCGCTGGTCTGGGCAAACACGGCCGGCGGCGCGGTCAATGCCGTCGCCTACTACATTTTTGCGGTCAGCATCATCAACACCCTTCTGGTGAACGGCAACTTCTTCATCCGCTACGACGGATATTATATGCTCATGGATCTGGTGAATATCGACAATCTGCAGAAACGCAGTTCCGATCTGGTACGCGATCTCTGGCGCGGGCGTCTTTTCGGATTGCCGGTTCACGAGGAGACGGCGCGCGGCTTCAAACGGCTGGCGCTTTTTGCCTATGGTGTTTGTTCCTTTGTCTACCGGATTTTTCTATATCTGTCGATTGTGCTGCTGGTCTATTTCCAGTTTGCCAAAGCGATCGGAATTGTGCTGTTGATTCTGGAAGTGTATCTGATGATTCTGCGCCCTCTGGTGGGGGAAGTGATTTATCTATGGAAACAACGGCGTCAGATGCGACCGGAACGGAAATTGTTGTCCGGGGCTGTTTTTCTCGGGATCGCCTTGATTTTGCTTCTGCCGCTGCCCTGGAATCTGACCGGCAGTGCGATGGTGCGGGAGACGGGGGGATATTATTTATATGTGCCGATCGACGGTTTTTTGCTTCGGCATCCGCCGGGGAACGGCGATCCGGTTCGACAAGGCGATGTGCTGTTGGAATTGGAAGATCCGCGACTGGATTTTCAGATGCGGATGACGCGCCTTGACCGGACTGCGAATGCGCTCCGGCTGGATATGGCGCAGCGTTCCGCCCAGATGCAAGGGGAAGTGCCTGCGCTGCGCGAACAGCTTCGCCAGACGGAAAATGAGTTGACCGAGCTGGAACGCCGTCGCAACGAGATGTGGCTGCGTTCGCCGATCGCGGGGGATTTTCTGCTGCTGAACAAAGATGCGGTGAAAGGAAAATTTCTTCGGCGCGGAGAATTGATCGGAGAAGTGGTCAACCGTGGAGAAATTTATGTGGAAGCCTTTTTTTCGGAGGACGACGTGGGGCGTTTGTCCGTCGGGGATCGAGCGACGCTTTGGCTGAACGGCAGACTTGAAACGGTATCCGGTACGGTGATTTTTGTAGATCAAAGTTCGAAGCTGCCGGACAATCCGGCCTTTTTCTCCATCTACGGCGGTTCTTTGGCGGTGCTGCCCGACGATAATGGAACTTATACGGCGGTCGAAGCGTATTATCGCGTCCTGATTGCGCCGGGGGCGAAGCTGCCTCCGGGACAGATGGGCAAAGTGAAGATTCGCAAGTTTACTTCCGTGGCGGGCAACTTGCTGCGCAACACGATCCGCGTCTTGCGTCGGGAGCTGACCTTCTGAGGGATTGCAAAAATTATTCGCCCTTAGCTCCGTCATCGGGAAGCAGCAGATGAACGACAATCAACATGGCGATCAGCAGCGCGACAAGGAAAAAAGCCGGATTGCTCCAGTTGAAATAGGACGATTGCGGGGAGATTGTCGATAATTCGCTCCCCCATGAGGCGATCGCTTGGGAGCAGAATGCGCGCGTGTAAGTGACCAGCGGATATGCCAGCGCCATTCCAATGAGCGCCCAAAGAAAGTAGATCCGCCCGGTCGCCGCCCCGGCCAGTGCTGTAATCGGCGTCCCGCCGCAAAGGAACAGCCCAAGTCCGGCCAGCGCGCCTCCGATCAGCGAAGGGTAGAAATACCCCCCGGAAACGGTTGCGGTCAATCCTCCCGCCGCCCGGAGAAAAAATGCTCCGGTGATCCCGAGAATCAACATAACCAGAACCGTTTTGAAAAGCGAATTTTCCTTGAGGCTCAAGGCGTTGACGATGCTCTCGCGAGAATGCAAATTGGCCTTGACCAGCAGGAAGCCCCCGATCATTCCCATGAGGATTGCAGCGGCAATCTTGAAATTTTCACCCAACTCCAACGGATGCATGAGCTTTATTCCCCCGATTTTTTGGCGCCGCTATGACGTTCGGCGAGAATTGCAGAAAACATTCCGGACGCATACATAGCCGTCAGAAAAATCCAACTGCCCGGCGACATCATCATCGCACCGGCCGTATGCCCCATCACCGAATCCCCGGAGAGCTGGATTCCCAGCATGATCGCCACTCCTCCGGCCAAGCCCATAAGAACACTCTTGATAATTTTCAACGGGAAAACGCCGTCCTGCCCCTCGGACAAGCGAAGTTTGAACGAGCCGGAGATCAGACTTCCCGCCAGCGCACCGATGACCGTACCCAGCAGCAGACCAAACTGCCAGTTGACTGGCGGAGGCGCGTTGAGCTTTTGGTTCTGCACGGAACCTTTGCAATATTCCGTGAGGACGGTGAAGGAGTTGCCCAAGCCCGGCGCTTCGTTGAAAAGATAAAAGGCGAGGGTGAAGAACGCCGCAAGAAGCGGTCCTACAACCCAAAATGCCCATTTTCCGCTGAGATAATTCATATTTCCGTTCTATTCTATCCGGTATGTTGTTGTGTCCGGGGGATCGGATCCGGTTTTCTTAATTAGAGTGTTTTCTGATTGGGATTATTCCCCCACGCGGCGGGCGCGGAGATCTCCGGTTTGACCGGACGGGTCGGTTTGGGCGGAGGAGGCGGCGTCTCGCCGTTGCTTGTGGCGGAAGCCGTTGCGGCACTCGCAGAAGCAGGTTTTTTTCCTCCTTTTTTGCCATTTTTGTCTGGTTCCGGTTCCGGCGGGGGAGGAGGCGTGATATACTCCTCCAACATTTTTGTCTGCTCCTCATTGGCAGATGTTTGCAAGGTCATCCGATTGACGACTTTGCTCATGTTCTGCACCGTGTGCCCGGATCGTTCCCGGAGAAGATCGGCGGAAATAATTCCTTTTTCCCCGGCCATCGGGGTGAGCGAGAAGATGTAACCTGCTACGCCCGCAAAGACCAGCCCCGCAGCAGCACCGGCAACGATTCCGCCGAGGCGGTCGATGATCGGCTGCGTCTTGTACTGCGCAATGCCGTGGCGTAATTTATGTCCGAGAAAAACCAGTGCGATCAAGAGGCCGAAAAAAACACCGCCGACCAAGGCCGCGCGGGTGTAGACCTCTGCCGACTTCGGAAGAATCGAACCGAACTGTGCGGACACAAATTGTTCTGACCAGATGGCAAGATATCCGGCAAGCGTCAGATTCAACAAGGTCATCCAACTTTGAAAAAGACATCTTTTGCCGCCGGCAACCGCGCCGACGATACTGCAGAGAAAGAAAATCAGTGTTTCCATGCGGTCACAAGCCTCCGTTTTAAATACCGGGTGTCGCGTTGATTTTGCCCGCCTCTTCGAATGTCGTAACTCCCGTTGCGACAAGAGACAGCGCTTCGCAGTACAGCGGCGCGTTGCCAAACTGTTGATCCAGCGTCTGTTGAATCTGCTGAATGGAAGTGTTTTGAGAACCTAATTGCGTTTTGAGCGCATCGGTCATCTCCAGAGCATCAAACACCGCCTGCACTCCCGCATAACCGCTGCCATCGCAATCCCGGCATCCGCTTGCGCTGCACAGCTGATCTTGCGCCAGTCCGAGACCGGTGAAAATTTCCCGATAAACATCGGGCAGCGCGATGGACTGTCGGCATTTCTTGCAGAGCGTCCGAAGCAGTGCCTGCGATACCGACAGTTGAAGCACCTCCACCAGATCGTGAGGTGCCACTCCCAAATTCGCCATGCGCTCAAACATATCGCGATTGTCGCGGCAGTTGAGCGTCGCCACAATCAGATGCCCCGTGCGGGCGGCATTGACGCACGCCATAGCCGATTCCCGGTCACGAATTTCGCCCACGGCGATGATGTCCGGGTTTTGAGCCAGCGCATTGCGGATGAGAATGCCGCAAGTGAAGCCGGAACGGTTGGAAACTTCCAGCTGACTGATGTCGTCCAGCGCGTGAAAAATCGGATCTTCGATGGAAATGACATTGTATTTCGAGCAGTCGATTTCGTGAAATAAGCTGTACAGCGTGGTTGTTTTTCCGCTTTTCGAAGGCCCGCACAAAAGAATCAATCCGCCGCGTCCGGCCAGTGCCTGCCGGATCGAATTCTGAATGTCCAAACGCATCTTCAGATCCGCCAGTTTTTGGGGAGCGGAGGCGTTTTCCGAGAGATGAATGCTCAGTTTCTCCCCGCCGACCGCACCCATGACAGCACTGTGAAAACCGACGGACGTATCTTTGCGGACGATCCCGCTGAACGAACCTTCCTGCGGTCTGCGATGCTCGGTTGTGTCCATGCCCGAGGCCAGTTTCATGGAATCAATGACTCCGCTGCCGATCTCCTGCGACCACACGGCGACCTCGTTGAGCATTCCCTCGCAGCGGTAACGCACATGATAGCTGCCGTCGGATTTCGGATCGAAAAAAATGTCGCTCGCGCCTGCTTTTACCGCGTCAAAAAGAATCTTCCGCGTCAGAAAGGGAACCTCCGAACGTTCGTTGGCCTCTTCCGCGGCGAACACTTTGCCGGTGGAATCGCGGATTTCAATTTTGATTGCCGCTCTCTTGCGTGCGAGTCTTCGCATTCCCATTCGTTCCAGCGTGCGGACGACATAATCATACGTATAAAGGTAGACAATCACCAGCGGACCGGCAAAAAAAGCAAACAGATTGGACCAGAAAAGATTGCGTTCGGTCATATCCCGCTTTTCCAACATTGCCAGCGCATGATATGACGCGTAAAACCATGCCGCCGCAATCAGTAGCTTGATCGGATTGTAGCTCATCAGAAATTCTCCTCCCCCGCTGCGTTATTTTGTGAATTTCACGATTCCTGCGGCGTACAAAAACATAATCAGCACCAGCACCGGCGCGATGAACCGGATAAAAATCGACCAGAATGAGACCGAAAGCCGCATAAAAAAGAGCGAGCGAATCTTTTCCGTCCGCTCCAATGTCGTCGCCGGAACTCCCCTCCGGTAAAGTTCGCGCGAAGCGCGACTGACCCCCCAGATCCAGCCGGTGAAGAGCGCGATCGCAAAGCCATTGAGCGGCAGAACCCAACTGGAACAAAGATAGTCAATCTGCTCAAAAAGGCTCGCGCGACATGCTCCGGTCAGCGTCTGAAAGAGCGCCTCCACTCCCGGAATCCGTTCCCATGTGAGCACCGAGGAACAAATCACCATCCCCAGTACGGTGGCCGATCCCGCAGTGACAATCACCGCTTTGTGTCGTGAGAACTTCGCGTGTTCCATCAAAGCCGCTACGCCCGGTTCGAAAATGCTGATCGCACTGGTCAGCGCCGCAATCAGCATCAGCAGGAAAAACAAACCGTTCCACAACCATCCCAGACTTCCCGGAATCGCGTTGAACGTCAACGGCAGAATGTTGAAGATCAGCCCCGGCCCGGCCGCTGGACTTTGCCCCATTGCGAAGACCGCCGGAAAAATCGCGATGCCCGCCAGCAATGCGACGCAGGTGTCCAAGAGGACAATCCACAGTCCCGCGGAAAAAATATTGCGCTGTCTGGGCAGGTAACTGCCGTAGGTAATCATCGTGGCCATGCCCAGCGACAGAGAGTAAAACGCATGACCGAGCGCCTCCAGCAATCCCTGCGTGGTCAGTTTCGTAAAATCCGGTTTCAGGAAAAATTCCAATCCTTTGCTCGCTCCCGGCAGCGTCAGACTGCGGATCACCAGGACAAAAATAATGACCAGCAGCACCGGCATCATGATTTTGCTGGCCAGCTCGATCCCCTTTTTTACACCGAAATAACACACCCCGGCGCAGGGCACCATGAAGCCGATCGTCAACAGGGCCGAGAGCCACCCGTCGCCGGCCATCCCGAGGAAGCACCCGGTCGCATCCGTCGCCGTGGCGAACGACAATTTGCCCGCAAAAGCGAGAATTGCATAGCGCAAAATCCATCCGCCGATGATGATATAATAGCAGAGAATCAGAAATGCCACCGCAGTACAGCAAAATCCCGCGACCGACCACCCCTTCACCAGAAACGCGATGCCAATGAGTCCGACCATCAGCGCCAGACCGTTGCTCCCAAACGCGAACAATGCCGCCGACAACCCCAGACCGAATCCGCCGATTACCTTCGGAAGAATCGAACTCTTGCGGGAAAAATATCCGAACGCGCCGATGGGCCCGCGCTGCGAGGCGCGTCCCAACGCCAATTCCGAGAGCAGTACCGGTACGCCGATGAAGAAAATACAGGCCAGATAAACGCACACAAATGCGCCCCCGCCGTTGATCCCGGTGATATAGGGAAACTTCCAGATGTTTCCCAATCCGATCGCAGATCCGGCTCCGGCCATAATGAAGCCGAATGTGCTGCCCCAGTGTTCGCGTTTTTCCATCATGATGTCTCCAGCTCTCCCGCTTGTGTCGAACTCAGGCTACCGGAGGAGGGAGGTCGTGCTTCGCGCGGGAAGCTGCCACGGAGAATTCCAGACGTAAGGCGCGAAGTTTTTCGAATAAATCCGCCCCGGATCGAATCCGAGAAAGATCACGTCGGTCAACCCGGCAAAACAACGCACTCCCGTAAGCCCGACCCCTTCGACCGCGCCTCCGATGAATCCAAAGAAGGGAAGCCGGCTGTTGCCCAGAATCATACAACGAGGCAGTTCAAAAAAACAAGTGCAGATATTAACCACGCCGCGCCACATGTGTGCCCCGTTGTGCGACGACTGGTCAGCGGAGCAATCCGTCTTCGCCGGCGTTTTAACCATCGTTGTTTGCTCCATCTTGTTTGCAGGAGTCGCTGTGACGACGGCATCGACCGGAGCGGTCATGACCTGCGCCGGAGCCGCGGGGGAGGGCGCGGTGGAATTTGCCGGTTCCGCACCGGAGAGCGTCGCCGCAAAAGCGAGTGGCAGAAGTGTCGCAGTCAGCAGTCTCATTTTTTTTCCTTGCTGGGGTTTGCAGATTGCTTCTCTTCCTCGAAGAATCCGCGTTGTTCCATCTTTTCCAGCGAAATCCCGGCAGTGATCCGCCATGTCCATTTCAATGCTTCCAAAAGAGAAAGTCGCGGATCGACATCCCGGCCTTCCTCGGTTTCCCGCCATGCCAGAAAGACTTCGGCGAAATCTCCCGCCAAGTGGCTGGTGTGGCAGAAGTTGCGGAGAAAATCATCGGCTCCGAAAGGAATTTTCCCATCAAAAAGGCCCACCATGTCGAACTGCATTTTCATGTGCCGTGCGACATTCGTGACCGCTTCCGCAGCCTTGGCAAAGACAAAAGAGAACATTGAGGCGATTTCTTCCAGCGTCAGATGATCTCTCTTCGCGCCGTCCAAATGGCGGTCCAATGCGGCGATGATCTGCAGAAAAATCTGTTTCTCCGCATCCGCCAGTTCGGGCAGAACGCTCAATTCCCCCTCCAGATAGCCGTTGGCCTTTGCCGATGCGACAATGACCCGCGCCACTTTCAGGGCATCATTTGCTGCTTCCATTCTGATTGTTCCCATACGCTTTCGTGCATCCCCTTGCGACCGGAGCGCAAGAAGAATCGGTTTCTCCGCAGAAAAAAACTACTTCAACAGATCCGCATCCCCCGTCTCCGCATGCTTGCGCAGAATATCCCGCTTGATTTTGCCGGAGAACGTCTTGGGCATTTGCTTGACAAATTCGATTTCCCGCGGATATTTGTAGGGCGCAGTCTGCTTTTTGACAAACGCCTGCAGTTCCTTGATCATCGTGTCGGTGGCTTTGTAGCCTTTTTTGAGCACCACATACGCCTTGACTTTGGCTCCGCGGAGCGGATCGGGCGCGCCGACCACGGCGACCTCGTGAACCGCAGGATGCTGCATCATCGTCTCCTCGACCTCACCGGGACCAATCCGATAGCCGGAACTCTTGATGATATCGTCACTGCGTCCGACAAACCAGAAATATCCGTCCTCATCCTGATAAGCCTTGTCTCCGGTGAAATAATAGTTGCCGACAAAACTATGGCGGTTCTCCTCCGGATTATACATGTATTTTTCCAGAAGTCCCACCGGTGCCGGATCCAGCTTGACGGCGATTTTGCCGTCTTCGCCTTGTTTGACCGGGTTGTTGTTGTCGTCGAGCAGCTCGACATTCCATCCGGGAAGCGGCTTGCCCATCGAACCGGGGCGCACTTCCATGTCGGGCGTGCTTCCGATCATCGCGACCGTTTCCGTCTGCCCGTAGGCCTCCCGAATGGTGATGCCGGTTCCTTCCTTCCAGATCCGAACCGTTTCGGTATGAAGCGGTTCCCCCGCGGAGGTGCAGCTGCGAAGCTCCTTAAAATCAAACCGTTTCAAATCGTTGAGAATCAACATGCGGTAGAC
>JAQUYX010000206.1 GCA_028691615.1 Victivallaceae bacterium
CCAGCCGGAGTTGACCGAAGCCGTTGGATTTGAATTTTACCCGGTTCCAGCTTTCGGTGTGTCCATCGGCAAATCCGATAGTTGCCTTTGTTTCGTGATTCAGCGAGGCGGCGGCGAACACCTCGGCGGTTCGGGTGTTGTTGAGAGGAGAGAAGCGGAAGGTGGAGCCGCGGGAAATATCTCCTCCCCGGCTGGTGTCGGCCAGCAGCGGGAAGATGGCGGCCCTTTTGACCTTCTTGAAATTGATGCTGTAAAGCATGACCGAGCCGGGCAGATCGGTTCTGCGCATGATCGAGTCCCCGGCTCCGATGCCTTGCTGGGTCAGATAGTTCCGCGCATCGCTGAGGGAGGCGGATCCGTCATAGATTCCGACGGTGCGGTCAAGGATCACCTTCTGAAAATCCTTCAGGCTGTCGGAGTGGAACCGATTGGGGCAGAAGAGGGAGTTGTAGCCGGTCATGTATTTCCCGTTGCAGAGGTAGGCTCCCCAGCAGTAAGGCGCCAGGGCATCGTTGTCTCTGCGGGTGGGCAACTCATCGTTGGAATCCTGGTTGTAGAGCTGGATGGCCAGCAAACTCTGCTTGAAATTATTGTTGCAGGTGGTGGCCCGCGCCCGTTCCCGCGCCTGGTTCAGGGCGGGCAGCAGCATTGCGGCGAGAATCGCGATGATAGCGATCACGACCAGCAATTCTATCAACGTGAAAGTCGCTTTTCTCATTTGTTTTTCCTTCTCTCTGGAGTCCCTTTCATGCACCTGGATTATGTTACGGGAAAATGACATGATTCGCCTGTAACTCCTTTCTTAGAATTTCGTATGGGAGCGTTTTCGGTTCGCAGTGATGGGCGGCGGAGAGCGCCGCCAAGGCCCCGGCGGCCTGGCCGGTCGCCATGCAGACGGCCTGGATCCGCAGCGCGGAGTTGGCCATGCGGTCGCTCGAAATGATCCGGCCCGCGGCCAACAGGCCGGAACTGCCCCGGGGGATCAGGGCTCCCCGGGGGACGGTCGGGACGACGCCTTCGGGCAGGTCCGTCTTCACGATGCCTTTTTTCGCGTCGTGCAGATCCATGGGGTAAAAAGCCTGGGCGACCGGTTCCGGCCAGCGTTTTCCGGTGCGGTAATCCTCGGCGGTCACCGACTCTTCGCCGATGATGGTCCGGCTCTCCCGGATTCCGCACTCCAACCCGGCGTACCGGATTTGCAGGTGTTCGAAGCCGGGCTGCTTTTTCAGGAAGCAATAGGTGCGCAACAGCGATTCGCGTCCCGCCATTTCCATGCGGGTGCGGCCCCGGCTGTCGCCGCCGTTGATGTGGTTGACGTGATTCGCGTTCTCGCCCCGGCGCTGGAGAAAGAGTTCCGAGAAGGAGCTTCCCCACCCGATATCTTCCGGACGGATTTCCCCTTTCGCCTCGGCGGTCAGGTAGGCCCGGCGAAGTTCTTCGCTGTTCACCTGTTTCGGATCGTACCCGGAGCAATGGACCGAATAAGTTCCCGGCTGGCATTCGTCGGGAATGGAGACAGGGAAACGCGCCTGCCGCACGGCGTTGGCGTCGCCGGTGCAGTCGATCAGGGCGTCCGCTTCCAGACGGAACAGCCCGTCCTTTCCGCAGAGGGTGATTTCCCACCGGCCGTCCTTGCGGCGGACGCCGGCCAGCATGGTATGATAATGCACTTCGACGCCGCACTCGCGGAATTTCCGGTCGCAAAGCGCCGTGAAGATCACCGGATTGACGGGAATCTGATAGTGCCAGAAAAGATTCGGATTGTAGCGGCGGAAGTCCGGCATGGCGTCGCCGCAGATGGTCAGCGTCTCCGAAACCAGTTCCCAGCCGATGCCGCCGATCACCTGCCTGCCCCCCCACGCGAAAAAGAGACCGGGACAGGCGATGCCGCCCAGGCTCAGCGTTCCGCCGTTGATGCCGTTTTTTTCGACCAGGATGCATTTCGCGGAACTGCGCGCCGCCTGAATCGCGGCACAGCACCCGGCGACACCCGCGCCGATGACGATCACGGTTTTTTGCGACGTATCTGCGGATGTGGAAATGGACGGCATGGCGAAGCACCTTTCTGCGCTGAAGATTGTCGTTTGCTGTATATTATACCCGGAAAAATGCGGACGGCAATAATGATTTCTTGATTCGGCATCATGAAATCATGCATTCCCCGCTTGAAAAAAACAGTCCGGAGAAGTATGGTTCCGGCATGATGAAGCAGAATCGGGCAAAAACCATTCTTCTGGCGAAGAATTTTCTGTCGCTTCCGGAAATCCGGGGGATTCTTGACTACGCCCGCGCAAAGCATTGGATGCTTCGCGTGCCGCGGATGCTCAACCTGGCCGAGGAGATCCGCAACTGGGACGGGGACGGCGTCCTCATCGACAATGCGTGCGGCCTGGCCGAACTCAAAGCCCGCGGGATTGCCGTGGTGGCCACCACGGACCTGCTGCCGGATATTCTGCGTTATGCCGACGCGGTCGTGGCGTCGGATGACACGCGCATCGGATATATGGCCGCCGATTATTTCATGCGGCGCGGATACCGCAACTACCTCTGCGCCGCGATCAACGCCCGGAAGATCTTCTTTGCGGAGCGGCTCCGGAGTTACGGATTTTCTCCGGAATACGTTTCCATCCCGACGGAGTTCTCGCATAAACGGCATGAGCGCGAATTGGAAAGCGCGGTGCGGCGAATGCCCCGGCCCTTCTGCATTTTTTGCGACAATGACTTTGACGCCTCCGTCGTCGCGGACGCGGTTCTCAATGTCGGATTGAAAATTCCCCGGGACGCGGCGATTCTGGGCGTCGGCAACGAGGGATTCTTCTGTAATCCGAAGGCGTTGACGCTGTCCAGCGTGGACAGCCGGCTTTACGAGCGGGCTTTTTTCGCGGCGGAGCGCATGGACTTTCTGCTCGACGGAAAGTTGCCGAGGCGATCGGAGACCGGCGGGCAATCCCTGTTGTACCGTTTCGCCCCTTCCGGAATCGTTGAGCGGGAAAGCACCGACTTTTATGCGATCGACGACGAGAGGGTGCAGGAGATGGTGCATTTCCTGCTCACGAATGCCGGATCGCAGCATTTTCGCGTGGCGTCGCTGACGAAGAAGTTCCTGCTGACGGAATCCTCGGTATATCGGCTTTTTCAGGCGCGCTTCGGGATTTCGCCGAAACAATTCCTGCAGGAGGAGCGTTTGCGCATGGCGCAGCGAAAGCTCATGGATACCGACGAAACGCTTCCGGCGATCGCCGATGAATGTGGATTCCCCGGTCCCGGCGCGCTTCACAGCGCCTTCAAACGCAAATTCGGCATTCCTCCGAACGAATACCGGCTTCGCCTGCTTCCGGTCAAAAGGCCGGATTCCTTTTCATGACCGACATATCCGTTCGCCGGTCGTTTCCGTCTTCCGGACGGAATATTATTTTGACGATCGATTTGCGACGGCGGGATTTGCTTGTTGAAAATCGTTGCAAAAAGAGCTATATTATGCGCCGTGTACCAACAATAAGAGACCGGCTGCCATTCAAATCACAAAAAGCGGGTCGGAATTGCAGATGCAATCGATTGGGGTGGAATTGGTTACATGGTGGAATACGGGGGCTTCGGCCATTTTGCCGCCCGGGGGGAAGAGGGCGCCGGGAAGGCCGGCAACAACACAGGGAATTAAGACCGCGCGACGGTTTGGATGATGAATAAAAAAGAATCTTTTCGTAATCTTCCGCTGAATGACGGACCGTATAGTAGTCCGCATCAACCGGGAGAGTCTGTCATGAAAAAATATATGCCTTTGCTGGTGGCCGCGTGTTTTCTCGTTCTTTATCTCGGATCCATCTGGCAGCGGCCGCTTTTTATTCCCGACGAGACGCGTTATGCGGAGATTCCCCGCGAGATGATCGCCTCCGGCGATTTCATCGTTCCGCACCTGAACGGCCTGCCCTACTTCGAAAAACCGGTATTGGGCTATTGGATGAACGCCGCCGCGATGATGGTGTTCGGCGAGGTGCCCGGGGCGGTGCGGATCATGGGGGCGCTCTGCACGCTCTTGTCGGCGCTCCTCATCTGGCTCCTCTGCCGCCGCGCCGGGAATGAGAAAACCGGGCGAGTCGCGGCGATGGTCTTTCTGCTTTCCGGACTGGTTTTCGCGGTCGGCACCTACGGGGTGCTCGACGCCCATTTGAGTTTCTTCATCCTGCTCACCATGACGGCCTTCTATTACGCTTACACCGAGAAGCATCCCTGGAAGCAGGCCGGGTATCTGGCGCTTGCCGGCGTCGGCGTCGGGCTGGCGTTCCTGGTCAAGGGGCTGCTCGGATTCGTGCTGCCGGCGGCGGCGATCGTCCCCTTCCTCCTCTGGCAGAAGGAGTGGAAGCGGCTGTTTACGCTGCCGTGGATTCCGCTGGTCGTTGCGCTGGCCGTGCTGGCGCCGTGGGCGATCGCGGTTCACCGGGCGGAACCGGATTTCTGGTACCAGTTCATCGGCGTCGAAC
>JAQUYX010000207.1 GCA_028691615.1 Victivallaceae bacterium
CTCTTCGCCGTTGTCCCCGGTAATCAGTCCGCAGGAAATTCCCGCCACCGGCGCGGAGATCGGCACGCCCGCCGCCATCAGCGAGAGCGTTGCGCCGCAAACCGATGCCATCGAGGTCGAACCGTTCGAAGACATGATCTCCGAAACGCAACGAATGACATAGGGGAAGTCGGCGGGAATCACTTTGGAGACGGAACGCTCCGCCAGATTTCCATGACCGATTTCACGCCGTCCGGGACCGCTGATGCGTCCGCATTCGCCAACGCTGTAATTCGGGAAGTTGTAATGCAGATAGAAGCGCTTGTTGCGCACTTCGTCGCCGCCGGTGATGTTGTCGACTTCCTGCGCATCCTTTTCGCTGCCCAGCGTGGTGATGACCAGCGCCTGCGTTTCGCCGCGGGAGAAAAGCGCACTGCCGTGAACCACCGGGATCACATCGATCTCTGCCGAGAGCGGACGCAGCTGATCGATCTGCCGGCCGTCCGGACGGTAATGCTTTTCCAGAATGACCCGGCGGGTGGTCGTGCGAACCAGATCATCGAAACATTTGGTCGTCTCCAGTTCGAAATCCGCATCGGACATCGCCGCGAAATTCGCACGGACGGCGGCGCGCACATCGGCCAGCAGAGTATTGAGTGCGACGATCCGATCGTTTTTGCCGGGGACCGTACAGGTTGCTTCCAGCTTCGGAGCGCAAAAATCGGTCATGGCGCGCACCAGATCGGCGGGAACCAGATGCAGCTGCGGAACCTTCTTGGCATGGCCGCCTTCGGCCGCCAGCTGTTTCTGCGCTTCGCACTGAACTTTGACTTCTTCGTTGGCCAGTTCCATCGCCTCGCGCAGTTCCTCTTCGGAAACTTCGCTGGCCTCGCCCTCGATCATGATGACCTTGTCCGGCACGCCGGCGTAGATCAGCTCGATGGTGCTCTTCTTCATCTCCTCAATCGTCGGATTGAGCACGAGTTTCCCGTCAACCTTGCCGACGCGGACGGCGCCGATCGGCCCCTGAAACGGCAGATCCGAGAGGCACAGCGCCGTGGATGCGCCGAGAATTGCCAGCACGTCCGGTTCATTCACACCGTCTGCGGAGAGCAGCAGGATGTGGACCTGCACCTCATCGAAGAACCCTTCGGGAAAGAGCGGGCGCAACGGACGGTCGGTCACGCGGCAGGTCAGGATTTCCTTGGTCGAGGGACGTCCCTCGCGCTTGATGAAGCCGCCGGGGAATTTGCCCGCGGCGCTGTATTTTTCACGATAATCGACCTGCAGCGGGAAGAAATCCTGCCCGGGTTTTGCGTCGCCGCTGCAAACGGCGGCGAGGATCATGGTGTCGCCCATGCGCACGGTGCAGGAACCGTTGGCGAGATTAGCCATTTTGCCGCAGGCGATTTCGATGTTGCGGGATTCGTCGAGACGGAAAGAAACCTTGTGTTCCATGTTGCTCCTTGTTGCTGTGGATGTTGTGGTTTCAGCGGTGCGGGAGGCATGGATTCCGACGGGGGTCGGGAAGCGATGAACCGGCTTTGCTTTGCGGAATCGCGGTATCAGCCCCGGAAGAAGATCTCCTCCGATTCTGATAGCGTCCGAATTCCACAGGGTTTGCCCGGAAAACACTTTCCCCCCGGGAGAAAACAATTCTTCGGCACCGTTATTTTCTGTAATATAGCATGAAATTCCCGTAATGCAAAGAGGTTGCGAAAAAAAACCGCCCCGCTGCCGATCCGGTTATAAAGATTCCGCGCTCCCGCAAGGAGCGACGCATGTTGCCGAAACGGTCGGCGGTGAAATTCTTTTTGAGGCAGGGGAAGTTGCAAAATAGCGGCATGATGCTATATTATTCGAAATTCCAGCCCCGGTAGCTCAGTGGATAGAGTAGAAGTTTCCTAAACTTTTGGTCGCGGGTTCGATTCCCGCCCGGGGTACCAGTTTTTTGCAATCTCCAGTTTTGACCATTGCGGGCGGGGACGGAATACACCCCGCGTCTTTTTCAACGCTCCGCGCGCCAGGATTCCAGCCGGTCGCCGATGAAGGAGAGAATCTGGCGGTGAACATCCTTCGCATTTTCATGCGTAATCGCAAGCGGTGACGCAAAGGAGAAACACACTTTACTGCCGATGTCCACCGAACCAAGCTCCTTGATCCAACGGCCGTTGCGCACAAAATCGGTCTTCAGCGCCAGCGGGACCACCGGGACGCCCACGTCGCGAGCCAGTTTTTCGCCGATGGTATTGAAATTCTCAGGAATGAACTGGACGCTTCGGGTTGACTGCGGGAACAGGACGATCGAACGACCTTCCTCCAGCAGTTTCCGACCTTCGTTCAGCACGGTTTTCAAATCCTCCCGGGCATTCTCCCGGCTGACTGCAATCGCGTTGAACGAACGCAGAATATCCCCGAAATACGGGATCTTCAGCAGACTTTTCTTGATGACAAAAGAAAAATCCAGATGCGGCCGCACAATTGCATGAAGCACCGCCGTCTCCAAAAGACTCATGTGATTGGCGACGATCACCACCGGCTTGCCATCAAGCGAACGCAGATGATCCAATCCCTCGATGTGCACATGCCCGCCGCAACGCTCGATCAGAGTAATATTGCGTGCCGACATGTGAATCTGATTTACCCCGTCGAGTCTGCCCTTCCGGGCCAGTCGGCCGGAGGCAATGAAAATTTCGAAGTTCGACGCGAAGAAGTACGCATTTGTCCCCGGGAAAAAACGGCAGGCAAAACTCGGAAGTCGTCCTTCCGGGGAATTGTATTGATCGTTTTTCGAGATCGCAAGCTCGGGATAAATCATGAACCTTCACGCCCTTTCCTTAAAAAAAAATTACAGCAGCATTGCCGCCAATCCTGTCACATAAATCGCCACGGTCACGCCGACAAGCACGGTTCTCCGGCGACGACTGCGCCATGCGGGGGATTCCGCAGGACGGTATCCGTCCAGCCGCGCATAGCCTCCGGTGTAGACATAACGTCTTAAATTTTCATAGTTTTTGCGTCGTCTGGCGGCCATCGATGATTGCCTTCCCGGGAGCCCCGTTCAGTCCAGCCCCGGAATGAAGGTTTCGTCGCCCTGGAAAGAGGCAATCGTTTCGGCCAGAAGTTTCGCCGCGGCCTCCGCGTCACGCAAGTCGCAGATCTCCACAGGGGAATGCATATAACGGTTCGGAATGCTCACCAGCGCAGTGGCCACCCCGGAACGGGTCAACTGCATTTTCGCCGTATCCGTCCCTCCGGTCGCCCGATGTCCCGCGGTTTCCTGACAGACGATTTTCTTAGCCTTGGCCACCGCGCGAATGCGGCGCGCGAGAACCTGATTGTTGTCGGCGCTGCGGCTGAGTTCCGGCCCGGCGCCAAGCTTGATTTCTCCGAGCAATTTTTTCGGAATATCCGGCAGATCCGTGGCAAACCCCACGTCGATGGCAAACCCCACCGCCGGATCGATCGCAAAGGTGCTGGTGGTCGCGCCCCGCAGCCCCAACTCCTCCTGAACCGAGCCAACGCCGTAAACTGCGACATTGAGTTTCTTCTTGGAGGAAAGCAGTTTGAGTGTTTCGGCGACGACGAAAGCGCCGATCTTGTCGTCCAATCCTTTGGACATGATTTTCGTGTCGCCCATGCGCCGGAAATTCGGACGCATGGCCACCGGGTCGCCCACGGTGACGAGCTTTTCCGCCCCGGCGCGGTCGGACGCGCCAATATCAATCCACATATCTTCCAGCTCCGGCGGACGGTTGCGTTCCTCCTGTTTGAGCAAATGGATCGGTTTTTTGCCGATCACGCCGGGGACTTTGCCGTTTTCGGTGAGGATGTCGACCTCGCTGGAAGGGACATTGAGCTTGTCGATGCCGCCGTTGGGGCGGAAATAGATCAATCCGCCGTCGTCGATGTAGACGACCTGAAAGCCGATTTCGTCGTAATGTCCCGAGAGCATGACGCGCATCGGGGCGGTCTCATTGAGTACGCCGACGGTGTTGCCGAGGACATCGGTTTCGACCCGGGGGCAGAAACCGGCGAGATAATCGCGGAAGACGGCGGCGGCCTCCTCCTCGTACCCGGAAGGACTTTGCGTTCTGAGCAGCCGTTCCAGAAAGTCCAGACTTGATTTTGTAAACATCTTCAGAACTCCTTGCAATCGATTTTTTTGTGTCAACACAAATTACCACTTTTTTTGAAAAATACCAGCGCAAAAATCTTCCAGCGGTTGACTTTTTTCCGGAATGTAGACAACCGACAGTTCAGACGGCGTGAGTTTGGGCTGTGCCGTCAAACAAGACGGCATTGACAAAGGTCCCGTCGATGGGTTCCGAATGGATCGGGAAAGGGATGCAATGGTGGATTTGAGCGTCGCTACTCGGAGAGTAACGACCGAAAAGCAACCGTTTCAGGCCGTTTCCGAGCCGCCGGAAGACACGGCGCGAGTTTTGGCTGTGCCGTCATACAAGACGGCATTGACAAAGGTCCCGTCGATGG
>JAQUYX010000208.1 GCA_028691615.1 Victivallaceae bacterium
ATATGACGATATCTTCATTCGATACAATACGTTGCACATAAACTACTGAACCGCCGTATGCCGAACGGCACGTACGGTGGTGTGAGAGGACGTACCGTCAATGAATGACGGTACTCCTACTCGATTCCTGCGTTTCGACACAAAAAAACCGGAGATTCCGCAAACGGAAACCTCCGGTTTCTTTTTTTGGATTCTCTCGCGAGAGAAATTATTTCTTCTCGAAGAGCTGGCGGATCTTGGCGCCGACGATTTCCACCGGGTGATTGCCCAGCGCTTCGCGCTTCGCCTTGAGCACGGGCATGCCGTTGTGTGCTTCCGCAAGCCAATCCTTGGCGAAAACGCCCGTCTCGATCTTCTTGAGGGACTCTTTCATCCGCGCCTTGACGTCGGCCGGCAGGATGAACGGTCCGTTGTAATACTCGCCCCACTCCGCGGTGTTGGAGATGACCGCGTTCATCTTCTGGATGCCGCCCTCGTAGATCAGATCGACGATGAGCTTGGCTTCATGGACGCACTCGAAGTACGCCATCTCCGGAGGATACCCGGCCTCGATCAAAGTCTCAAAGCCGTATTTCATCAGATCGACGATACCGCCGCAAAGGACGTTCTGTTCGCCGAAGAGGTCTTCGTAGGTTTCCTGCTCCATCGTGCACTCAAGCACGCCGGCGCGGGTCAATCCCTCGGCCTTGGCGATCGCCAGTGCGACTTCACGGGCTTTGCCGGAAGCGTTCTGCTTGACGGCGATCAGTCCGGGGCAGCCGAAGCCTTCGACAAAGCGCTTGCGCACTTCCGTGCCGGGGCCTTTGGGGGCGACCATGATGACATCGACGCCCTGCGGCGGAACGATCTCTTTGAAGACATACGCAAAACCGTGGGAGCAGCAGAGCGTTTTGCCCGGCTTCATCACCGGAGCGATTTCGCTCTTGTAAACCGGTCCGTGGCACTCATCGGGGAGCAGAAGGTGCACGATGTCGGCCTTGTCCGCGGCAGACTTGACATCCATAACCTGGAAGCCGTCACGGACGGCAGCGTCGCGCGACTTTCCCGGACGGATGCCGATGATGACGTTCGCGCCGGAATCCCGCAGCGAAAGCGCCTGATTGCGCCCCTGTGCGCCGAATCCGATGATTGCGATCGTTTTGCCGTTGAGAATGCTCAGGTCAACAGCGTTGTCGTGAAGAATTTCCATTTTCCACTCCTTATGTTTTTCATGCGGGAAAACGCCCGTATTCAAGTGAATAGTTTTTAATATAATACCGACTGTGCGCAAATGCAAATGTCCTCTTCCCTTCTTTTCAGGAAAAGCACCTCATTTTTATTGCGGAAGAGGCTGCTTCGGATGACATGGCGGCGGCGCACGGCTGGAAAAAACCGTAAAATTTCTTCTTGGCGCTGGAAAAATCACGGAATCAAGGTTATCTTGTTCGATTATCAGATGCAAATTCTTCCAGAAGGAATCTTACGCTATGAAAAATCTGCTTTTTCTGATCGTTTTCGCTGTCGCCGGGACGCTTTCCGCCGCGCAGAAAATCGCCGTCGTCGATCTGGAAAAACTCTTTCGGGAGTTCTACAAAACCGCCATCATCGAGGAATCTCTGCGCAATCAGGCGCAGGTCTACCGGGAATATCTGACGAAACTGAGCAATGAGGCCATGGCCGAGGAGAAGAAGTTTCGCCAGACGCTGGACAAATCCCAGAATTTGGCCATGTCCGAAGCGGATCGTGCAAAATTCAAGGCCGAATGCGACAAGATGGTCGCTGATTTGAAAGGGCGGCGCGCGGAAATGGAGCGCTACGGCGCCGAAAAGACCCGCGAGATGCAGAGCCTCGAACTGCGCCGCCGAAACGAGGTGATTGATGAGATCCGCGGCGCGGTCCGCCGCGCGGCAGCCTCCGCAGGATATGATTTCGTTCTGGATCAATCCGGACGCACCACCACCGGCGCGCCGCTTGTCCTTGTGTCGCCTCCCGGCGTGGATCTCACCGCCGCGGTGCTGCTCGATCTCAACCGGGGCAAACCTGTCGCAAAAGCGGCTGTCCCCGCCTCGAATGCTGGCTCAAAAACCGAAAGGAAAGCAGATAAATGAACAAGAAGTCTTATACCGGAAGCGAAATCGCCGAACTGGTCAAAGGGGAAGTGATTGGAGACGGTTCCGTCGTGATCGAAGGCGTGGCCTCGCTCAAGGATGCCAATGCCTCCCAGCTGAGTTTCGTCGGCAACCGCAAGTACCAGAATCAGATGCACGAATCCACCGCCGGCGCCGTCCTGATCTGCAAAGATTTGCGCGACGAACCGCATAACGGCAAATGTCTGATCGTTTGCGACAACGTTGATTTGAGTTTTTCCACGGTGATCGGACTTTTCGCGCCGGCGCCGGCGGTCTATCCCAGAGAAATTCACGACACCGCCGCCGTCGCGGAGAACGCCCGCATCGGCAATAACGTACACATCGGCGCCAATGCCATCATCGACGCCGGAGCGGAAATCGGGGACAATTCGGTTGTCTGCGCCGGGTGTTACATCGGGCAGGACGTGCGCATCGGCACGGGGAATCTGATTTATCCGAATGTCACGATTTTGCATCGCTGCGTGCTTGGAAACAACAATATCATTCATTCCGGCGTGGTCATCGGCGCCGACGGGTTCGGTTTTCTGCCGACCCCCACCGGAATTGTCAAAGTGCCGCAGACCGGCATCGTGCGCATCGGCAACAACGTGGAAATCGGCGCGAATACCACCGTCGACCGGGCTCGTTTCGGCGAAACCTGGATCAAGGACAACGTCAAGATCGACGATCAGGTGATGGTCGCCCACAATGTCGTCATTGGCGAAAATACCATTCTTGTCGCGCAGTGCGGCATTGCCGGAAGTGCGGAAATCGGTCGCGGAGTGATTCTCGCAGCCAAGGTCGGCATCAATGGACACATTCATATCGGCGACGGCGTTCAGGTCGCCGGCACCAGCGGCGTGGTTAAAAGCGTGGAACCGGGCAAAATCGTCATGGGAACTCCCGCCGAAGGGCAGCGCGAATTCATGGCGCGTTATACGCTCCCCGGACGGTTTGAAAAATTGCAGGGCAAAGTCGCCAAGCTCACCGCCGAACTTGAGGAACTCAAAAGCAAACTGCAATGAAGCGATCCGGTTCCTTTCTGCGTTTCGCCGGCGGCGCGGTGCTTATAGCCGTCGTCGCGTGTTCGGCGTCCGCCGTTGAACCGGAACCTTCCGCGCGGGGAAATACGACCGACCGTCTGCGGGAACAGGCCCTGGCGGGGGATTTTGCCAGTCAGTTGACGCTTGGCGGAGCATATTTGCACGGGGCCGGAGGGCGGGTGCGCAATCCGGCGCTGGCGGTTTATTATTTCCGTCTTGCCGCGCACGGCGGGAGTGCCGAGGGCCGCTACAATCTCGGGGTTTGTCAAGAATACGGACTGGGGATTGACAAGAGTCTTCTGGATGCGTTTGAATCTTATAGCGCGGCAGGGGAACTTCTGCCGGAGGCGCGCTTTCGCAAGGCAATGCTGCTGCGCAAGGGGATTGCGTCCGAGATGCAATCAACCGGAAAGGTGCGGCTTGGCGTCGAGCCGGACCCCGAGGCGGCGCAGAAAATTTTGTCTTTGCTGGCCGAGGCCGGGTATGCGCCGGCGCAACGGGAAATCGCCGCAGCCGAGCTGCGTGCGGCGTTGCGCACCGGCGGAGAAGAGGGCTTGCGTGCCGGGAAACTTGCGTATGCCAAACTGGAACGGGCGGCTTTGCGCGGCGATCCTCCGGCCATGCGGATGCTGGCCGATTGTTTCCGAAGCGGGGTGTTCTGCCGCAAGGATTCGGAGGCGATGTTCTTTTATCTGGAAAAGGCCGCCGCCAAAGGCGATGCGGAGGCGATGGCAAAACTGGCCTTCTGCTATGAAACCGGGGATGGAACCGCGCCGGATCGGGAGCGCGCCAACCAGTTTTTTCAGCGCGCCGCGGAGAAAGACAATCCGATGGCTTTGGCCAAGCTCGGCGATTATGCGCTTCTGGAGGGCAATCTGACGGAGGCTGTCGAGTACTTTCAGCAGGCGGCGAGGCTGGGCAGCGGTTATGGCGGCATGCGTCTGGCATTGTTGCTTGCCGACGGAGTCGGCATTGCCAAGGATGAGCAGAAAGCCGCCGCCTCGCTTCTGGAAGCGGCGCGTGCCGGCAGTTCGGATGCCGCGTATTATCTGGCGCTTTTTTTCTATGCGGGGCGCGGGATTCCGAAGGACGATTCCGCAGGACTTTATTGGATGAAACGGGCGGCGGCCGACGGGGTGGCCGCCGCGGAAGAATTTCTCCGGCGTTCCCGGACGACCTCGGGCCGCGGGGGCGTGCAAGGGAAATAAAGACAACAAAATGCGCCCGATGTGGGGCGCGGAAGGGGAAGTGCGATGTTTCAGATTATTGCTGTCATTCCAATCAAAGCGCAGTTTGCGCGGGAAGCCGCCGCGCTTCTGCC
>JAQUYX010000209.1 GCA_028691615.1 Victivallaceae bacterium
GTCTGCTCTGGTGCCGCAGCGGGTGCGGAGAGATTACCGTCAACGGCCAGACTTTTTCCATATCGCGCGGCGATCTCTTCTTCCTGCCGTGGAACCACTCGATCGCTTACCGCCCCGATGCCGAGCATCCCTATCTGTTGGCCAGCATTCACCTGATTCCGTCGCTGCCGCGCAAGGACGATATTTATTTTGTGCCGTTTCATTCCGCGCTGCCGGAATATGAAGAGTACCGGCAGAGGCGCGACCAAATTCTGCCCGGATTCCCCCGTATTTTCCGCGCCAGTCTCCCCGAAGACGCACCGCTGGTCACGCTGATGAAATATATGATCGCCAGTTACGAACGGCAATGCCCGGAACCGTTGTTGCGCGATTTTGCGCGGATGACAGTTTATGAACTGACTCTGCTGAACTCCGCCGCACTCGCGGAGATGCCGCCGAAACTGCCGACGGTGCTTCAGCAGATTGTCAATGAAATCGACCGCCATCTGGAAGATCACGACACCCTCGCATGGGTATATCAATCCTTGGACATTTCCACGTCGACCCTTTACCGACTGGTCCGACGGCAGTTGAACACCACCCCGGGGCAGCTGGTGATCCGCCGCAAACTGCAATTTGCAGCGGAACTCTTGCGGGAACATTCGCTCAGCGTGGCGCAGATCAGTTCCCGGTTGCACTTCACCGATCAGTTCTATTTTTCCAGACTGTTCAAAAAGGCGTTCGGAATGTCTCCTTTGGCCTATCGCAATGCACCACTTCTGACTTCCGGGATTCCCCGGTTTCCCCAGCGGCACTCGCATCGGGAAGAATATGTGCAGCAACGCTTCGTTCCGGCCTGGCTGGGACTCCGGGAAGATCCGCCGGACGAGAAACCGGATCAGACATGAAGGCGCGCTCCCCGGCGCAAAAACTTTGCCCCGGTCAACGGCCGGCTTCGGCCAACTCCTTGGCCTTGCGATAATGCTTGCGCGCCTCGTCACTCCAAAAACGGCGAAGCCGGACGACCTGCATGGCCCCTTTTTCCCCGCGCAATTCGCCCGCTGCCGCAGCAGCTCCGTGATAATCAAACGGTAAAGCGTTAAATTCCTTCATCGCCTCCGGCACCGCCGACGGTCCGCCCGCTGTTAGAATCGCTTTCCAAGCCGCGGAGAGATCTGCGTGGACATCCAGCATCGCGCATTTGATAAAAACCCGGATCAGACTGAAATAGCGCCCCGTCCATTCGCCGTGATACACAAAATCCGCGCCGTCCCGGTAGGGGTTCGCTTCCGGATTGCTGCGATAGCGGGCGTATTTTTCGTGATAGAGTTCCCGTCGAATCGGAGTGCGCAAAAGTTCATATTTCTTCGGCCCGCCCGGCGTCCCGGGACGAAAACACCAAAGTTTCTGTCCTTCCAGCGACAGCACAAACGCAATAAATTCCCGCGCCGCCCGCGGATTGGGCGCGCCGCGCAGCATTTGCACCGGATCGGCGGAAACCGCCGCGCCCGCCACGGGAGGGTGATACACGATGGAACGATATCCATCGTTGCGAAACGCGCTCCACTCACTCTCGCTTCGGCCGTAAAAGTCGATCGACATTCCCGCCGCACACTCTCCGGCGGCCACCACCTGCGTAACCTTGCCGGCGCTGTCGCCAAGCATCCGCGCATTGGCAAAAATCCTCTTGAGCAGATTCAGTCCCTGCGTCCAGCCCGCGTCGGGGCGTCCGTCGCGCCGGAATGCCTCCAGCATCTCCTGCTGAATCATCACTTCGAAACATTTGTTGATCGATCCGGATTTGGTCGGATCGGCCACCGCCACCGCGTCAAAGAGCGCGGTGCTCCCGAGATCGCGCCAGCGTGCAACCGGAGGATTGCCCAATGCCTTCCGCCGGTCAGGGTTGAAACAAAGCCCGAAACTGGAGAGGCATGTCCCGTAAAATCCCCCGTTCCGGTCGTACAAAATCTCCCCTCCGAACGACTCTGGAATCGATTCCCTTCGAAAGGCTTCCGGCAGCAGTTCCTTCACTTTGGCATCCACGGCAAATCCGCGTTGGGCTTGCCGGTCGGCGTCATAAGTGCCCCCGCCAAACATCAGATCAATCCCGATGGAGGTGTCGGAGTCCAGAAAAAGTTTTCGCGCCGCCTTCCGTTGCGGCGACGCATCCGCGCGGCGCAGCGTCGACGGATCGGCAAACGCCTCCTGAACGTGCTCCCAGTTCGCATCGGGAAATTCCTTCTCGTATTGTTTGCGAAACTGCGCACAATACCGGTCGGCAATAAACCGTACGATGTCCGAGGTGCCGCCCACATTGAGAAATTCCACCTCAATTTCCACCGCGTATTTTTCCCGGTAATACGCCTGAAACGCCCGGGCGAACTCCTCCTTGATCGGAGTGGTGTGCGGCGATACGATCACCAGCTTCTCCGCCATATTTTCCTTGACGGGGGTCCGTTTCACCGCCCTCCCCGTGGTCTCCTCCGGAGAACGCAGCACAAACGGAATCGCCAACAAAAGCGCAGGGGCAAGCAATGCCCAAAAAATCCGACGGTTCATTCCCATGAGGCGCCTCACTTCCCGGAAATCGGAATCAGATCCGCCGGGTCAATCCGGCAAAAAACCCGATCTCCGACCCGGAATCGTCCCGGCCGCGCCTCCGACACCGTCAACTTCCGGTCGGTGCAATCCACACGCCATTCGACCTTGTCCCCGAGAAACTGCCGGGATAGAATCGTACCGGGAATCGAGTTTTCCCCGCCCGTTTCGGCAAGCGCCACCTTTTCGGGGCGCGCCATCAGGAGCTTCGATCCCGCATCACCGGCAAGCGCGGTCGCAAAATCCCCCCAGCGCGTCGCAAACCGCCCCGCCTGACGGTATTCCCCTTCGAGGAAATTCACGTCCCCGAGAAACTCCGCGACAAAAGCGTTGGCCGGATGATTGTACGCCTCCTCCGGCGCGGCCACCATCTGCAACACCCCGCGGTGCAGCACGGCGATCCGGTCAGCCACGGACATTGCCTCTTTGCGGTCATGAGTCACGTAAATCGCGGTGAGGTGTTTCTCGCGACAGATTTTGGCAATCTCTTCGCGCATGGAATCGCGCAACTTTGCGTCCAAATTGGAAAGCGGCTCGTCCAGCAGCAGCAAACGCGGCTCCGAAGCGATTGCGCGCGCCAGCGCCACCCGCTGCTGCTGTCCCCCGGAGAGCGACGCGATATTGCGTTTGGCATAAGGCTGCATCTGCACCAAATCCAGAGCTTCGCCGACCAGCCGGACGATCTCGTCCTTCGTTCGATGCGCCACGCGCAGCGCGAATGCGACATTTTCATATACGTCCCAATGCGGCCACAGCGCATAATTCTGAAAAACCATCGCGCATTTCCGGCGGTTCGGCGCCAGCTTCGTCACCTCCGCCTCCCCGAAAAAAATCCGGCCTTCCGTCGGCTCAACCAGCCCGGCGATCATCCGCAGCAAAGTCGATTTGCCGCACCCGGACGGCCCCAGCAGAAAAAACAGCTCTCCTGCCTTGACCGTGAGATTCAGCGGTTCGATGACGGGCACGCCACGCGTATAGGACTTGGCGATCTTCTCCAATGTGACATCGGTGGAACAATCAGTCGTTTCCATGAACTCTTTCAGAAATCGTACTGCCGCAACCCGTCGATATATTTGATCCGTTCGGGGGAACGCAGTGTACGCAATATTTTAATTTCCAGCTGACGCACCCGCTCCCGCGTCAGATTGAAGTGTTTGCTCACATCGGCCAGACTCAACGCGGGCTGACCGAATAGACCGAATCGCATGATAATGATCTGCTGTTCCCGTTCGGGCAGCGTTTCGAGCATCTTGCGGATATTTTTCATCAAAATTTCCCGGGCATAAGCCGCGGCCGGCTCGGTTCCCTCGGTATCGGAGACGATATCCTCGAGTACCGAACCATCTTCGGAGCTGGAGATCGGCGCCTGCAGAGAAATCGTCTGCCGGGCCATCTTGCGAATGGCATTGATCCGTGCCGCGGGCATTTCCATGATCGCGGCCAACTCCGCGCCGGTCGGTTCCCGGTCGTATTTGCGGATGAACTTCTGTTCCTCCTTGTTGATCGTGTTGATCGTGCAGAGCAAATGCAGCGGAATCCGCACGATCCGCAGCTGGTCGGCGATCGCCCGCGAAACACTCTGGCGAATCCACCAGGTCGCGTAGGTGCTGAACCGGTTGCCCAGCTTGCTGTCGAACTTGGACAGCGCCTTCATGAGCCCGATATTCCCCTCTTGAATCAAGTCGCTCAAAGGCACGCCGCTGGTCCGGTAGCGATACGCCACGCTAATGACCAGACGCAAATTGGCCACGACCATACGCTGCCGGAGCATGCGGATCTCTTCGCGAATCGAACGCAGATTGGCGATATTCTCTTCGATCTCCGGGCGGCTCATCATAAACTTATCGAGCAGAAATTTCTCCTGCTCCG
>JAQUYX010000210.1 GCA_028691615.1 Victivallaceae bacterium
CTTCCAGAACCACTTGCCGCTCCCGCTCGAAAAGCTCCCGCGACGGTTCGAAATCGACGATCCGGCGCAAAAATCCCGGCGCGTGTTTGCGGATCTGGCTCTCCAAACCCTGCAGAAAAAAACGCACGTGCAGCGCGCCGGTGCACGCGTTGGAGGAGATTGCCGACTTCTCGTATCCGGCTTCCAGCGGACGCACGGCATATGACATGAGGTGTTCCGCCAGATGACTCACCCCCCGGAACGGCTTCTTTTCGCGGACGACCGAGCCGGAATAAACAAGATTCACCGACGCCAGCTGCGTCTGGCTTTTTAGAAAATAAATCATGAACGCGAGTTTCCTAACGTGTCTTTTTTTTGATTGCTTCTCTCAGGTAATATAATCGCGCATCGGTTCTTTTGCAACCATGCAAGCCAATCCGATGGCACTGCCCATGAGGAGCTCAAAAGACGCGGCGGGACTTCTGTCAGTCTCGTCGCAATCCGGTCAGACGCAAAAAATTATCTTTCATCGCCGCCGCCAATTCCGCTTCGGGAATCCCCCACCTTTGCGCGGCCAACGCATAAAGCGCTTCGATCGGGCGCGGATCGTCGTCCGTTTCCAGTCCGATGTGCGGCAAATCCGCCGCCGTCACTTGGAATTTCGCCACGCCGCGAAAGCCCAGCGTCACCAGAATCTTTCGCCGCAGGAACTCCCGAAGACGGCTCTCCTTGCCGGCAAATCCGTGATACACCACGCAGGGAAAATCGTATTTCCGAAGAAAATCCTCCACCGGTCCGGTCGCTCCGACCGAATGAATCATCACCGGCTTTCCCTCCCGCCGGGCAAGGCGCAGCATCTCTTGAAAGACCTCTTTCTGCAGCGCCGGATTGTCCCCGCGCGAAAAATCCAGCCCGATTTCTCCAATCAACGGCACGTTTTCATATGTCGCCGCCTGTTGATAGCGGTCATCGACACGACGCGGCCGCCACGGATGATTCTCCAAGCTATAAAGCAACTCCGCCGTCGTAGCGATCGCCTCGGGCTCCGCCGAAAAAAGTTGATTGCGCGATCCCGGTTCCGGGCGCTTGTGGGTATGAAAATCAAAGTATTCCATAACTCGCCCCTTTCAGAGCGGACGGTCGGACAGCATCGCCGCTTCCGAGCGAATCGCAATTTGCGCATGGCAAATCGCAATCGCCAGCGCATCGGTCGCATCCAGCGGAATATCCTCGACGGCAATGTGGTTTTCCATGGCGATCAATGCCGCGACCTGCTCTTTGGAGGCGGAACCTTTGCCGACGGCGGCAAGTTTTGCCTTGCTCGGCATATAGGCCCAGCAGGGAATCGAGCGCAGCGCCAATGCCGTCAGGATCGCCCCGCGCGCCATTCCCAGAATAATCGCTGTCGAACTGTTTCGCCCGACAAAGGGACTCTCAATCGCCGCATGTTCCACGGCAAAATGGTCGAGAATCTCGTTGACGCCGCCGAAAAGACGCCGGACACATTCACTGTGCGGCATCTTCGGCTTGTTGACGATCACTCCGCAATCCAGCACCTTCATCCTGCCGCCCGGCTCGACGGTGATGACACCGTAGCCGGACGTCCGGATCGCAGGGTCGAGTCCCAGAACAATCACTGGTAACTCACTACTCTTCGTCGAGCTGGTCGGCGATCGAATCGTCGATCTCGAAATTCGCCGTCACCAGCTGCACGTCGTCAAGCTCTTCGAGCCGGTCGATCAGGCGCAACACCTGCCGGGCCGCCGCGGCGTCCTTGAGATTGACCTTCGTGTCAGGCCGACGGATGATTGCGGCTTCCTCGGTCGGAACCCCCGCGTCGGACAATGCCTTGACCAGCGCTTCGAAATTTTCCGGCGCGGCCCAGATCTCCGCTTCGCCGTCATCGACTTCGATATCGTCGGCGCCGGCATCGAGCACAACGTCCATCAGTTTGTCCTCGTCCGCCCATTCGCCGGTGACCAGAAAATGCGCCTGACGCTTGAACATCCAGGCCACCGCGCCGGAACCGGCCATATTGCCGTTGCAGCGATCGAACGCGAGGCGCACTTCGCTGGTGGAGCGGTTGTGATTATCGGTCAGACAGTCGACCAGCACGGCCACGCCCGCGGGGCCGTAGCCTTCGTAGACGATCTCTTCGAACGTCACGTCGCCAAGTTCACCGCAGCCCTTCTTGATGGCGCGTTCCACGTTGAGGTTCGGCATATTGGCCGCGCGCGCGGCGGTCAATGCCGCACGCAGCCGGGGATTGCCGTCGGGATCGCCGCCGCCCATCTTGGCGGCAACCATGATTTCCTTGCCGAGAGAGGAGAATACTTTCCCCTTCTTCTTGTCGGCGGCTTCCTTCTGATGTTTGATATTCGCCCATTTGCTGTGCCCGGACATCTTCTTGTTCTCCTCGAAAAAAGTTGATATATATATTTTATTAAAATATCACGCAAATCTCTCTTCGTCAAGCCGACTTTTCCGAAAACCGCAAACTCTTGAGCGATCGGAGACCGACTTTTGTCCGTACCGTCTCAATACCGTCCCGATCCGAAAAGAAAATGCTCAGCGCAGAAAAATCGCCACACCGGTCAACTCCGGCAGGCCCGAAAGCACCAGATTCCCTTCCGAGAGTTTCGCCTTGACTTCGCCGCAGCTGAGCTGATCGACGATTTTTGCGCGCCCGACGGGAATGGTCAAGGTCGCCGGAGCGTCGCGGAAGGTATGCACCACCACAAGTTCCCCCGCCGTCTGGCAGTCCCGACGGAAAATCTGGTATCCGCGGGGAACATTCCAGTTGCGGCTGGACAAATGCTGTTCCACGCGGCTGGTTCCGTTGCGGAGCATCGGAGCATATTTTTGGTACAATGCAATCGCTTCAAGCATTTTCCGGCGCTGAAACTCCGAGAGATTAGCCACATCCCCGGAAAGACACAGCCTGCCCAGAAATCCGCCGGTCAGAAGCGACAGTGTCCGCTCCGGCGTCTCCCCGGTTCGCAGTGTCGCCCAGATCTGATTGGCGGCATACGGAATCTGCAGCGACACATTCGCCGCGACAATCGGAATCGATTCGGTTTCGTGCGCGTCGGAAAAGCTGGCCATGTCCCCGATCGCCATCCACCCCGCGGTCAGCCGGTGACCGCCGGAAGCGCAAACCTCCACCACCAGTTCGGGCAGTTCGTCCCGGAGATGCTCGTAATAGCGCCCTACCGCCTCCAACGCCTCGCGCAACCCGTCGGCGGCCGACCCGTGCGTCGTGTCCGCTCCCGCGAAAAGCGCATTGTAATCCACCTTGACATACCCGATTTTGTGTTCCCGCAGAAATCCGACCACCCGTTCGTCGAGATACGCCCAGACCTCCGGCTTGCGGAAATCCAGAAAATAGCGGTCAATACACTGCTCGTAACAATGCCCGTCCACCGTAATCAGCCAGTCCGGATGCTCTTGAAACACCTGAGACGTGCGCGAAATATTCTCAAATTCAAACCAGATGCCGGGAATCATCCCCGCCTCCCGGATATCGTCCAGCCAACGGTCGAACCCGGACGGGTAAAGACTCGGCTCCATCCGCCAGTCGCCGATTCCCGGGGAGTATTGCCGGGGGCGCCGGAACCATCCCGCGTCCATCACAAAATAGCGCACCCCCGTGCCTTTGAGCGCCTCCAGGGCGGGGCGCAGATTTTTTTCAGTTGGGAGTCCGTAAGTGGTGCAGTATTCATTATAGACGACCGGCATGTCCGATTCGGAAGCGGGGTGATGTTTGCGGTGATCTTCGGCATAGGGCAGCAGGCGGTTCTGCGCGCTTTGCATATCCCCGGCCACGCAGGTAATGACGGCGGGAACCGAGTCGAAGCGCTCTCCGGCTTCGACCGTATGACTCCAGTTGGCAAATTCCGCGTCCGGGCATCCGCCCGAGAGCGTGCAGTAGTCTCCGAGCCGGCAGACTTGCAGCTGCCATGCCGACAGCGTTGCCAGCTGAGCCGCCCAGGTGACGTGGGAAACCACGTCTTCGAGTCCGACGCTGGGGAAAAATCCTTTGACGACCATTGAACTGGTCTGCCCGAACCGGCAGGGGTGTTGATTGGCGCTCGACCAGGAGTTTTCGATGCCGATATCCTCAAGATAATTCTCCTCATGTCGGCCTTCCGCGCTCCAGAAGGAGTGGTAGCGGTGAAGTTTCAGACGATCCGGTCCGTCGTCGACCATGAAGGGCGAAAGCATCGAAATGGAGAAGCTCTCAAGCATGTCCAGCGAAATCGCCGATGCCGAATGGTTGATGACGGAGGCGCGGCAGATCAGATAATTGCGCCCCGGAAGCCATTCGATCGTGTGGTGAAATTCGATGCCGCGCGCATCTTTGAAGGCGGTGACGATGGTGTTGCCCGCGTGTTTCTGCCAAAGAAAGCGCTGCTGGTCCACCGACCCGTTGTTGCGCATGGTGTCTCC
>JAQUYX010000211.1 GCA_028691615.1 Victivallaceae bacterium
CGACATGATGAAATTGTGCCGTATCGCCATTCACTGGAGATGGCGTTGGAATTGGAGAAACGTTCAAAAAACTTTTACTTTGATTTTTTTGACGGCGCTCATGAGCAGTATCCCGAATTAAGTTTTGCATGGTTTGCCACCCTTGCCGGGAAATCCACCCGACTTCAGGAGATTACCGGATGAACGAAATTTTGTCCAAAGCGCGGCTTGCTCCGGGAAAATTGAATCGCGCCGAACTCCGGATGTTGCTGGAAACAGCCAATCCCGTCGAACTCTATCAGGCCGCGTATGAATTGAAGTGTCGCTATTCCGGAAAAAAGGTCAGCTTGCGCGGACTGATTGAGCATGGAAATCATTGCGCTAAAGACTGTTTTTACTGCGGCATCCGCAAGAGCAATCACGCGGTCAACCGGTATTTTCTTCAAATTGACGACGTCGTGCGCATGGCGCGCTGGGCGTATGAACAGCATTACGGCTCGGTTGTCTTGCATGGCGCGTTCGTTCGATTGGGGAAGAAATCAACTGGGACGAACGGGGCGACGCGCCGCACTTCGTCCGAAAGGAAACAAATGATTCTAAATAAACACATCGAAAAAGCCTATCAAGTTTTAAACGGCGAAACGTTAAAGGAAGCGGAGGCGCTGGCGTTGACCGAAGTTTCCGGGTGCGACATCTTGGACTTGGTCTCATTGGCAAACAAAGTCCGTGATAAGTTTGCTCCGGCAATCACGCCCTGTTCGATTGTCAATGCGAAGTCCGGTGTCTGTTCGCAGAATTGTCGTTTTTGCGCACAGTCCAGTTATCATCATACTGGAATTGAAACGTATGGGCTTCTGAAGGAATCCGCCATCCTTGAGAGCGCGCAAAAGATTTATGATCAGGGCATCCGCACCTATGGAATTGTCACCAGCGGCTGCGGCTACTCCGAAGCGACGGCGGAGTTTCGCAATCTTCTCAAGATCATGGATGCGCTGAAAGCCAAATTCCCGGATTTAAAAATCTGCGTCTCCCTTGGGATTCTCTCGGAAGAGACCGCCCGACTTCTGGCGGAACATGGCGCATGGCGCTACAATATGAATTTACAGACCAATCCGGAACGTTATGCCGAGCTGATTGCCGATACCCACACCATCGAAGAAAAAATATCCACCATCAAACAGTTGCAAAAATATGGCGTTTCCATTTGCTGCGGCGGCATTTTGGGCCTTGGCGAAAGCTGGCTTGATCGGGTAAAAATGGCCTTTGCCTGCAAGGAACTCGGTGTCAACGGCATCCCTCTGAATGTCCTTCTGCCCATCAAAGGAACTCCGCTGGAAAAACTTCCGGTTATGGAACCGGCGGATGTGGCCAAAGCATTCGCCATTTTTCGTCTGGTCAATCCCGACAAGATGATCAAATTTGCCGCCGGACGCGAAACGACCATGAAGGATTTTCAAGGGTTGCTGATGCTTGGCGGGATGAACAGCATGATTACCGGCGGCTATCTTACCACCCGAGGACGCAGCATGGAGGACGATGCCGTTTTTCTCAAACAATTATCCTGTTTTACCGATACACAAATTAAAAAGGAAAATGTCAGATGAAGGAACTGGTGATTGCCGGACGTAAATTCACGAGCCGTTTTTTTCTGGGAAGTGGAAAGTTTTCTTCGAGTCAGGCGTTTCATGACGCGCTGGCTGCCTCCGGCAGTCAGCTGGTCACCACCGCATTGACCCGCGTTACCCCGGAGCATGCCTCGAGCGACCACATTTTGAGCGCAATCGACCGCACAAAAATTGAAGTCATGCTCAATACCTCCGGTGCGCGCAATGCCGACGAAGCCATTCGGATCGGCAAGCTGGGCCAAGCCGCCGGATTTTCGTGGATCAAGCTTGAAATACATCCGGATGCCCGGTATCTCTTGCCCGACCCGGTGGAGACACTGAAGGCCACCGAAGTTTTGGTCAAGGCCGGTTTGATTGTACTCCCCTATATCAATGCCGATCCGGTTTTGGCGCATCGACTGGAAGAAGCCGGAGCCGCCGCCGTGATGCCGCTGGGGTCCCCCATCGGCTCCAATCAGGGAATCAAAACACGCAGCATGATTGAGATTATCGTGGAACAAAGCCACATTCCGGTGGTTGTCGATGCCGGGATCGGACTTCCGTCCCAAGCGGCGGAAGCCATCGAACTGGGAGCGGACGCGGTTTTGATCAACACGGCCGTCGCCGCGGCGCAAGACCCGGTGGCAATGGCGACCGCATTCAAAATGGCGATCCAAGCTGCCGAGTTTGGGATCGACGCCAAGCCTCCGTGTGCCCACGGATTGGCCTCCGCCAGCAGCCCGATGAATGCCTTTGATCTTTTCAAATAAGGAAATTTTCCATGTTTCCCTTGTTAAAATATTCCAAAGAAGAGATTGCAAAGTATTATCAAAGAGTTACTTCCGATGATGTGGCGCGCTCTTTGCAAAAAACGAACGGGAATTTCTTCGATCTTTTGAATCTCCTCAGTCCGGCGGCAGTGTTCCATCTCGATGCCATGCGCCAAAAAGCGACGGTTCTGCGTCGACAGTATTACGGGAAAACCGTTTCGGTATTCGCCCCATTGTATGTCTCCAACAGTTGTATCAACTCCTGCCGCTATTGCGATTTCAACATTCACCACAAGTCGGAACGAAAAACGCTGACCATCGAGGAAATCGAACGCGAATGCGACGCCATCCAACAGCACGGAATTGATTCTTTGCTGATCGTTGCCGGAGAAAATCCAAAGGTGGTGACCCTGGAGTATCTTTGCGAAATCGCACACGTTTTGAAAACACGTTTTTCCTGCCTTTCGCTCGAGGTCGCACCGCAATCGCAAGAGGCTTATGAAAAATTGTTCGAGGCAGGCTACGAATCCTTGATCTGTTTTCAGGAAACTTACGATCAGGAGCTTTACCAATATCTGCACCCGGCTGGTCCTAAAAGTGTTTATGAATACCGGCTCTGGACGCAACTGCGCGCCGGAAAAGCCGGATTTCGCACGCTCGGCGTGGCGTTTTTATTGGGCTTGACCGATTGGCGCAGCGAAGCCGCGTCGCTTGGCGCGCACGCATTTTACCTTTTGAAAGAGTGTTACCAAAGCAAGTTGCAGTTTGCTTTCCCCCGGATCACCCCGGTCAGTGACGGATTTCAGCCGGCCGCGCCGGTCGACGAGGCGGTGTTGGAACAAATGATGTTGTCGTTCCGCATCATTTTCCCGCAGTGCGGCATGACGGTTTCGACGCGGGAAAATCCCGAATTTCGCGACCGGATCGTCTTGAGCGCAGCCGACAACATGAGTGCCGGGTCGCGCGTAACGCCGGGAGGATACGCCGTCTGCGCCGAAGAGGATGTCGCGCAGTTTACCTTGAACGACAGTCGCGCGCCGGAAGCCGTTTATCAAGCCATTCAAGCGCATGGACAGGAAGTGGTTTATAAAAATTGGGATTCCAGAATATGAAAATCATCTATCAAGACCGGGAACTGGAAACCGCCAGTTCGACGCTGACACAATTTTTAATGGAACATAAACTGGCGGGAAACACGTTGATTCTTGAATACAATGAGGAAATTCTAAATTCCAGTCCGGGAAACCTGCCGGAGCGCCCCCTGGCGGCGGGCGACCGGATCAATGTATTTTCTGTCGTCGCCGGAGGATAAGCAATGAGTGTCAATGGGTATCTTTCGGAAGAAGAACGGTCCATCTTGGAATCGGCCACTGTCGGCATTGCCGGAGCGGGCGGTCTGGGGTCGAATTGTGCGGCGCATCTGGTGCGTTCCGGCGTGCGGCATTTTGTCATCGCGGATTTTGATGTGGTCAGCGCGAGCAATTTGAACCGGCAGTTCTTCTTTTGCGATCAAGTCGGCCAGAAGAAGGTCGATGCGCTGCGGGAAAACCTGCTCAGGATCGAACCTGCGCTGCAGCTTGAAATGCACGATATCAAAATTACAACCTTGAATATTCACGAAATCTTTCGCTCGTGTTGCATCGTCGCGGAGGCATTTGACACGACCGAATCCAAAAGCATGTTCTTAAGGGCGTTGTCCTCCTCAAAAAAAATGCTGGTCAGCGTCAGCGGCATTGCCGGTTGGGGAAAATCAAATGAAATTCAGCTGAAAAAAGTGGGTAAAAACCTGATTTTGATCGGGGATTTCAAGTCTGGTGTCGATGCTCAGACATTACAATTTCCCGCTTCGCCACGCGTCGGAATCGCCGCGGCCATGCAAGCGAACAGCATTATTGCATCCCTCTTGGGACACCCTCTTTGAGGGGATAACGGATTTTTCAACAAAGAGAGGTGATTTCAAAAGTATTTAATTCGGAGGAGTAGAAAAAAAGCGGCAGAGGGTTAATCTTAACTCCGGGACTATCAAACCTGGAGGAAAAATGAACGAACTGCCGAGATTATACTTTACAATGGA
>JAQUYX010000212.1 GCA_028691615.1 Victivallaceae bacterium
TCTTGCCATTTCAGTCTCCGTATGTCGTTGAAGCGGAAGTCGTGACCGACTCCATTTTCTTCAGATGCTTGTTGGTTTCCCGTTGCAGACGGGTGGATTCCTCGGCGGCCTTGGCGGTGCGCTCCTGAGCGTTGTTCGCGCCGAGCATCTCGCCAAGCTCCTCCGCACTCCAGCTGCCCATCGCTTTGTCGCCGGTGACGCCGACGACCTTCGTCTCGGCTTCTTTCGTTCCCTCGGCGGCTGCTTCGGTCTTTGCTTTCGCCTCATCGACCTCGGCAGCTTTGGCCTCGGCGCGTTTCTTCACTTCGTCCATGGCGGACTGCCACTGGCTTTTCGCCGCTTCAATTTCCGCCGCCGCTCCGCCGAGAGCGTCCCGGTAGGCCTGCTGGTTTTCCATGATTTCATTGTTCATGGCGGTGTCGATGGCGGCGTTGGAAGAATCCCATTCGTTACCCAAGGCTTTCCGTTCGGATTCGCGCTGATTCACCGCGTCGGCGGATTTCTGTTCCCGCGCGGCTTTGCGGTCGTTGTATTCACCCTCGACCACGGCGATTTCCGCATTGACTTCATCCTCGGAATCAAACAGCCCTTTAGTGCGAATCCATGCTTTCTGCAATTCCAGAACAGTTTTTTCAAACGTGGTGACGATGCCGTCCCAGATGAAAGACCAGGCATCCTGCATCGCGTCGCCGATTTGCTTCAACCCCATCAGCAACCCATACCAGAGGTTGTTGCCCAATTTGAGTATGGAATAAACCGTGATCGTCCACGAATCATCAAGGAAGTTTTTCAGCTCAAACCATGCCTTTTTCAAGGGATAAAGCCCGGTCAGCCAAACGACCTTCAAGGCCGCCAAGCCAACCTTTGCCGCTCCGGCGAGATCACCGGACGCGAGAGCCAGTTTGATAACTTCCCACGTCTTCCCGACCACTTCGCCGATGGTCTTGAACGCCGTTCCAAAATCGGCGGCGAGTCCGCGAACGCCCTGTGCGCATAGTTCCCATGCACCAGTGAGCTTCCAAATGACTGCCACGAGAACGCCGAGTGCCGCTCCTACGAGAACAGCCGGACTGCTAATTGCCGCCCATGTCGCCAGTGCCACCACCTTTACGCCGATGAGGACGGCTTTCAGCAGTGCGAACGCCGCCATAAGTCCCTTGACCGCCGCGATGGGAGCGAGAACCACGACTTTCAAAATGCTGAAAATGGTGCATAATCCGCCGACCACGACCGCCATCGCCTTGAACGCTACTCCCGCGACAATCAGCGCCGCGCCGAGGGCGGCCACTCCGGCGATGACTTTCACCACCATGATGACCACTTCCTTGTGCGCCGCAATCCATTCCGCCATCTTGTTCAGCATGAGGGAAATCCGTTCGACATACGGTGCGATAGCGTCACCGATAACCCGTCCGATGGCGATTTGCACACCTTCGACGGCGGACATGAAACGGCGGAACGCGCCGCCGATGCCCTTGTCCATTTCGGTCGCGGTTGCCGCCGCCGTTCCCTGAACAGTTTTCAGTTTCTTGATGAAATCGTCCAACTGCTGAATGTTTCCGCCCAACTGAAGTCCGGCAAGCGAGCCGCGCAGGTCGAAAATTTCCTCCGCGAATCCCAGCCGCTTCGCGGTCGGCATTGCATTCATTTTCTTGGCGATATCCGCCATGATGTCCGGCATGGAACGCAAGTTTCCGTTTGCATCGGTCGTGGCAATCCCGATGGCTTTCAGCTTGGCTTGAATGTCGGTTTTTGCGAACTGGCTGTAAGCCTTGCGGAGTGCCGTTCCCGCCAGCGAACCTTTGATGCCCATATTAGCGAGAACACCGAGCGCGCCGGAGACGTTGACGATATTGTCCTTTGCTGCGGCCGCCTGCGGACCGGCCATTTTCAACCCTTCCGCCAAATCGGTCAGCGTCTGCGCCGAACCGTTGGTGGTCGCGGTCAGGATATCAGCAACGTCCGACATTTTGGAACTTTCAATGCCGAACACCCGCATATTGTTGGCGGCGGTTTCGGCGGCTTCGCCCAGCTCCGTTCCAGTCGCACGGGCGAGATTCAGAACGGATGGAATCGCATTTTCAATCTCTTTGGAATTGAAGCCCATGCGTCCCATCGCCGTCATGCCGTCGGCAACCTGTTTCGCGGTGAAACTGGTTTCGCGTCCCAGCTTTTCCGCGACCTCGGTCAGCCGCTGGAATTCCTTTTCCGTCGCTCCGGTGACCGCTTTCACCATCCGCATCTGATCGTCGAAATCCGCGAACGTCTTGGTGGCAAACGCGAATGGAGCCGCCGCGAGGGTTGCCGCCGTCACCATGCCTTTCCCGACCGTGGTGAGCGACGAACCGAAATTTTTCAGCTTCGCCTGAGCCGACCGGAGTCCACGCTCCAGTTTTGTCTGGTCAAGCATGATTTCGACAAATGCCTTACCGGCCTTTACGTTACCGCTTGCTCCCGCCATCGCTCATCACCATCCTTTTCGCATCGGGAAACATTCCCTTGAGTTGTGCCATGGTGACGCGCATCACCGGCTTTTGCTTTTGAAAATACGGATTGAAATCACCCGGCTTGACTGCTTTGGTTTTTTTCGGATCGCGGAGGATATTGGCGACGAGTGCCATGAGGCATGATGTCCGTCCCCAGTCCAGCCGACCGCGTCCCTCGGCCATCCGAACCAGTTCGCGCAGAGTGAATTCGTCCGGATTCACTCCGCAGATTCCGGCGCATTCGCAGACAAGCCGGTCAACCGTTCCAGCTCGGACACCAGACGGTCTTCGAACTTGCCGTCCGCAAGCAGGTCGTTCATCCGCTTCCGGGCTATCTCCTCGAAACGTCTGGTCGCCGACAGAATCTTTTTGAACGCCAGCCGTTTCGCTTCCGGGAAAAAATCAATGATTTCATCCAGCAGAGCCGAGGTCGCAAGGTCGATGGCGTCACCAGCCATGGCTGCCCCGAACTCTTCGTCGGTCACATTTTTGGAATCGCATTCCGGTTTGCAGACGGCGTAAAGCACGTCCACCAGCAGCACGGGATCGGTCGAAAGCCGTTCCAGCAGTTTCGCGGTCGGCTTGTTTTTCTCATCCAGTTCGATGATGGAATTCAAATCCACACCGCAGAGTGCGCGAACTCGTTTGATTGCTCCAACGTTGACTGCCAGCATCCATACGCGCCCCGCATTATCGGTAAAACTTTTCATTCAGCATATATCCTTATATAAGAGGGTTGAAAAACGTCCCGGACTTTTCAATCCGGGACTCGCTTTTACGTCCAGGCGGGCGCACGGGTGGATGCGGTCGGCTTTGCGGTGACGGACACCGTGACCGCCTCTTCCAGATTCTGCTCCATGCTGAATCCGGTGATTGACCAGTCCGCATCGAGTCCGCTGCCGTTGCCGTCCGTCACGAACAGCGCGAGCGGCGTATTTGAGAAATAGGCGGCCTGAAATGCCGTAAAGTCCGCATCTTCAGTATCATACAATATCCCGAACTCCAAACTCGCTTCTTTCAATGTCGCAACGGATGCTTTCCAGCCCTCGGTTGCCCGCGTGGTGACATCCGCTTCGCCCGATTCAAGGTTGAGCGTTAAATCCTTGACGTTTTTTACCTCTGTCGCGGCGGTCGCACCGGCGGTGCCGCGCATCAGTTTTGCGTCAAGACCAAGAACAATAGCCATAAGAGAAACTCCTTGTGATTTATGGTTTTACACTGTCCGCCCACAGCTTCGGCAGCTGCGGCGCGACTTTCACAAGCGTCGGTCCCATCAACGGACGCTTAGGATACTTTCTTCGACGATACATTCCGCCGAATTCGTGAGCGGTCATTGAAATGCCAATCAGTGATTCCGCCGGACCGATGACCACCGCCATGCGGTGTTTTTCCACGCCGAACAGAATCGAATGCTTCAAGAGACCGCGACGGGTGTGCGGCGGTGATCCGGCTGGCGAGGCTTTGCTGGAACGCGAGACCGCATTTCGCGCCGCCTTGCGAGTATAAGCTCCAGCCGAACGGAGTGCTTTCACCCCGCCTTTTTTCACTGCGCTTTTTACCGCGTCATCGTCGAATTCAACCCGGACTTTTGCTCCGGTCATGCCTTGACGAGCTTGAACGTCAATTCAATGACGCAGGTGAACTGGCCGCGCTCCTGGAGATGCTCCGGGCTGTAGATGGGATTGTAGGCGACGCATACGCACGTCGCTCCGGCCAGTTTTTTATTCAGAAAACCGAGTCCGAGACTTTCCACGAATTGAAGCATCGCGTCAAGCCCGTCCTCGTCACACCGTTTCAGAATGCCGATCTGAACTTTCGGCAGCTCCTCGTGAGCAGCTCTGGAAACGGATTTATACGCCGTTGAGAGCGGCACGACTGCCACGCGCATGGTGTCCAAATCCCGCAATTCGTATTCCG
>JAQUYX010000213.1 GCA_028691615.1 Victivallaceae bacterium
CAGATCGATGAATTCCTCGGTTTTCTCCCGGAAACGACGCATGGCGCGCGTGCATTCGGCCAATTCCCGCAGCATCGAACAAAGTTTCCCGCTCCAATCGGAGGGGGCATTCTGTCCATTTGCATCCAGAAAGGATTGCACCTCGTCGTAATTCAGGCGTTTGTCCACCCGGATCGAGGCGTGATAGCGCCGGGAGGAGAGCACCTTCCCGGAACTTTTTTCGACAAGCAGTTCAACCGTATGCGCAAAGGAGATCGCTCCGGCTTGCAAACTGATTTTTGCCGTGAGTTTCTTCGGCAGCATCGGCAGCGTCCGTCCGGGCAGATAGGTCGTGAACCCGCGCTTCTGCGCTTCTTTGTCCAGCCACGATCCCGGCGTGGCATAGGCCGCCACGTCCGCAATATGCACATAGATGCGCACCTCGCCCTCGCGCGTTCCCGGCGCGATGGAAAGCGCATCGTCAAAGTCTTTCGCGTCCACCGGATCGATGGTGGCGGTTTCCAGCATCGTCAGATCCTGCCGCTCGATCGACGCGGGCGCAATCTGCTCGGCTTGATCGTTGTCCGCTTCGGTGTAGGGCGGGATCAAATTGTATTCGGCCATCACCGCGTCCAGATCGGAGAGGATCTCCCCGGCCTTGCCGATCCGGTCAATTACTGTGCCACGGCTCTCGCCCTCGCGTCCGGAATTGTGCAGCAGTTTGACCTTGACCCAATCGCCCCGTTTGGCGTTTTTGAACGATCCGGTCAGTTCGATGCACTCTCCCAGACGGCGGTTGAGCGGACGGATTTTGTGGCCGGAAAGAACCTCTCCGACCGCCTCCTCGCGTCCGCGCCGCAGAATCTCGGTAATCCGCGCCGCGGTTCCCTTGGCCGCCTCCTCGTCGCTTCTCGGCGGCAGGACGACGCCTTTGACCAGATCGCCGTCCATTGCATTGTTCAGCATTGCCGCCGGGACAAACGCGTCCTGAGTCCGGTCGTCGTCGTCAACGGTCTGCGGATGGATAAAACCGAACCCCCCGGCGTTGACGTGCAAAATTCCGGTCAACGTCTTTGCCTCGCGACCCTGTCGGCGAAGCGCCGTGCGGCGCGCGATCCGTTCGAGGTGTTGTTTTCTGCTCTTCTTCATGATTTCTTCTCCTCATCCCGGATTCTGTCAGAATATAAAAAATCTGTTTAATCCGGGTTGTTTTTCAAAATTTGATATGCGATGCGGACTCCGTCCGCGGCGGCGGAAATGATTCCGCCGGAATAACCGGCTCCCTCGCCGGCAAGATACAGCCCTTTGAGCGAACTTGCAAGCCGCTCTTTGTCCCGCAGGAACCGGACGGGGCTGGATACGCAGCTTTCGAACCCCGTGAGCTGTCCGCCTTCCAGAAAGCCCCGGCAGCGTTTGCCGAAGTCCCGAAGCGCGTACCCCAAGCCTGAACTCAACTCCGGCGGCAGCGCCAGATCCAGCCGCGCCGGGACAATCCCGCGGACCGACGATCCCTCCTTGCGCACAAGTTCCGCGCGTCCGGCAAGGAATCCCTCCGCCGACTGCGCGGGGAAAGCGTAATTCCCGCTTCCCAGCTCGAACATCTTCTGCTCCTCTTGGCGCAAATATTCATACGCTGCCGACGGCGACGAAAATCGCCCCGGAGGAAGCGTGACGATCAGACAGGAATTGGCAAATCTTCCGCTGCGTGCGAAGTTGCTCATTCCGTTGCTCACCAGCTGTCCGCGCCACGCAGAGGCCATGACGATCTCTCCGCCCGGGCACATGCAGAACGAACTGACTGGCGGAACCGACGATTTTCCCGCCGGACGCGACACCAGATTGTATTCCGCCGCGCCCAAGGCCGCCGGGCGGCTCGGCAGGTGATACTGCATCCGATCGATGAAGTTTTGTTCGTGTTCGATTCTGCAGCCGAGTTGAAATCCTTTCATCTCCCATGCCACATTGCGCTGGGCCAGCTGCATGCTCAACTTCCGCCCGCCCAGACCGAACGCCAGAATGATCTGCGGCGCTTCGATGATTTCCCCGTTCGCGAGCACCACCGCGCGGCAGCGGTTCCGGTCTTCGACCACGTCGGTGACTTCCGCTCCGAACCGGAACGTGCCGCCCAGCGCCTCGATCCTTTTGCGCAGATTCCCCGTGACGATCCGCAACCGGTCGGAACCGATATGCGGATGTTTCTTGTAACGGATCTCTTCGGGTGCGCCGGCGGCGATGAACTCTGCAAGAATATTGCGGATATTCGCGTCGCGGATTCGTGTGTAAAGTTTTCCGTCCGAAAAGGTTCCCGCTCCGCCTTCGCCGATGAGCAAATTCGCTTCCTCGTCCAAATCCCCGGCGCCGCGGCGAAATTCGTCCGCCTTGCGCCATCGGGTCTCCACCTGCGGCCCCCGATCCAGAATCAGCGGGTTCGTGCCCGCCAGCGCCAGAATCAATCCGGCGAAAATTCCCGCCGGTCCCGTGCCGACCACCACCGGATTGCGAAGGGATCCAACCGCGTCCGGCACTTGCCAGGCGGAGGGCGCGTACTTCTCCGGCAACTGGTCGATCGCGCACGCCTTGCCTTTCGCTCCGGCCTCCGACTCAAAGGAACAGCTGTAAATCAACTTCGGCGCTCCCGGCGACCGCGCGTCGATCCCTTCGGATAGCAAGTTCAGTTCGCGAATCTCCTCCGGTGCGATTCCGGCGGCTTCCGCCACAAAACCGAGCAGATCCTCGGCGGTGCCGCGTCCGGCTCTGCGCGCGTCGACCATCAGATTTTCCAGAAGATACAACATGAAGAAACGCCTCTCAGGTTCTCCGGTAGAAGATCCGGTACCCGCCGTAGATGAGAAACGCCGTCATCGGGGTCAATCCCGCCACCGCAGGAGGAATCATCCCCTGCTTGCCGAGAACCAGAAAGATTTCTGAAAGCACAATATACCCGATAATCACCGCCACGGCGGAAACAATCGCCAGCATAATCCCCGAGCGTTCGTTGCGGGTTGCCAGCGGCACCCCGAGAAAAACGGCGAAAAGGCACGCCCACGGGAACGAGAGCCGGTAATAGAAAACCGTCCAATAAATGGCTTTGAGCTTGGGCGCGATTTTTTCGTTACGTTGCAGCAGCTCAAAAATGACCCAGCTGGGAAGCTCTTCCTCGTCCTTGATCGTGTTGAGAATGTCCTGCGGCGTTTCCTGCATCTCGGTTCGATCGAACTGCAAATCGCGGATTCGTTCCGGCGCCTTCGGCATCAGTCCGTCGCGGCTGTAACGGGTACGGATCACATTCTCAAAGTGCCAGCGGTCGTCCTCCTTCATCGTCGCGCGCCGCGCAAAAATATCCCAATCCAGGGTGCCATCCGCACGGAATGACTTGACCATCACATTTTCATTGGCGTGATTGATGTCGAACGAAAGGAAGAGCCACGTGCGTTTGAGGTCGCTGCTGCGGTAGGTCAGAAGGTGTTGCACCGAGGTTTTGCCCTCGGCCGCGACCTCATAGATCGCCTGCGCCTCCCGCTCGGTATAGGGAACCAGCAGTTCGTTCAAATAGATGTTGCCCGCAGTGATGACCACCCCCATCAGCAGAATCGATCCGGCGCTGCGGAAGAGCGACACCCCCGACGCACGCATGGCGGTGATTTCCAGATTCTTCCCGAAGGTCGCCATCGTCCAGATACATCCGAGCAACGTGGTGATCGGCAGCACAAACCGGATATTCCCCGGCAGCCGCAACAGCAGATACTGCATGATCGTCGACCAGGACGCGTTGCGCTCAAAGAAATCGTCCAGCTTGTCAAAGACGTTGCCCAAGGTGAACAGCACAATGAAGACAAAGATCAGAATGCATGTCTTAATCAGGAACTCGCGCAACACATACCAGTCGATCGTCGGCAGAAATCCCCAACGGCGCGGAACCGTATTGAGCCGCGCCAATTCCGCCTTGCTCAAGCCGGTTCTCTTCCAGAAATTGAATTTTCCGTTGGTCACTTGTTATGCCGCTTTACAAATCGTTCCATCCGTTCAAGCGCCTGATAGATGTCGTCGATTCCCGTGGCGTAACAGCAGCGGACAAACCCTTCGCCGCATGCGCCGAAAGCATTGCCGGGAATGACTGCGACCTTCTCTTCGGTCAGCAGCTTCTCCGCAAACTCTTCGGAACTCATGCCGGTGCCGCCAATGGACGGGAACGCGTAAAACGCTCCTTTGGGCATCAGGCAATTCAAGCCGATCCGGTTGAATCCGTCCACAATCACGTTGCGCCGTTCCCGGTAGGATTCGCGCATCTCCTCCATCGCGGGGACTCCGCGCCGGAGCGCCTCGAGCGCCGCCTCCTGCGCCATGGTTGGCGCGCACATGATGGCGTACTGGTGAATTTTCATCATCGCGTCGATGATCGGCGCCGGAC
>JAQUYX010000214.1 GCA_028691615.1 Victivallaceae bacterium
TGCAAGGGAGTTTTCGTCGCGCTGGGGCATGTGCCGAATACGGAAATTTTTCAGGGCGAGCTTGCGTTGGATTCCCACGGGTATATTGTGGTGGACGGAGCCTCCACGCGGACGAATAAAGCCGGAATTTTTGCCTGCGGGGATTGCGCCGATCCATCTTACCGGCAGGCGATTACCGCGGCCGGAACCGGGTGCCGGGCCGCGATCGACGCCGAAAAATATCTGCAGGAGAACAAGCGGTGAGCGAGCATTCAGCATCCTCGGAAGAGCATGGCGCGGGGGCAAACTGTGCCGGAGAGCAGACGCAGTATTTCCAGAGCGATAGTTTTGACACCATGGAGCTGGTAGCCGGAGCATTGTACGGGCGGCGTCTCTTGATCAGCTGCGGGGGCACTGGGGGGCATTTTTATCCGGGGCTGAGCCTTGCGCGCGAATTGGTGCATCAGGGGGGGCGTGCCAAGCTGTTGCTCTCCGGCATCCACGCGCACGATCAGAAGATTACGGCCAAGGCCTACGGGATCGAGGCGGAAGAGCTGCCGATGATGCCCAGTTTTCACAAGGTTTCGAATCTTCCGGCGTTTCTGATCGGACTTTTTCGCGGCGTGGCGTTGTCCCGCAGGGTGATCCGGGAATTTGCGCCGGACGGGGTGCTGGGAATGGGATCTTTCGCCTCCGTGCCGCCGCTGATTGCGGCCAAGCTGGAACGCATTCGCGTTTTTCTGCACGACGGAAACGCGCGGATCGGCAAGGCCAACCGGATTTTCAGCCGCTGGGCGGAACGGCTGGGATGCGCTTTCATGCCGGTAAACGCCGATGCGATCCGCTGCCGTTGGAAACATGTGGGCATGCCGTTGCGGCAGGAGCTGGCCGACGCGCCGAAGCTGGAGAAGCGCGCGGCGATTGGGATGCTTAATGAGTATTTTCAGGCAAAACTGGATCCGTCCAGAACGACGATTCTGATTTTCGGCGGCAGTCAGGGCGCGAAAATTTTCAATGAATTGCTTCCCGGAGTGCTCGGCAATTTGTTTCCCCGCGATTTTCAGGTGATTCATCTGGCGGGGCCGGGCAAGGTGGATTCGGCACGGCTTGCTTACCGGAATTGTCGTTTCCCGCTGCTGCTTTTGGCATCGGCGGAGGATATGAATTTATTCCTTTCCGCGGCGGATCTGGTGGTTTCGCGTGCGGGCGGAAGCACGATTGCCGAGTTGGAGGCGTTTGGAGTTCCCGCCGTGCTGATTCCTTATCCCTATGCGGCGGAGGATCATCAGTCGGCCAACGCAACCGATCTGGCCGGCGCCGGCGGCGCGGTGATGGTGTCCGAATCGGAAGATCTGGGGCCGCGTCTGACCGTGGAGATTGATCTGCTGCTGGCGGAGCCGGAGAAGCGCCGGGAGATGGCGGAGCTGGCTCAGTCCAAAGCGCGCCGGTCGGCGTCGCTGGATATGCTGGAATTCATCTTCGCCGAGAAATAAGACGGCACTGACAAATAAGACAGTACTGGTAAAAGCCCGACCCGTCCGACAAGTCTGACGGGACTCGGGGGCGTGCTGTCTTTGCGATTTCCACGAAAAAAAAGATTCCGCGCTTGACATCGGTCTGGGAATATGATATTTTACACAAAATGAGAAAATATTTTCTTAACCGATTCTTTTTAGGCGGGGCAAAATGGATAAAAATGGAAAAACCACCATTCGGGACATTGCAGATGCCTGCGGTGTGACGATTGCGACGATCTCCCGCGCGATCAACCATCAGAGCGGACTGCGCGAAGAATTGCGCAATCATATTCTTCAATATATTGAAACGGTAGGATGGTCGGCAAATTCCTTAAAAAACCGTTTTCTGCTCTCCGGCAATGCCGACAAGAATGTGCTGATCTTATGCAACAGCTGGACGTTGAACGGCGGCGGCAAAGACACGCTTCAGGAGACGCTCAGTTTGCTGGTGTCCCGTCTGGAAGGCGACGGAATCATCCCCATGGTGGTCTTTGGCCAAAATTTGCCCGTGTTGGAACGGTGTATCGAACATCCGCCTTATGCGGTGGTGCTGTTGACCGGATCGCCGCTTTTTTTCGATGCGCTGCAGGAACTGCGGAAACGCGGGGTGCGTGTCTGCGCAGGGTACGCCAATCTGGAGTGTTCGCAGGTGTGCGCTTGTGTCCGCACGGATTATGAGCAGGGGGTTGTGGACGCCTTGGCGCTGCTGCGCAAAGCCGGTTGCAGCCGCCCCGGCGTGTTCGCGGGACTTTCCGCCGCAGAGCATCCCGTGGATCCGGAACACATCAGCGATCTGCCGACACGATTGATTGTCCGCAAACTCGTTGAGATGCTTCCAGATTTTGATCCGAAACGCGATGTGCTTGGAGATTGTTTCGGGCATCCGCAAAAATTAAGAACTCTTTTGGCAGAGCAGACTTATGACGGCTGGATCATCTCCGGCAATGCGATTGCTCAATGCTTTTTGACCGAGGCGGAGAAGCTCAAGCTGCGTGTGCCGGAGAAGCTGCCGGTCGTCCTCTTTGGCTCCGAGCCGAATCAATTTGATCCGCTGACCCGGCTGTGCCGGTTCACCAGCCGCGCCGACGAGATTGCCGAGGCGCTTTACGCGAAAGTGATGGGGCCGCAGTTCCCGGAACCGGAGGAGATTCTTCTGCCGTGCCGCCGCCGGGACGGCTCGGTTCCGCTGGGCCGCCGTAGAAGGCGGGGGACCTCCGACCAGGAGGGGGCAAAGTGAACGCAAAGAGATCTTTGTTGCTGGCGGGATTCTTTTTGGTGCTCCTTTCTGCGACCGGCGCAGCTTTGCCAATCGCAATCTCCGGGGACGGCGCGCTGCGGGCGGGGGATCTGCAATTTCGCATCGTCCATCATGATCCGGGCTGGAAAAACGCCCGGACGTTCCGGGATGACGGAAGCGGAAAATTCCCTGTTTACAGGGGAATGTTCACGGTTCGGCAGCGTTTGCAAAGCACCGGAGACGGCGCGATGGCGCTGCAATGCGAACTTACCTCAGGGAGTGCGGTCGAGTCCGCGTATCTGGCATACGAAGCGTCGCTTCCGAGCGGGACGCAGCTTTGGATCGACGGAACGCGCGTCAACTTCGGGAAGAAACTCGACCGGGCGCACTGGCAGAAAACGTTTGACCGGGTGCGAAAGCTTGTCGTGGAGAGCCCCTCCGGGAGCATCACAATTCGCGGCGGCGAGCGCTCCATTCTTCTGGTTGACGAACGCATGTTCGGCCGTTCGACCATCGGGATTCGGCTGCCATTGGCGCCAGCGCGGGGCAAATTGAAAAAAGCGCAATGGACGGGGACGATTTCATTTGCGCCGGTTCGTTCGGTCGCGCTCAATCTTGCGCCGATTGCGACAATGGGGTTTGTCGATGAGGTTGCCGGCGACGGCAAAGGCGGCTGGACCGATCAGGGGCCGCTCAACGATCTGGGGTCGATTCCGGTCGGAAAAAATATTTCGATCGAAGGAGTGCCGTTTCCGGTGATTGATCCAGCGGTCAACGGAGGGAAGGGATGTGTGGCGTTCCGAAGTCCGACGCTGCCGAATCTGCCGCTGCGCCGTCAACTGGTTTTCCGTGCGTCGGAGCTGCCACGGGGAAAATATTTGTATTTGCTTCACGCCGTCGCGTGGCCGCCGAAGACAGGGGAAATTGTCGGGGAGATCGCCTGCGGCATGGCTTCGGGGATCGCGGTGGAGAAGCAGACGCGGTCTTTCCCCGTCGTGCAGGGGCGCGAGGTGGGCAATTTCTGGATGCCGGAAGTGCTGCCGCGCGCGATGGTCGGCTGGAAGGGACGCAACCGGAGCGCGCCGGTGGGATTGTATCTGACGAGATTTGAGTTGACCGGAGAGGCGGTGCGCGATATCACGTTTACCAGTCGCGCCGTGTGCAACTGGATGATTGTTTCGGCGGTTCTCTCCGACCGGCGCATCGATGGAAAGGCGGCGGCCCCGGTGACAATCCGCGCGGGCCGGGAATATATGCCGATTCACAACAAATCGGAAGTGCTGCCCGGCAGCGCATTGGATTTTTCGCATCTCGCGACCGACGCCCCGGCGGGAAAATACGGGCGGGTGATCGTTTCGGGAGACCATTTTGAATTTGAAAACAAACGGGGGACGCCATGCCGCTTTTACGGGACGAATATTGTCTACTGGTCCCATTTTTTGAGCAAGGATGATGCGGATAAATTAGCAAGACAACTGGCGGCCGCCGGATACAACATGTTGCGCCTTCACATGTTCGATCTGCCTCAGCTCTGCCGGACCGACAAGTCCGGTGCGGTGCGTCTGACGGAGGATGCATTCGAC
>JAQUYX010000215.1 GCA_028691615.1 Victivallaceae bacterium
TCTGGCGGTGACGCAGGAATATGACGCCAAAAAGGATTGCGCATTTTACGCATACAATCCCGCCGGCGGAACCATTCTTACGCTGACCCCCGGAGTCTTCGCCGTATTCTTTCCCAACGAAGGACACATGCCGTGTCTTGCCGTCGGAAGCCCCGCGACCGTCAAAAAAGTCGTTGTCAAAATCAAGGCGGATTCGGCTCGCCGCTAAATAAAAACTTCCACCGCTGAATACTTCATGGAGGACGCGCGTATGTTTATGGATTCCAAGTACCTGATCGGCAACCGGGCGGGGCGAAAACTCTTCAAGACCGTGCGGGATCTTCCGGTGATCGATCCGCACAATCATGTCGACGTGGCCGCACTGGCGGCAAATTCCAACTTCACCGATCTCTGGGAACTTTTCGGCGCGACCGACCACTACGTCTGGGAGATGATGCGCAAATGCGCCGTCGAGGAAAAATATATCACCGGCAACGCTTCCAACCGGGAAAAATTCTTCAAATTCGCCGAGATTTTTCCCGATCTGGCGGGCAACCCCTGCTACGAATGGATGCATTTGGATCTGCGGCGCTACCTCGGGTGCGATCTGGAAATCAACGCGGAGAACGCCGAGAAAATCTGGAAGCTCGGCAAAGAGAAACTCGCCCGCCAGAAATTCCGTCAGCAGAATATCATCGAAATGCTCAATGTCGAAGTGATGTGTTCAACCGATGACGCGGTCGATCTGCTCGAAGACCATGACAAGGTCAACGCCTCGTTCGGCCGGACGGTTCTGCGCCCGACCTGGCGCCCGGACAAGGCCATGAAGATTCTCGCCCCCGGATGGAATGCCTATCTGGACAAACTCGGCACGCGTTTCGATCGCAAAATCGAGTCGCTGGAAGATCTCTTCGCTGCGCTGCGCCTTTCGCATGATTATTTTGCCATGCACAACTGCCGCGCCAGCGATCACGGCATCGACGTCGTTCCCCGCGCCGGACAGCGTGAAGCGGCCGAGCGCGCGTTTCTGGCCGCCCGCGGCGGCGGCACGCCCGACCCGGAGGAGGCGCAAATTTATCTTTACTGGTTCCTGCGGGAAGCGGCGGCGAACAACGTGCGCAACAACTTCGTTATGCAAATTCACGCCGGCGCCGTCCGCGATGTGCGCAGTTCCCTCTTTTCCACCCTCGGTCCCGATTCCGGCGGAGACATCTGCGACCTCTATCAGAATCAGATTCCCGGGTTGACCTCCCTCCTCGACGCATTCGACGGCAAACTCAAATGCGTCCTTTACTGTCTGGACCCCGGTCATCAGCCGGAACTGGCGACGCTGACGCGGGCCTTCGGCGCAAATATCCGCCTCGGTTCGGCGTGGTGGCTCTGCGATTCCCCCATCGGCATGAAGCGGCAGCTCGAATACGTCGGCTCGGTCGATTTGCTCAGCGCACACGGCGGAATGGTTTCGGATTCGCGCAAACTTCTTTCGTTCGGTTCGCGCTTCGAGATGTTCCGCAGAGTGCTCTGCGACGTGGTCGGCCACATGGTCGAGATGGGGCAGATTCCCGAAGCCGTCGCAGAAAAACTGGTCCGCAAGATCTGTTACGACGGCCCCAAGGCATTCTTCCGCTTCTAAAAGCGAAAGCGCAAGCGAAAAAAAACCAGGAGCAAAGCGGCATAAGTGCATCGATTTTATGCAAAAATCATCGGAGAATTGGGAACGCCGGTGGAACTTCCCGACGCAGAGTCGGAACACTTGTTCCGCACGCTCCGGGCGCGGCCCGGAGAGATGGTCGGCGTCTTCGACGGCAAAGGATGCAGCGCATTAGCGGAAGTCGGGCGCGACCGGAAGCTGACCGTCCGTGAGCGTTGTGTCGTCCCAAGGGCCGACCTTGCGCTGACGCTGGCGGTGTCCGTACCCAAACGCAACCGGCTCGACGAGCTCCTCAAACCGCTGGCCGGGCTGGGCGCACAATCCATTGATTTCATGCTTTGCGAACGCACGGTGGTGCAGCCGGGCGACAATGCCCCGGCCAAGTGGAACACCATGCTGCTGGAAGGGTGCAAACAGTCGGGCAATCCGAGACTCCCGGAGGCGATTGACCGGGGAAGTTTCGAGGAGACCCTCGCGTATCACCGCCGGCGGAACGCAGCGCTTTTCTTCGGGGATCTGGAACGCCCGGACGAGGCAAAGCTCCCGGACGAATGTTTCGCCGCGGACAATATGGTGCTCTTCATCGGCCCGGAAGGGGGCTTCACCGACCGCGAACATGCGGCGCTGCGGCAGGCGAATGCGCATGGAATCGCGCTCGGACCATATATCCTGCGATTGGAAACCGCCGCAATCGCCGGCGCCGCAATTCTCTGGAGCCGTCACAAGGAAGCACACCGATGAAACATTGCGGACACAGCGTCCGATTTTTGCTCCTGCTCGGAGCGGTCGCAGCGGCGGGATTTCTTCTTGGCGGCTGCGGCGAACCCGGACGGCATCCCCTGCTCTTGAAAGCCGAACAATGCCGCAAAGCCGGCGACTTCATTCCCTCCTGCCGCCACCTGGAAGCCTATCTCAAACGGTATCCAAATTCCACCCGGGCGATACTCCTTCTGGCCGCCATCTATGACGAGAATCTCGACGATCCGCTGCGTGCGGCATTCTATTACCGGACGGCGCTGGATTCCGGCAAGCTGGCCGGAGACGATCAGGAATCGATCAAGCGTTTTCTGGAGGAAAACGAACGCAAATGGAGCCGGAAAATTTCCGTTGCCCAAATCAATTCCGCCGAGAAAGAGGAGCTGCTCCGGCTGCGAAAGGAAAATTCCGAACTCCTTCGCCGTCTGGAAAAATTTGCCGAACGCCCCGTTCCCGAAACGGCATCTGCTCCGGCGGAGGAAAAAGCGCCGCCGCAACCGTCGCCGCCACAACGCACCAAGGTGGCGGACGCAGGGACCGTCATGCGTTATCATACCATTCAGCGCGGCGATTCCCTCTCCAGCATTGCTCGCAAATATTACGGCAACTCCATGAAATTTGCGCCGATCCTCGAAGCAAACCGCCTCTCCGAAAAGAGCCGATTGAAAGTCGGTTCGGTACTGCTGATTCCGCCGCTCCCGCGCTGAACTTTCCGCCGCCCCCTCAAAGTTCAAGATCCTCCGGCGAAAATTCGTAAGGCTCCCCGGCATCTTCCTCCCCGTCGTCGCCGCCGGTCTCGCGCCAGCGGCCGGGGGAACGGTTTTTCAGCCAGAACAACAGTGCGCGCACATCCGGGGGAACCTCCTTGGTCACGACCTTGCGCTTGACCGACTGAAGCACTTCCCCGCTCTTCCGGTCGCAGATATCCTCGGAATACACCTCTTCCTGCCGGAACCCCAACGCCCGGCGCAACAACGCCTTTTCCGCCTCCGAAAGCACACTGCGCCCGGAGGCAATCAACTTTCCAAGCTCCGGATATTTTCGGGCAAGCGCGGCAAATGCCTTGCCGTCGACCAGCATTTCCGAAGCATGATCGTTTTTTTTCCCTGCCATTTTCCCATTCCCTCCTCTTTGGGCGGTGCTTTTGTCCGTACCGTCTTGGACACGGCATTGCCAAAGGTCGCACCGCGTCTTCCGGTGCTTCGGAAAAAGCCTGAAACGGTGGCTTTTCGGGTAGTTACTCTCCGAGTAGCTCCGCTCAACCCCACCATTCCACTCCTTTCCCGATTCATCCGAAATCCATCGTTGGGCCCTTTGTCAGTACCGTCTTGGGTCATCCCCAGAGAATGGAATTTTTGTCAACCGGAAAGATCCCCGCGCGGCAGTCCCGATGCAGCAATCCTTGCCCTCTCTCGCGCAGAAGAAAAAAAAATGCGCCCGCCGGATTCCCGACGGACGCATCAAAACAACAAGCGTCACTTATTCTTATGACGCAGCGATTTGAGCTGCTTCTTCCGCTTGTGCTTGGCAATTTTTTTGCGCCGTTTTTTCTTGAGATTCCCCATGATGTCACCTCTTTTTTATACGTATCTTCACCGCCGGGAAATCTCTCCCCCGGCACAACAAAACCTCTATCGCTCGATCACCGAATGATAATCCGCCCCCGGCGGAATCATCGGAAGCACGTGCTCCTCATATCCGGTATACACATCCAGCAGGAACGGCCCCGGCGTCTCCAACATCTCCCGAACCGCCTCCTCCAACTCCGAATCCTTCCACACCGCACGCCCCGGAATCTCATATCCCGCGGCAATGCCGACGAAATTCGGATAAGGCTTGTCCCCGCCATTGCAGGCAAACCCCGCACAATTCTTGCACTCGCATCCCGGCTTGCCGCTGGAACC
>JAQUYX010000038.1 GCA_028691615.1 Victivallaceae bacterium
TCTCCCCGCCACACACCGCCTCGGAGAATAGAGCGTGCGGGGATCGAAAAGAAACATCACGAAACTTTTCTTCGGAGTCTTTGCCAGATATTCCATGACGGCTTCTTCCCCGCCCGGACCGGAGCCGGAGAGGGCGATTCCTGCGGCATTGAGCTGGTGGCTGCCTCGAGCCAGATGAAACAAATTTCCATAAAGTTGCAGTTCCTTCCACGGAAAAGAGAACAAGGCCGGGAGCAGAAAGAGAAACAGGGTTGCCATGCGCCGTTTCCGTTCCGGCACGAGAAGAGCCAGTGCTTCCGCTGCCGCCGCAAAGCAGGCGAACATCAGCGGCATGGCAAAGCGAGTCTGTTGCGCCGTCGCCCACCAGAAAAGATACAGCGCCGCAAAAGCCGCCGTCCATGCCCAAAAGTTCCGGCTCATCTTCTGCCGCCAGGGGCGATGCAGCAGCGCCCCCAAGACACAAAGCATCCCCCCCGCAAACGCCCATCCCAAGCCGATCCCGTCGAAGAGTTTTGGCTGAATGATCGCAAAGATCCATAGATACACAAGACTTCCCGCCCCCTCTAGGCCATAGCGGTAGCTGCCCATCTCTTGATGAAATTGCGATGTCGCCAGCGCGGCTGGCTGATTGGAGAAGAACGCTTCAAAATAAGGCCAGAATGGATTGCCGGTGGCCAGCCCCGTGCGAAGATAGAAGAAGCCGCCCAGCAAAATTGCGCATCCGGCGCCAAGCCCGAGATAGTTCCATGGAACCCTTCGTCCGGCACGGGACATGACCCACCAGATTCCCGCTGCTGCAAGCAAAGGCCCCCCGGCAGTCAGTTTGCATGCCGCCATCCCTCCGGCGATCAGACCCGCCGGAACGAGGTTTTTTGCGTCGCCTTCTCCCAGCAATTCGGCCAAGGCCAGAAAATGCAGCAGAATGAGAATTTCCACATTGTTTTCAAATCCGACAAAGTAGTAGAGCGGCGAAAAGAACAACCCTGCGGCAATCATCCCCCCCGCGAAGACTGCGCATCTTTGGGAAAAGAATTTCCAGCAGCGCCAGCCCATGACCAGATAGAGCGCCGTCACCCAGACACGGGGAAACGCGATCCCGCCCATGCGGATTCCGGCGGACTCAAAAATCTGCATCAATGACGGAAAGCCGGAATAGGGATTGTCCGGAAAAACGGCAAATGCGCCCGATCGAATCCAGCGCAGCGGGAGCGCCGTCTGATAAACCAGTTCATCCCAGCCCGAGGGCGGCAGCAGGGCGTTGACAAGCGCTCCTGCTGCGTACAATGTCAAAATTGCGGCCGCGATCTTATCCGCTGCCGACCATGGGAGGGCCTCTTTTTTGCGCCGCAGGAAAAGAAACAAACGCATGCCTGCGAGCAACAGCAGCCCTCCCCACAAACACGCGACGGGGAGAGCGAAAAAGAGTTTCCCAAGCCCCAGAAAAAGCAAAGACAATAGATCAATTCCCGCCGCAAGGGAAATTAGGCAGCTCCATTGTTGCTTGGTATTTCCCGGACAGAGTCTTAAAAAACACGTTCCGACGGCACGAGCTGCCATCAACAGCAAGATCGCTGCGGGAATCGCGCGCAACGGGGGGAAATAGCAACTTTGAAGCAGCTCTTCCATATCGGACGGCGGTGGTGGTTTCGCCGGTTAAATATCGCGGAGAAGTTTATTGGCGGAAGAACTCCCCTCTGCCAGATCAAACGCCCCGAAAATCGCCTCTACTCGGGCCATTTCAGAGACGACCGGTCCGGCAAATTCGACTTCGCCGCGACGGTTGATCTTCTGAAGGAGCATATGGATGGTCAGCTTGTCCGTCGGCAGCGCGGGCAGGTAACCGATGGAACCGTCCTCGGATTCGACTTTGCGCACAACTCCGGCGTTCAACAGCTCCTGCAGCAGCTCGTTGGTCTGATGCAGCGGCAGGAAAAGCCGGTCGGCAAGTTGCTCGTCCGTCGGCGGCGGGGTGGCGGTGTCAAAATCGCGAACGATCAGAATTGCCAACGCCGCCAAGTATTTTCGGCGCAGTTCGCTGCTGACCAGATTGCGTCCGCGCAGGAATCTTCCGGAGTCGAAATACTGATCGACATAGGCCACATTTGCGCCGAAGAGCGTCAGCATCCACGAAATCTGAAGCCAGATCAGAAAGAGCGGCAGTGCGGAAAAACTTCCGTAGATCGCGTTGTAATTGGAGAGCGCCACCTGCAGGAAAATGTAGAACATCTGCACCCCGTGAAAGAGTGTCCCCCCGACGATTCCAGCGACAATCGCCGAACGGAAACGTACTTTTGTGTTGGGCACAAAGTAGTAGATGAACGAGAACAAAAACCATGCGACCACCAGCGGGAGAAGCTCCATGGTCATCGTGGTGAAGGGGCGGACGGTCTCTCCGAGCAATTCATTCTGCGCGAGTATTTTGCGCGTTACGATCGTCACGCTTGTCCCGGTAATGAGCAAGATTGGCGCCACAATGACCAGTGCGATATAATCGGTGGCGCGCCGGATGATGTTTCTTCCGGAGCGGATATGCCAGATCAGATTGAAGCTCGTTTCAATGGAACTGGAGAGCTGAATCACCGTCCAGAAAAGCACCAGAACACCGATTCCGGCGACCAGTCCGCCGTTGGCCCGTTCCAGTGTCGTGTCGGCAAACTCGTAGACTCGGGCGACGACATCCTGATGTTGTGAGAATTTTTCCGTGACCAACATCTTAAGCCGGTCGTCCAGACGAAAGCCTTTGGCTATCCCGAAGAGCAGCGCCGCAATCGGGACAATGGCGAACAAGGTGTAATACGTCAAGGCCGCCGCCTGAATCATGTGCCGCGACCGCACGAAGTCGCCGAGCGCATAGGTGATGACCGCCGCGGTTCGGGACAGTAGATTGTTTCGGACAATGCCGGTGGTGTCAAAATAATCCTGTTTTTTTTCTTCGTTCATAATAATTTCCCGAACGCTCCTGCCGTTGTTTTGTCCGTCCCGCCGACGGGACAAGCGTCCTCGCCGTTCGGATGGTGCATCGATTATAAAAATATCCGCAATATATCCGTGTCAACAGTTTTTTTCAAGTCTTTCGCAGAAAAATTCGAAAAAGCGGAAAAAAAACGGAAAAAAGGCGCCTTTTTCAAAAAACGCGGATTGAATAATCCTGAAACCGATTTAATATTACCAAAGGACATTTGGATTTTGCATGTGTCGAAAAGCAAACTTCGACAACAGGAGGGGGTTCATTATGGCGGGTGACGGCGGGCTATGGAACCACGGAAACTGGATTTGGAAGCGAGCCTTGGCGGACAGGCCTGATTCCTTTTTGTTTCTGCGCAAGCGGTTTTCGTTGGAGCATCCCGCGACGGAGGGACATTTGCTGATCAGCGCGAACAGCGCCTATCTCTTGATGATCAACGATCAAGTCGTTGGCTTCGGTCCCCGCGCCACCGGCAGTGACGAGTATTCCAACGTGGACAGCTACGAAATTGGATACTATCTTCGCGAAGGAATCAACACCGTCGGCATCATCGGGTACTATACCTTCCGTTATGAAAACAACGGCCGTTTGCTGCATCCGGCCGGAGTCTGGTGCAGTTTTTCCGTGGATGACGCGATCCGCTGCGATACGGATGAAACCTGGGAGGTCTATCCGGCCGACTGTTTCAGCGCGCCCCGGCATCGCGCAGGGGGGCTTTTCTCAGAATTTTGCGATATGCGCATCGTTCCCCGGATGTGGCGCAGTGCCGGAGGCGGCGTAGAACATTGGTTTCATCCAGACTATATTGTTCCTGTGGGAGACTATGGAACTCGACTGCGCCGCTATCCGCAGGGCGCGTCCACGGTGAATGAATCGGTGAGATTCCATCGGATCGGGCATGGTGTTTTGCAGGAAAAGGCAAATTGTTCGCAGATTGAGTTTTCCAGAGTCTGCGGGGGCGGCAACAGTGTGACCGCGGCGGAGGGGTATCTCTTCTGTGCTTGCGATTGCGAAATGCCGGTGCGTTTTTTTGCCGACGATTCCTTCCGGTTTTTCTGCAACGCGGAGGAGGTGGCGGTCGAGCGTTCGGTCAATACCGGTCGGCCGCGTGTCCTTTCGTTGAAACGGGGGTGGAACCGGCTTCTGGCCGCGCAGAAACCGATGCGCAACTCCATGGGAATCTTGCTGATTTTCCAGGATCACACGACGGTCGTACGCAGTCAACCGGACGAAGATGCCCCTGCCGGCTGGCTGTCCGACGGTCCGCTCCGGTTGCCGATGTGTGAATTTTCGGGAAAGATGAAGCTGGGACACGCCGAGCGGGTGTTGATTCCGGCGGGAGAGGAATATCTGACCGATCCGGGCAGTTTCTGGCAATTTTCCCGTTTGGAGATTACCGGCAAGGACGAAATTCAAACATTGCAAGAAGGCGACTTTTTGCTGTTGAAGTTGCCGCGGACCATCTACGGTTTCCCGCGGCTGGAAATCGAGGCGCACGCCGGAGATGTGGTGGATGTGATTTTGTTTTCCGAGCTTTTGAGCGACAAACATCCGTTGCCGTCGCAATTGCGCGAGAACACCCACACGGTCATTTGCCGCGAGGGGGTCAACGGAATGCAGACGTTTCACCCGCATGAATGTCTTGGCGCGCTGGTCGCGGTGCGCCGCGCGTCTGGAAAAGTGAATTACGGCGGACTGGAAGTTGAGGAGCTGACCGCACCGCTCAGCAGCGAGGCCTTTTTTCACTGTTCCAACGACGACTTCAACCGTCTCTGGGAAACCGGACGGCGGGTGACGCGCCGCGCCGCCGCATTCGTGCCGCGTTGCGATGTGATGGAAGAACACAATTACTCGCTGATCGACTGTTACATGCATTCGGTGAATATGATGCTGGTGTTTGGCGACTACGAGTGTTCCAGCGCGCTGCTGCGCGAGTTTCTCGAGGGGCAGCTGGAAAACGGCAACATTCCGAAACTGACGTTCAGCGCGCATTTTGTGCCGCAGATCGGACAGCTTTTTATTCTTCCGGTCTGGCTGCTGCACAACTATCAGATCTTCGGGGACGAAGGAATCCTGCGCCGTGCGCTGCCGCACTTGAGTCAACTGGAAGAGTATCTCAATGGCCGTCTTGATGAACACGGCCTGATCAATTTCCCGCTTCGATTCGGCGCGGTGGCGGATAATCCGATTTATCATCATCCGCGCGCAATTTTGACTGCAAGCAATGCGCTTTACTGCCGTTTTTTGCTTTCCGCGGCGGAGGTGCATAAGTGTCTCGGAGAGGAGGAGGCTGCGGAGCTTTGCATGCGAAGATGCCGACGGACGGCTAAGCAGCTTTGCGACACCAATCTGGATCGGGAGAGCGGTTTTTTCGCAGCGGCGTCCTGCGATGGGGAATTGATTCTGCCGGAGGATTTTCTGGCGAATTTCTGTACGATTTACGGAGGAATTGCGTCGGAGGAGCAGATCGGGAACTTTCTCAAGAAATTTTTCCCGACGGTGACCACCGCGCTTCCCGAATGCGCAAGGCATCCTTATTGGTATTGGCTGCTGCTGGAGACGCTGTTCGGCTTGGGGCGGCATAACGAGGCGTTCGGAATTTTGCGGCGCTGCTGGCTGCGGCGGTTGGGCGGAGATTCCGGCGCGTGGCGCTTGGCGGACGACGAGGCGTTGCTGGAAAAAGTGGACTTCTCGGAAGGCGTCACCGTATCGCCCAACGTATTTTTGATTCGCGATGTCGCCGGCGTCCGGATTGGCCGGCCGGGGCATGAATTGATTTTCTTCTGCCCCGGAACCCAGCAGGCGGAAGGCGCCGAAACCTCCTTTTCGACGGTGCGCGGGCGAATCCATGTCAAATGGTTCAAAACGCGCTCTGGAGAATTGGATGTGACCATTGATTCCTCCTATCCGCTGAAGGTCGTTCCGGAGATGAGCCCGGAGATGCTTGCCACAACGACGTTCCGGCTCGGGGAATCGGTGACGCTGCACAACTTGGTCGAATAGACTTGCGGATGCCACTTGAAAAAAATGGAACTTGGAGTAAAGTAGGAAAAAGTCATAGGAGGATTTCGTTTATGCAAATTCGAAAGCTGCATCGTGGAGAAAAAGGGCAGGCGGTTGTGGAATATGTGATTCTGGTTGTCGTGGTGGCATTGGCTGCGCTGCTGGTGTTGACTGCGTTCAGCGATCGGATTCGGACGATGATTGCGGGGGTCACCAACACGATGGGCGGCGATGCCGATGCCAGTCAGAGTTCCATGGAGATCATGAAAAATCTCGATGAGTCCGGCGCCGACGCCAACTGAGGATCCCGTTTTTTATGCTGTGCTTGCAGTTCTGAAAAAAGGACGGTTTGCGCGCTGAATGTTTGCTGTGTGTCGTCTCTTTGGTTGCGAGGTCAAGAGGGCGATGCGGTTTTTCCCCGTGGAGGTAGTCGGATTGAAGAAAACGTATTTGTGCTGGTCGGGCGTCATCGGGCTTCTTTTCTGCATTTGTTTTTTGAGCGGATGCCTGCTGCCGCAGGAAGATGCCAATGCGCCATTTTTGGTTGCGGCGGTGCTGCCGACATCGGGCGAAGATCGCCAGACGGCAAAGCTTTTCCGTGCAGGAATCGAGGCGGCAGTGTCCGAATACCAGGGGGAAGTCGCGGTTAAGGTACTGTTTTTCGACAGCGGGGACGGCGGGCGCAATGCGTTCAAGGTGACTTCCGATGCGGTCAATCAGTTCAATATCGGGGCGGTTTTCTGCGGGTATCACAGCAGTGAGGCGATGGCGGCGAAGGCGGCGCTTGCCGGGCGGAACATTCCGCTGGTCATTCCGCTGGCAACCAACGACCGGATCGGGCAGGGGCTTGGCAACGATATTTTCATGATGAGTTTCTCCGATTCCATTCAGGCCCGGGCAATTGCATATTATTTACGTTGCGAACGAAGATTTACGCAGATTGCGGTGATGAGCAATCTGGACGAAAACTCCATTTACGGACGGGATCTGGCACAGAGCATCGGGGAACATTTTTTTCGCTTCAATGGCGCGGTGGTCAAGAAGGTTGGATTTCACGAATCCGACAAGGATTTCACGCTGCCGATCCGGGAAATGCTGATGTCCTCGCCGCAGGCGGTCGTGGTGCCCGCGTTCCCTCCGGCGGCGGGACGGATTTTGCGGCAATTGCGGCAGATGGGATTTCACGGGCTGATTGTCGGTACGGATTCCTGGCGCGGTGCGGAGTATTTTCAGGAGGAAAAGGAATTTTTGGGCGACAATCTCTTCACTACCGGATATGATCGGAACGCGGAAACCCCGGAAAATCAGAGATTCAAACGTTTGGCTGAGCGGAGAAAATTCGAGGTCGCCGACGCATCGGCGATGGCATACGACGCGATGACGCTTTTGGGCTATGCCATTGCCCGCGATCGATACAATGTCGCCGGAAATCTCGCTGGGATTACCCATTACCAAGGCGTCTCCGGCCGCAGGCTGCGCGATTCTGCGGGGCGCTCGGCAAAGAGCGTTTATTTTAAGCAGCTGCGTCGCGCTCCGGACGGCAAGAGTGTGATCGAACGGACGATTCGCAGTGTCGAACCGCAAGTGATTCTCGCGGGACTATCTTTGCAGAATGAATAAGCATTCGATTGTTCTGCCGCAAATTGTGTTGGCTTCACAATCGCCGCGGCGTGGAGAAATCCTTTCCCGCCACGGGATTGCGTATGAAGTGGTCGTTCCCCCGAACGTGCGGGAATGTTCGCATGGCGCGGATGAACACCTTCTGGTGCTTCTGAATGCGGCGGCGAAGGCCGGCGCGGTGGCCGCGCTGCGCCCGGATCGGATTGTGCTGGGCGCGGACAGCGTGATTTTGTTGGACGGCAAAGTGTACGGAAAGCCGGCCAATTTGGAGGATGCTTACCGGATGCTGCGCCTTTTTTCCGGCAGGACGCACAAGGTGCTCACGGGAGTGGCGCTGCTGCGCAAATCCAGTGCTTACCGCCGGATTTATCTGGTTTCGACGGAGGTTCGTTTCCGCCCGTTTGACGAGGGGCGCGTGCGGGAATATCTGCAACGGACGTTTGTCTTGGACAAGGCCGGCGCATATGCGGTACAGGAAAATTCGGAATTGCTGGTCGCCGAGATTCATGGCGATTTTGACAATATTGTGGGATTGCCCTCCGAACATCTGAAGGAAGAGATTCTCCGTGCCGAACGCTACGGCGCTTGAGTTTGCTTGAAGAGCGTTTTCGTCGCCGGCAGAACTTGGGATGTGCGACGGCACTCGACAAAACTCGCGCTGCGTCCATTGACGGGACTTATCTCTTTGCAGGTCAACTTTCTTCTGATTTTATTCGGAAATGTTTGACTTTTTATTATTTTTGTGCTATCTTCCAAGATTCTTTGTCCGGGGACAGATGACGCTCTGGGCATGCCGGAAAACTTGCGCATTGTAATCATGGGAAATTTGCAAATGGGCGGGCTCGTGAGGAAAATTGTGCGGTTCGCTGTGTTTGTGGTATGTCTATGCTGCTTCGCAGCCGGAGCCGGCGAGAAAAAGGAATCAAAGACCATTCTGCTGGTACACTCCGGCAGTTGCGCGGAGTCGCGTCTGTTTGACCTTTCCGGAAGTTTCCTGCGCACAATCCAACTCTCCGGGATTCCCGCGGCAGTTCATCAGCTGGAATTGAATGCTTCGGCATCCGAAGACGGCGTCGCTTCGCAGAAGAAGCTGGACGGTTATCTGTCGGCGCTTCGGCAGCATCGTTACAATGTTATTGCCGTGATCGGGGACGAGGCGCTGCAATTGCTTTTGCGCAATGCGGACAATTTTCCACAGGATATTCCGATTGTATTCTTTGGCGTGCGCCAGTGGGACTCCTCTATGGCGGCAAGACATCCGCTGATCACCGGCAACTGTTATCGCGATCCAATCCGGCGCAATATCGATTTTGCCCTTCAGGTTTTTCCCGGGCTCAAGCGGCTGGTGATCTTGACGGACAATACCGCGGAAGGAAGAATTACCCAACGGGAACTGACTCACGCACGCGGATTGCCGCGCGGCATCTCCGTGACAATCCTGCGCGGCGAAGAGATCTCCTCCGACAGCATGATTCGACGGATTCGGTCGTTCGGACCGGGCACGGTGGCAATCTTCAGCTCATGGAATGAACGCAGTTTCACCCGGATCGAAGAGCGACAGGAAGCCCTCTCCGAACTATGCGTCAAAGCCGGGGTGCCGGTGATTGTGGAACGGGATGCCTATATTCAATTCGGCGTGATCGGCGGAGTGGTCATTCATGGCGAACAGCATGGTTTGGATGCAGCCGAACGGATTATCATGCTGCTCAATAATCGCAAAATCACCGCATTGCCGGTCAGCCGAATCATAAATACTCCGGTGGTTAACTGGCGGATGGTGCGGTATTTTAATATCGACCCAGATGGTTTGCCGAATGGTTCGGAGCTTTTAGGAAAGCCGTCGGACTACTGGGTGCTGTATCGCAGCGAAATTTTGATCGGCGGGATTTCTTTGTTTCTCCTGCTGGGCGTTCTGGTGGTGGCGCTGGGACTATATTTGTATCTGAAACGCAATCGTTGGCGGGATTTTGAGTTGTTCCGCAAACTGCCGATCCGGTTCGGCGTGGTCGACCCGGACGGCAACATCCTGCGGGACAAGGCGGGCGAGGGAATCTCGACCAATCCGGCCCGGTCGATTCGCGACATTCCCGGAATCGACATCAAAGTGCTGCTGCATCTGATCCGCAAGGTGGCTAAAACCGGGGAGCGTGCAACGCTTGATTATGAATGGGACGGCGAGTTGCGCACCGCATTCTTTTCTCCGCTGGCGGAAAATCTTTACGACGGCCCCGCCGTGCTTTGGGTTTCCCAGGAAACCGGGGAGATTCAGAGAAGTCGCCGCGCCGCCTCGGACAGCGCGGAAAAACTCCTGCAAACCATTCATGCGATCGGAGATGCCGTGATCGTCACCGACGCCGAGGAAGGGATTACCCTGATGAATGATTCCGCAGCCCGTCTGACCGGTTGGAGTAAGCACGAGGCTTACGGAAGAAAACTGGAGGAGGTGTTTCAGATCTGCGATGCAAATACCGCGGAGCCCATTGTGTCTCCGACTCGGCGCGCGATTCGCGAGGGGCGCCGGACGGATTTGCCTGCCCCGGTACGTTTGAGTTCGCGCACGGGAACAAATTGCCTGATTGCGGACTGCGCGTCGCCGGTGCGCACCGAACACGGAGCGATTCTGGGCGCGGTGATGATCTTCCGGGACGTCTCCGGGGATTACGCAAAACGAAAGCGGCTGCATGAACAGAATCTGCAGTTGCGCAACGCATCCGATATTGCCCGGATCGGTTATTTTTCCTGCAACAGCGACGGCCGGATTCTGTCGGTTTCCCCTCATTTACCGGGCACGTTCTGGGGGCGGGGTGCCGACGGGAATTTTTGCGCATGGGAGGATTGGGTTTACCCGGAGGATCGCGCGGCGTTCGGAGCCGCGTGGAAGGAAATTGCATCTTCCGATTCGGAACAGCCCCGGGAGATTCGCTACCGCGCGGAATCGGAGGGCAAGATTCGGCATTATGTGATGCGCATTTGCGCAAGTGTCCCGCCGATGGGAGGAGCCCGGGTTTATTTCTGCGTGCTGCGTGATGTGACCGATGAGATTTTGGATCGGATGCAGCGCGATGATCTGAGAATTTTTCTGGAAGCGATCATGGACAATTTGCCCTGCCATGTCTTTGTCAAAGATGTGGAGAAGGATTTCCGTTATCTGATGTGCAATCGGGAGTGTGTTGAATTTTTTGCCCGACCGCCGGGGGAGATCATCGGGAAGAATGATTTTGAGATTTGCCGCGACGAAGAGAGCGCCCGCCGCTGCCGTGCGGACGATGAAAAAACTTTGCAGTCGCCGGACGGAACAAATACTGCCATTTCGGAATATCGATTGGCGGACGGGACGGTGCGGCAGAGCAAATTGTTTGAAAAAGTGGTCGTTCGCGCGGACGGACGCCGGGTGCTGCTGGGGTTGCGTGCGGACATTTCCGACTTGGAGGAGACGCAGCGAAAGTTGTCTGTGGCACTGGCGGATTCGCGTTCCGCAGAACGCGCCAAGAGTTATTTCCTTGGCACGATGAGTCATGAGATGCGCACTCCTTTGAATACGATCATCGGTATGTCCGAACTGCTGGAAAATTCCGGCTTTGACGCTCGAGAGCGAGGAGAATACATTCGCGCGATCAAGTTCTCCGGGAACGCGCTGCTCAATTTGATCGATGACGTTCTTGATTTGTCCCGGATGGAGGCGCAAGGGTATCTGGGAAAGCCGGAGAAAGCCGATCTCGGAATGGTTCTGGACGAAATCAGGACGATCTATCAGGAACTTGTTGAAGAACGTAAATTATTGTTGGATATCGTATTCCGCAATCGGATCGCACTATTGTGGATCGATCGGGCCAGAATCCGGCAAATTCTTTTCAATTTAGTCGGCAATGCGATCAACATATCGCCCGCAGGAGGATTGATTCAGATCAACGTTGAATTTCATGCGGACTCGAAACAATCCGAGAGTTTGCTTGGTACGCTGGTGATTTCGGTGAGCGATCAGGGCGAGGCGCTGGGCGAAGAAGAACGTAATCTGATGTTTTCCCCGTTTACGCAATGCACGAGTGATGAGGATGCCAGCGGCTACAAAAACAGCGGCTTGGGGCTGGCGATCGCACGCCAGATGGCAGGTCGAATTGGGGGAGCGCTTGTTTCCGAATCCGCACCGAAGGGCGGCAATGTTCTTCGCTTGACACTGCACAACGTCCGTTATGAGTCTCGTCCGGGAGAGGGGGAAAACGTCTCGGAGACCGACGAGCAACGGTTGGCCGAAGGCGGCGGTTGCACGGTGCTTTTGGTCGATGATGTGGCCGCCAATCGCATGGTGCTGCGGACAATGCTTCGCAAATTGGGATATGAAACGCTGGTGGCTTCTTCTGCAAACGAGGCGCTTACGCTGATGAATACCGGGCATGTGGATGTGGTTTTGACGGATCTTTGGATGCCGGGAATCAGCGGAGGCGAATTGGCCGCGACGATCCGGGGGGATTCGCGCATGGCGGCAGTGAAGGTTGTGGCGGTGACGGCGGATGCCGAGGTGAATGCTAATTTTGATGTCCGGCTTTTCGACCATGTGCTGCTGAAACCTGTGACATTGGCAAAATTACGGGAATTGTTCAACCGGATCAGAGGAGGGATGCAGGGATGATTTGGGTGATTGTCACGGTTTTTCTGATTCCGGCATTGTTCTCGCTTTGGATTTTCCAAAGGGGCAAAAACGCGCGGGATATGGCACGCACGTTTCGGGCCATGCCATTTCTGGTGGCGGTGATCGATCGGAATTATCATGTCCGGTTGATTCATGACGGAGCGCTTCCCTATCCTTTGGCGGCGGAAAAGATGGGGAATCCGGCTTCGCTCAAGGGAGCGCCGGAAGGGTTTGCCGAGATTGTTGATCAGGTGTTCAAGGACGGATGTGAGATTACTGCGGCGAACCGGGAGGGGTCGCTTTCCGTTTTTCGCCCGTTTCCCGGCCGGTTCCGGGGGCGTCGCGCCGTCATCTGGATTTTAATGCGTGATGTGGAAGCGTTGGAAGAACCGGCCCCGGTGGTCGCGGCAAAGGAACTTTCCGCTGCGCAACGGAGCAATCCGACCGTCAAAATTCGGAAGGAGGCGCCGCCGTTCCCGGTGCTGCTGCGCAAGGAACTGTCCGGGTTCTGCCGGATGCTTCCGGTGGGGGCGATGCTGCGGGATGCCGCCGATCGTTTTCGCGTGCTGGTTTGGAACGAAGAACTGGCCAGGATGACGGGGATTCCCGCATCCCGTGTGGAGCAGCGGCTCGAGGAGGAAATCCCGTGGCCGGAGCATTTCCATATGGAGAATGGGCATGGCCGCGGAAACGCATGTGGCGACCTTGCTCAATTGTGTACGGGATCGATGATTCTGGAAAAACGCAGATACCACATCTATTCGATTCTGCTTCCGGGGGTTGCTGAGCTGGAGCTGCAAATTTTTCTTCCCGACGGGTCCCCGGTGAAGTCAGCGAAGCAGCAGAAGGGGGGGGACATTACGGTTTCCGGATATGAATTGCGAACGCCGCTGAATACGATCTTGGGAATTTGCGAACTGCTGCGGGGAGAGACGCTCAAGACGGAGGAGGAGAAGCGCACCTATCTGGATTCCATTCGCTCTTCCGCATTGGATCTATCCTTGCTTGCCGATGCCGCGTCGGGGGTGGCCGCAATTTGCGAAGGGCGCTGTATTCCGGTGCGAAGCGATTGCACGCTTGGGACATTGGCAGGAGAGGTCAAGAGCATGCTGGAGGAGGTGCTGGTACTGCATGACGCGCATTTGGAGATCGAGTTGCCGGTAGGAACGCCGCCGCTGCGTCTGGATCGGGAATTATTGCGGAAGGCGCTTGTTGCGTTGACGATGGAATGCTTGCGTGCTGACGGCTACAAGGCGGTGCTGGAAATCCGGGCATTTTTCGCGGTCGGCAAAGGGCGGCGGGGGCATTTGGAATTTCAGATTGCCGCGGATAAGAATGCATTCTCTGAAGCCCCGTCGGTTTTTTATCAATATGCATCGATGCTGGCCGGCTTGCTTGATGGCGTCATGACCGGCGAAGAGATTCAGGAGGGAATGCAGAGGCGATTCAAATTGACGCTGCCGGACGTGGAATACGGCGCGCTGCCGGAACAGCCGAGCATCAATGTCAGCGAGTTGCCGCCGTCGGCCACCATCGGAAGGGCTTGTGTGCAGCAAAGTGTCTTGCTTGTGGACGATATTCCGATGAATTTGCTGTTGCTTTCCAATATGTTCCGAAAGCTCGGAGTGGAGCCGGAGACCGCCGACTCGGGAAGCGCTGCGCTGGCATGGCTCGACCGGAAACATTTCGATCTGGTGCTGACTGATTTATGGATGGAGGGCATGAACGGAGAGGATTTGGCCTGTGCAATCCGGGCGAGGGGGGATGGTTCCATCCGTCTGGGGGCGGTAACTGCGGATGCGCGGGCGTCGGAAAGTTTTGACATGGCGCTCTTCGATTACGTTTTGAGCAAACCTTTGACATTGGAAAAATTGGAACGCTTTTTACGGCAGGACGCTTTGTCCGGCAGCCGTACAGAGGTGCAGGGATGAAAAAATTGGCGGATTTTTGGGAAAACGGCGAGGCGGAAGTCAATCTGGACAGCGTCGCATTTCATTCTGCTGAACATGCGTTTTGTCGGGATTTTCATGGAGCGGAACAACGAACTGTCGCTTCAGACGGAGTGCGTCTGCCCAATGCCCGGTTGCTCTATTTGAATTTGGAGGCGCTCAGTGATCCGTCCGCACCGGGGCTTTGTGCAAACGCGACGGATCGATGGTTGGGGCGGCGAACCGGTTTTGTATCCGACGCAGCGGGAAAAGAGGAGTCCGAAGAGGGAAAAGCGGCGGCAACAGAAGCGTTTTTTCGGCGTATTCGCAAAATTTCCCAGATCGGACATCCGGGAATCCCTCCTATTTATCAGCTGTGCGGGGATGAGCAGGGAAGGGCGCTTGCCGCGGTGGGGATTCCTTCCGGTCGAACGCTGCGCAGCTATCTGGACAAACTGATTGCGATTTACGGGACAGTTCCCGATTCGCTTTTGCGGCAGAGTGAAAAACATTCACTGCGGCGGCGGATGCAGATTTTTCAGATGGTTGGTTCCACATTGGCTGCTGCCCATGAGCATGAAGTGCTGCACGGCGATGTGAGACCGGAAAATATCATGCTCGGCGCGCATGGCGCGGTTTGGCTCTGCAACTGGCATTTGGCCACTATTCTTCCGTCCGCATCGCAATCGGAGAGTGGAAAGATCCGCATCGCATCGTATGAATACACCGCGCCGGAAGTGCTCAATGAACGACGGCGCGATGTGCGTTCCGAAGGATATAGTCTGGGGATTCTTCTTTATGAATTGTTAACCTTGGCGTCGCCGTTTGACCGAAGCGCAGGAAAGGAACTCGAAGAACGGGTCAAGTGCCATCGGGTCCGAAAATTTCGCCACGCCTTCGGCTGTCGGCTGGATCGACGGCTGGTTCGGATTGCGAAGAAGGCAATGGCTTTCGACTCCAACGACCGGTTCGCGACGGCGGAGCAAGTGGTCAAGGCTGTTGAAAATGAGTTGTCCGGGGAAGCAAACCGATTTCGGCGACGTTTTGAAAAAATTCTCCGGATCGCCATCGTGACCTTGCTGTTTGCAACAATCCTTTCCGGAACGTTTTATGGAGGACGCATCCTCCGCGAAATCGGCAAAAGTAATTCACAGCAGTTTCTGCCGTCCTCCGCCCGGCGCCGGGCGGATGTCATGCGAATTGCCGGAGAGGCCGGTTCCGAGCGTAGAGGCGCGCTGGATCGCGCATTGGAACGAATGGAACACCAGTGCGCATTTCTCGCCGGCGTTGTGTCCGCGCGTCTGGATTTGCCCTGTCCGAAAGAAGATCGGCCGTCTGGGCCATTATGGCATCCGGGGGGAAGTTCCTGTGCGGGAGCGCAGGCGCCTCCGGGGTTCGGTCCGGCACCGGCTTGCGGGCGTCCGCTTTCGTTTGAACTGCCGTCGGTATGGCTTCCGACCGGGAGCGCCGAGGAGCAGGAAATCGCCGGACGTCTTTCTGGCGCGACACAAGCATTTTGGACGACGGTGGCGGACTCGCTGTCCGACGGGGAAGAGCGGCCGTCGGAGCGGGAAAAGCTCAAACGTTATCTGGCGGCGGTGACACCGCCGCGTATCACGCGAATTTTTGTGACGTTGGACAATGGAATTGTGTTGACATATCCGTGCGAGGAGAATGCCATAGCGTCTCCACCGTCCTATTTTGCAGAGGGCGAACGTTTCTTTGTGTGGAATGGTCGGTGGTTCTGTCGACAAGCGCTTCCCGGCGGAAAGGGCTGTTTGAGTTTTGAATTTCAGCCGGCGCTATTGCTTGCCGGTGGCACAAGCAACCGCCGAATCAGTGCCGCTTGGATTGATGGGCAGGGCAATACGCTTGCAACGTTGACCAAGTCGGCCGATCCGTTGCCGGACAAGGTGGTGCAGGAGTTGTCCAGCCGCCGCAAGGGAATGCTTTTTCACCGGACGGACAAACCGGGAATTGTCATGCTTTGTTTTGCGGAGCCGCAGGAACAGATCGGATGCATCTACGCAGAAGCGCAGGAGATGGATGAATCGCTGGAAAAATGTGACAAGGAGAAGAGCCGGTGATCCAGTTTCTGAAAAACTTCTGGGAACCGATTCTCAATGGCGGCGCGGAAACTGCGCTGACGATTCTGTCGCTGCTGCTGCTTGGAATGTCTGGGCTTGTCATTCTGCTGCTGATTCGCACCGAGCGGCAGCGGCGTTTTATCCGACGGGGCGCGGTGCTGATGAATCTTTCGGTGCTGGACTGTTTTCTGTTGGGAAAAGACGGCCGCTTTCTGATTCCTCCGCAGCGCCAGGATTACTGGCCGCGGGAAAACAACCGGGCCGTCCCGCCGGAACAATGGCTGGTGCCCGAGGATGTGCCGATGTTTCGATCTGAGATTCGCAATCTTACCTCCGGGCGGAGCCGGGGAATCTCCGTCGTGTATCGGGTAGCGTTTCGGGGGCGCATCCGCAGTTTCCATCTGCGCGCGTTTGTCGGGGACGGGCTGAATTCGCGTGGCGGCTTTGCCGGTACGATTCAGGATGTGACGCAATTGCTTCAGCGGGAGAGAAATGCGCAGGAAAACGACCGGTTGCTCTTGATGATTCTGGAGCAGATGCCGTGTCCGGCGTTTGTCAAGGAGGTCGGCAAGGAACACCGCTATCTGGCGGTAAATTCGGCATTTTTGTCCCGCGTGAATCTGCCTCCGGAATCCGTCCGGGGAAAAACCGATTTTGAACTGATCTGCGATCCGGATGAAGCGGCTCGTTTTTTTGCGGACGATCTGAGCGCGATTGCGGGGCACGGGAAACTTTTCTGCGGGGAGGCGAACTTCCACAATGTGCGTGGAGAAGTGTTTCACGACCATACGCTTAAGAAAGCAGTCACGATGGCCGACGGGCGAACCGTGCTGCTGGGGCTTGGGATGGAGGCGGCCTCGACGACCGAGGCGCAGAAACTGCGACAGGAATGCCGTTATATGATTGAGGAGATTATGGAGTATGCCCCGTGCGGGATTGTGGTTCGTGACGCTCGCACGGGAAGTGTCATTACGGAGAACGAATATCTTCGTGAGAAGATATGTTGCCGTCCGGGAAAAATACCGGGCAAAATCTGTCGGGATTTTCTTTCCCCGGAGATGGCGGAGGCGGTGGAAATTGACGACAGTCTGCTGTGCCATACGCCCGGACGGGAAATGGTCGCGGATCATAAATTCAGTTTGTCCAACGGCCTTCGTCATTTTCGTTTTTATAAAAAACTGCTTCGGGAGCAGACTCCGAATCCTTTGATTATGAGTATCATCATCGATCTGACGGAGGAAGAGAAGGCGGTTCCGGCGCCGCCGGTTGTCTCTGCGCAGCGTGCAAGACTCAAGGTGTTGATTGTCGATGATGTGGAGGTCAACGGTGAAGTGTTGCGAACCGCATTGTTCCATGCGGGAGTCTCCGATGTGGTTTGCTGCCGGTCGGGAGAAGAAGCGCTCGAGCTTCTGAAAAGCTATCCTGCCGATTGTGTGTTCGCCGATCTTTGGATGCCGGGGATGAATGGCGATCAGTTGGCGGAATTAATAAGCAGTGATCCACAGTTGCGGCACATTCCGGTGGTGGCGGTCACCGGCGACGTGCATGCCTCAAAATTGCGGTGTTTCCGCGATATTATTTATAAACCTGTGAATGCTTCGCGCGCGGAGGCTTTGCTGGACCGGCTTTTTCCTCCGGCTGACCGCCGAAGCCGCGCGTGGTCGAAAAAAATTCATTTCCGAGGCAAAGGAGCTGTGAACGTATGATGGATCTGGAAACATCCGGAAGGTTGGACCCTGAAATTGTGTGGCGCTATTTTCGGCGGATCGCCTCAATCGCGCATCCGTCCGGGCACGAAGACAAGCTGCGTGATTTTTTAGCCGGCGAGGGCGTGAAACTCGGGTTGCTGCCGGAAACGGATCCAGCGGGAAATTTGTTGCTGAAACCGGCGAAGGTTCCGTTGCGGATGCTGTTTCAGGCGCACATGGATATGGTGCCGCAGAAACGTGCGGATGTGACGTTTGATTTTTTGCACGACCCGATTTCGTTGGTGCGCGACGGCGAATGGGTGAGCAGCGGCGGTCGAACCACGATCGGCGGCGACGACGGAATCGGAATCGCATTGGCCATGTCTCTTTTTGCCGAAGGCGCGGCGCCTGCAGGCGCGGGAATGCTGTTTACGGTGGAGGAGGAAACCGGGCTGACTGGCGCGGGCAATCTGAATGTGGACTTCCTGCGCGGCGTGGAGCAGCTGATTAATCTGGACAGCTGCGATCCCGATGCCATCGTCATTGGCTGCGCGGGCGGTTGCCATATCGATGCCAAACGTTCCATGCGTTATACAACTCCTGCCGCGGACGCGATTGCGTTTCATCTTGCAATCGGCGGGCTGAAGGGGGGGCATTCCGGCGAGGATATTGCCGACTGCCGGGGCAATTCGATTCGCATTTTGGCGGATTTTTTGAAAAAATACGATCAGGCTGCCATCGCTTCATTTTCCGGGGGGACGCTGGATAATGTGATTCCGGCATCGGCGGAGGCGGTGTGCGTGGTGAAAAACGACGCGGTTTTTGCTGAAATTGCGGCGGATGCATCGCATCGGAACGGGGCGAATTTTCACGGTGCAGAAAACTTTTTCTTCCGCGTACAGCGCCTTACCGCACTCCCTGAAAAAGTGTGGAGCAGCGATTGCCGCGCAGAAGTACTCAATGCGCTTTGCCTCTGCCCCAATGAAGTTCTGGAATTCAGTGAAGAATTTCAAATGCCGGTTCTGAGCAATAATCTTGCTGCCGTGCGCGAAGAGAACCAATGGTTGCATGTATCGATGCTTGCGCGCGGCAATGAGGATCGGAAGAAGACGCAATTGAGCGAAGAAATTCTACGGCTCTTCCGGGCGGATGGTTTTTCGGCGGAGATTGCGAGCAGTTATCCGGGGTGGACGCCGAAGTCGGAGTCGCCGCTGATTGAGACTGCTAGACAAATTTATCGCGAATTGCGCGGGAAAACATTGGAACTTCAGGTAATTCATGCGGGATTGGAATGCGGCTTTTTCGCCGGCATGGCCCCGCAAATGGCGATTCTTTCGGCGGGGCCGCGAATGGAAAATTTGCATACGCCGGAGGAACGCATTCAAATTGCGTCCGTTGAAACGTTTTATCAATTTCTGAAAGAACTTTGTCGCGTATTGTAAGGAGTGGAACGCTGTTCAAAAAAAATTCGTCAAAAAAATAAGAGATAAAGGAGAAGTCGATGACATTGGTCAGTTGGATGATTATGCTGTGTCCGGTTGTTTTCATTCTTGGCGCCGCGTTTTATTCCCGGAGATACGTGCGGGACATTGCCGATTATCTGGCATCCGGGCGCGTGGCCGGAAGATATGTGATTTCGGTCGGGGATTTGACCGCGGCATTGTCGGTGATCACGCTGGTCGCCATGTGCGAGTCCAACTATCAATGCGGCATGGCAATGAGTTTTTGGGGGCAGATCAACACGCCGCTGGCAATTTTTATTTCGCTTTCCGGGTACTGTCTTTATCGGTTCCGGCAGACGCGCTGTCTCTCGATCGGACAATTTCTGGAATTGCGATACAGTCGCTCATTCCGGATCGTGGCGGCATTCATTCGAACATTTGCAGAGATGGTGACCAATGCGATCGGACCGGCGGTGGCGGTTCGTTTTTTCATTTACTTTTTGGGGATCCCACATCGGTTGACGCTCTTCGGCGTGACGGTTCCGACTTACGGGATTTTGGTGGCGCTGCTGCTGATCATGGCGTTGTTGATTATCTGGCCGGCGGGGCGGATTTCGCTGCTGATTACTGATTGTTTTCAGGGGATCATCAGCTATCCGATTTTTGTGATTGTCACGGTGTTTATTCTGACGCAGGTGTCGTGGTT
>JAQUYX010000039.1 GCA_028691615.1 Victivallaceae bacterium
CAGCGACTTCTTCAATGCTCGCATTGAGCAGTGCCGCGCCCGCAACGGCAAACTCTTCCCGCTGCCGCTGATGTTCTCTCCGTGGGTACTGTGCTGTGACGAGGGGAAATTCACACAATGCAATCGCAATGTCCCCCGGCCCGATTGGTCCTGGGATGATCTCACGAATCTGATTTGCGCGCTCCAAAAAGAGCTTCCCGTCACAGACATTCTGGAAAGTTCCGGCACTGCGGATCGCTGGCCGATTTACCTGATGCGGCTCGGCGGCAAAATTTACACCGGGGACAAAGAGCAACACCGGGTCGTATTCGACTCCCCCGAAACAATCTCGGCGTTGAACAAGCTGCAGGAATTTTACAAACTCCTGCCCGAAGCAAATATCGGTCCATGTGCGTTGCGCCTTTGCACCCGGCAGGATGTTTTAATCGAACACCTCCGCGGCACCCTCCGTCCGCTGCCGGGACTTCCGGGGACAAGCAGCCAAACGCTCATGGCAGGCGACCTGCTTTGCGTACGCCGGACGGTCAATGACTTCCAGACCGTGCGCAAAATCATCGGATTATTTCTATCGCCCGAGATTCAGAACGAAATCGGCCGCCAGAAATACGGCATTCCGATCCGCAAAAGCGCCGCGATTGCCTCGTTCGACGAGAACAATCCGCAAGACTGTCTGTTCTTCTCCGAGATGCTCAAAATCGAACCGAACCAGTTCCAGATCCATCCGGAAGCCGGACGGCTGCTGAATCACGCCATGCCTTCTTTTTTGCGCGGGGAAATGACGCCGGAAGCATTTGCCGCGGAATTAACTCCCGTGTTTCGCGCCCTCCTGAAATACTCCTGAGAAAAAAGAAACCGTTGCCGGCTACGACACCGTATTCTGGGAAAGATAACCGCCTTGCGCGATCCCCCTCCCCGCACTCTTCCGCTTACAGGATTTCTGTGAACACCGACCGCAGCCCCGCCATCGAGATGGGCTTCAACAAGACTCCGGCAAAGAGATTCCGATCGAAATTCTCCTTGCTGTCGGTATCTGCGGTAACCGCAAAAACAGGAATCTGAAATCCGCGTTTCCGTATGGTTTCGGCCAGTTGCACACCATTGACCTCGGGCATCCAAAGATCCGTAAGCACCAGATCCACCCGGTTGTCCTCAATGATTTTCATCGCCGCATCCGCCGAATCCGCCATGAGCACATGTCCAACCCCAAGTTTCCCGCACATCGCCCGCAAAAGATCAAGATTCATCTTAACGTCGTCCACCAACAGAACAAACAACGTTTCAAAATCAGGCTCGGACGGGTTCTCTGGAGACGCGATCTTCGGACGAGCCTTGTCGCGATAAAGAACATTTTTCAAGGTAATGCCAAACGTACTTCCGGCTCCAAGAGAACTCTTGACCCATGCGTGTCCCCCCATTTTTTCCGCGAGCTGCTTGCTGATGGCCAATCCCAGCCCCGTTCCGCGTTGCGCGCCCCGCAGATTGCCCGGCTGAGGCAATTGAATAAATGGAGTCATCAACTTGGCTTGATCCTCCACCGAGATCCCCCGCCCCGTATCACGAGCCGCCAGAGTCAACGTTCCCCGGTCCGCGCTTTCCTTTGCAAATGTCACACTCAATTCCACCATGCCTTGCTCGGTGAATTTCAAAGCATTGCCCATGAAATTAAAAATAATCTGACGGATTCGAAGTTGATCCAACTCCAATTCCGGCAATTCCGAAACGCGATTGATCAGCCGCAGATGTTTGGCCGCCGCCTGCAACGCAAAAACACGCATGGACTCTCCGGCCAATTTCTGCAAATCAATCCATTCGAGATTCAGTTGCATCTGGCCGGCTTCGAGCTTTGAAAAGTCCAGTACATCATTGAGCAGCTGCAACAGGGCATTTCCCGCATAGGTAATGTTTTCAAGGTAATCCACCGTCTGTTTCGACGTCGAACCGTCATTTTTCAAGAGCTCCGAATATCCGATAATCGCATTGAGCGGAGTCCGGATTTCATGACTGACCGACGCGATAAAAAGCCCCTTGGCCTTCTCCGCCGCCGTCGCATTTTTCGTCGCGATTTCCAACTCCTGCCGGGAAAGATTTTGGCCGATCACCAACTCCAGCATGTGGGTTGTCATCGACAGAAGATTCTCTGCAATGTTGGAAAATCTGCGGATCGGTTTTTGTTGAAACGCAAAAAACATCTGTCCAAACCGTTTCTCCCGAAGAAGCAGCGGACTCATATACAAAGACTTGATTTTCAGTTGAATATGTTTTGCAAAAACATTCGGGGCAATTTTTCGTATGAAATCACTCTGCTCCGGCAAATCCAGATTTTCGATCCATAGCGGCTGGTCGTTCCATATCTGAGGAATTTCCAGCTTCGTCTGGACAAACCAGGATTTTTCGTCAACGGGGATATATTCCGCATACAGTTCCAACGCCGAACCTCCGTCAACGTCTCGAATGATATAAGCACGGCTGGCCCCAATATAACTGCAAACCTGCTCCAAAACCGTCGACAGTTTCTGCTCCAACGCCTCGGGACCAAAGAGTGTCTCGAACGCCTTGTGCATCATCGCATGGGTATCCGCCAGTTCCCGCAACTCGGTCACATCCACCGACAGCCCGATCAGCAGCGCGCGTTCCCCCTCCTTGCAGAACGGAATCTTGATCGTGCGGAACTGACGCAATTCTCCACTTTTCATTGCCACAGTTTCGTAAAATTCCTGATCCTTCCCGCCATCCATGACCTGCCGGTCTTTGGTCTGAAAACTGGAAATGTCGTCTGCCTGGTAAAACAGTTCCGCATCGGTTTTTCCAATAATATCCTCAATCGGTTTTTCCAGAAATTTCGAAAAGGTCTCGTTACAGATCACATATTTGAAGCGATCGTCGGCGTCTTTGACAAAGAGATTCACCGGAAGCGAATTGATGACCAGTTTCCATAGTGACTGAATCTTATCGCGCTCATTTTGATTGGTCGCAAGGTCGGTGATGTCCTGCACAATACCGGTAATCTCATCCGGGTTGAGCAGATCCTGATGCATCATGACCCGGTAATAGCTCACCTCATTGCCATGCGGCACCCGGTATGCAAAGGATACACTCTCTTCGCGCCCGTCAATCATATCGTCATAAAACGTCTCAACGAACGGGACGTCGTCCGGGTGCATCCATTCCTTATTTTCCACGGCGCGGCCATCCTTGGTCGGCCAGAACTGTTCCAGCAATCTTGAGCCGGAAAGCTCCTTTGTGCGGTAATTGAGGCGAAACGAGGCGATATGGGCAAAGTCCGCGGCCGTATTAAAATTTCTCAGTGCGGTTTCCAACTCGTTTTTCCGGTTGCTCTCTTCGGTCACATCCCGGAAAACCAAGATTGCTCCGGTCACCACCGAATCATGGTTCCGGATCGGCGAGGCGCTGGCGGAAATATAGTGCGTTATGCCGTCCGCATCCCGCAGAATATTTTGTCCGGTGCGCGTAATGACAGAACCGGATTGAAGCGCCTGTTCAATCGGAGAAGGCAATCGTTGACGGGTTTTTCCATCGGTGATCTTGAAAATCTGCGTATGGGGTTTCCCGACCGCATCCGCCTGCGCCACCGCGGTCAACCGCTCGGCGACAGGATTCATCAGCATAACCGCGCCGTTGGGGTCTGTGGCGATTACGCCGTCGCCGATGGAGAGGATCGTCATTCGGAACCAGTCCAAATTTTCGGTTGCCTTCTGTTTTTCCTGTTTCAGTTCGGTAATATCAGAGGCCACGATGTAAAGCAATTCCCGCCCGTCGGGATCCACGATGATCTTCCGGTAACATTCGCAATAGCGCAACTGGCCATCGGCATATCGGAACGTTTCCTGCGTGACCAAGTGATCCATTGTTCGCAATTTTGCGACACACGCCTCGTCATTTTTGCGCAATTGCATGGCTCGGTCATAGTCTGGCATGACATCGAAATCGGTCATTCCAATCAGCTTGGATTCCGGTTTTCCGAGCAACTCGGACAGACTCCGATTGCAGTTGGTATAACGGAAATGATCGCCAATGTTTTTAGTCAACACATAGATCGGCATGTTGTTAAAAAAGAGCTCATTCTGTTGCTGCAGCATCAACAATTCCTGATTGAGCTTGCGAGTCTCATTGAGGTTTTTGAGCATCAATTCACGCTGGTTATATTCCTCCGAGACATCCCGCAAAATCATAATTCCGCCGGTCACTCTCCCCGTTTCATCATGAATGGGCGCGGCGCTGTCCGCAACATGAATCCGGCGGCCGTCCCGACAAATCAAATCCGTATGATTGCCCATTTCCACAATATGATCGCATGCAATTGCCTCTTTCAGCGGCAGCGCGACAATGAAGCCGTCCGAACTGTTGACAAAAGGAAACATATCCTCTGCGGATCTGCCGCGAATCTCGTCAAATTTGTATCCGCAAAGCTTTTCCATGACCGGATTGATCATGTTGATCCGGAGAAATTCATCCGTTACGATCACGGCATCCCCGATGGATTTGAGTGTAATAGACCGCTCCTCAAGCATTCTGCGGGTGGATTCATTCGCCCGCTTCAAGCGAAGGTAAACGCGGTGGCGCCAAAGTAATAATGCGCTGATCACCAGCAGCAAAAGCACCCCCAATCCGGTTCCGGCCAAGACAAAAAACAACGGATGCGCATAAAAATAATCGGCAATCGTCAATTCCCTTTTCTGAAGCATGGTGTATTTGTCGTAAGTGGCATAAATCTCTTCCTTGGTAAGGGAACTCATTGCCTGCGATACGATGGAAGAAAATGCACTGTCAATGCGATTGGACACGCCGACCGAGAAATCTGCGGAAAATCCTTGAGCCGCTTCCAGGGTCAGACTGTTTTCCGGGTCATAACTCAACATCAGTTCGGCCGTGGCCGCATACAAATAAAGCAGACTGTCTTTGCCGGATTTTACGGCCTTCAGCGCCTCGGTTAGGCTGTCATAATAATGGATGGTAATTTTCTTGCCGTAACGCAGATGGATCTGCGGAATGAATTCCGTCTCCTTCAATGCGGCAACCGAAGTGACCGGTGAAAAATCGTGTTTTCGCTTCACCATGGAAACCGGCGGCGTAAGCCACGCAGGGATCAGAATGAAATTTTTCTGCTCCGCGCGATTGTAGTTGGCCCGCATATCCATGACAAGGTCAACACGGTGCGATTCAATCATCTTATGATATTCGGCACGGTCCGCGGGGATCAACCATTTAAAATTGAGTCCAGTGCGTTGCAGCGCGACATCGCTGATATGTTTGATGATGCCGGCAAACTCATGGTTGTTCACCAAAGAAAATGGCGGGCGGTCCGGATTGATCGTTACCGTGAAAACCTTTCCTTTTTTGTTGCAGTTGGCAATGAAGGCCCGTTCATTTGCGGAAAACGTCAGACCGATATCTTTGTTGAAAGGATAATATTTAGGATAGAGCGTGTTTGCCAGGTTCGGCTGTTGCGAATGCAATTTTTCAATGGCGGCATTCAGTTTATCGAGCAGTTTTTGGTTGCCTTTTTTCACCATGATCCGAAAGGGCGTTTGGGCAAACGAGGCCAGCAGCCATTCGTTCTCCATCCGGCGCAGAGAGTCTGTGACCGCAGCGTCAATCCGGGACCCGTTTTGCAATGCCTCGATCAACTCGCCGTAATCCTCAAACCATACCGGGATATAGGTAAAGCCGTGTTTCGCGGCAAAAGCTTCAAAATGTTTATTATGAACAATCGACCGGGCCATGCCTACGCGCATGCCGTTCCAGTTCGCATAATCGCCACTGATATATTTCAGATTTCCGACCCGAACGGTCAAAATGCTTTTGAAGTATCCGATTGGCAATGAAAAATCGAATTGATCCCGCCGCTCCGGGGAGATCTGCGCCCCCATCAGAATGTCGATTTCGCCGCGCTTGAGTTTTTCCACGCATTGCGCCCAACTCTTGTCGCTCCCCAAATAGACATACGAAACATTGCCGTAGATTGCCAGATTCTGCATGAGGGCATACCCGAACCCGGACATCTGATGCCCCAACTCTTCGACCTGAAATCCGTTCTTCTGAAAAAAACCAACGCGCAGGGTGGAGCGCACAGATCGCGAATCGTCACTCTTTTTTTGCTCGTCCCTTATTTGCAAATCCGGATTCGCAGCAAAGCACGTCGTCAGCGCAATGACCATGCAGAAAATGCGAATCGTCCATTTCATTTTACCGCCCCATTCTATTGTTGTCGGTCAAAAGTTCCAATATTTGAGCTTTGGATACCGGTTTATTGACAACGGTATCGAACTGTGCGGTATCAAAATTCTGCTGACACTCGATATCCGCAGTAACCGCCGCAATAAAAATCCCCGTCTTTCTGCTCCGAATCCTCTTTGCAAGCTGCACTCCATTCATCTCCGGCATCCACAAATCCGTAAATACCGCATCGATTTCATCGTGTTCTTTTAGAAGTTCAAGCGCGGAATTTCCACTTGTGGCCTGAAAAACATTAGTTCCCAATGATTTCAACATCGCCGCCAATACCTTTACATTCATCGCCACGTCATCGACCACCAAAACGTGTTTGAATTTTGTGTCCGTCATCGGCAAAGCGGCAATCTTTTGGGCATCGCCAGTCGCCTGTCCAGCAGAATAAACAACCTCGTAAAGTGTCACCGTGAACACAGAACCTTTTCCGAGCGTGCTTGCCAAATCAATTTTTCCGCGCATTTGTTTGAGCATGCGATGGACGATCGACAGCCCCAGCCCGGTTCCCTGCGTTGCCGCAAACGTGCCGCGAGTGGCTTTGGTCTGTACAAAGGGCTGGAAGAGAAGCTTCTGATCCTCCGGGGCAATGCCAATGCCGGTATCTTCCACCTGAAAGAGCAAAGTTCCGGTGGTCGGGGCAACCGGCTCGAAATAAGCTTTGATTGCCACATGTCCTTGATCGGTAAACTTTACGGCATTCCCCAGCAGATTGAACAGGATCTGTCGCAGTCTGGATTTGTCCCCCCGGATGACATGCGGAAAATCAGGCGCAATCTCCACGTGAATTGCGACCCCGCGTTTTTTGCACTGGACCGAGAAGATTTGAGCGACTTCCCGCAGCATTGCGGGAAAATCAAGATCCGTATTATGAAAATCCATCTGGTTGGCTTCCAGCTTGGACAAGTCCAGAATATCGTTGATCAAAGCCAGCAATGCATTGCCGGAGTTGGCGATATTGGCGAGATACTCCTTGCGCGACGTGTCCTCCAGCGCTTCATCCTGCAACAGCTCGGTAAAGCCGATCACCGCATTCAACGGAGTGCGTATTTCATGGCTCATGGAAGCCAGGAAATAACTTTTCGCCCGGTCTGCCGCCTGCGCTTTGCGCATGGCGTCCAAGATTTTCGTCTGAGAGCGTTGACGCGAAATCAGCACTTCAATCAGATGCGCGGCGTTGGTGATGAAATTCTTTTCCGTCTCGGAAAACTGATATGCTCCGTCTTCGTAAGAAACGCCGATATCGCCCCATAAAGTGCCATCCACATAAATTCCGCCGACATAGAACGATTTGGTATTGGCATCTTCGATGATCTTTGTCCATCTGCCGTATAAGAGCTGGTCTTTTGCGTAATTAAATTCCTCTGTAATCAGCATCTGATGATTTAAGAACGCTTGGCACCACCCTTCCTCGGGGTCGATCGGACGGGCATTGCAAATAAAAATCGGCGCGGAATTGTTGGCGACATATTCGGTGTCGCAATCCGCCACACGCTTTTCCAAATCGAAGTGCATGACAAAACAACGGGACGCGTGCATGTAGCGGCCGATGGACTCCAACACTTTCCGAATGGCGGTCTTAACGTCGGTTTCCTCAAAAAAGGTTTTGAGACAGAAATTTAAAATCCGATCGTTTTCGTTGAGCTTATTGATTTCCGTGACATCAATTCCGCACTCCAATGTGTAAAGCAATTCTCCGGAATCGTCGATAATGGGGTGCGCTTCCGTGACGTATTGGCGGCCTTCCACTTCATACAGAAAACTGTGAGACATCAAATCCTGCTGGGACTGACAAACAATGCAGTTCTCGGGGGTTTCGCGTCCGCATCGGAAGACTTCGTAGCAAGGGGTTTTGTAAATTTCCTCGTGGGACATGTTGACCAACTGCGTAAGAACGGTATTGACATAAACAATATTGCGTTGTTTGTCAAAGAGAGAAATCGGGATCTTGATATTATTTAAAATAAGTTGATTCTCATAGTGGGTTTGCCGGATCTGTTTTTCCTGAGACACCACCACATGGGCAAGGGCAATAATGCTCCCCAGCGCGCGCATCAATTTCTCTTCCGATTGATCGAACTTATGCAGATTCCGGGAAAATGACACCATCAGAACGGCCCAGAGCTTCCCATCGTTGAAAACAGGCACTCCCGCGATGGATTTGGGCAGGTAGGGCATCCCGTGATCGAAAAAACCAAGGCTGCGCTGTTGATTGAGGAAATCCTCGTATTGAATAAATTCATCGTTTTTCAACCGGGAGAGATGAAGACTCCAAACGGCCTGATGCTTTTCGATCTGCATTGTATTCATGTCCGGCTGACCTTCGGAATGCCACTCCCAGTGGAGTTTCAGCTCCTCATTCGGAGCGCACAATGCCAGAATAATCCGGTCGCAATCGAAATATTTCCGGATTGCGGTCGAAATATGCATTAAAGTCTGTGCAAAGTCATTCGTTTGGATTACCTGCTCCAAGACATGTTTCACGACTGTCTCATTGCGAATCACGTTTTGAAGTTCCGTGACATCCGTAATCCCGAGCAGGATCAGACGATGTCCGTCTTTGCCGAGGAACATTTTTTTGTCGATCTGAAGTGCACGCAGCATTCCGGCGGAGTTTTGAAGCGTTAAGATATAGTGCAAAGGGCTTCCGTTCAAACACTCGCGGTCTTTTTGCGCAATGGTTTCCAATTCCGCTAAATTCAATTCAATCGCATTGTGGTTGATGATTTCCTTCTTTTCCCTGCCGATAAACTCGGCAAACGCATTATTGCAGAATGAGAATTGAAAATCATTGCCCGCATCTTTGATTGCAAACATAAATGGAATATGGTTGACCACCTCTTCCCACAATGCTTGTGTGTTCTGCAATTTTTCAATATTATTGGTGATTTCGGAAATATCCTGAATCACGCCGGTCAACCGCAAATTGCCGGGATCGCTCCGGTCACAGGAGCAGCGCAGTTCATAATGGCGCAGTTCCCCGTTGAAGACTGCACGGTAACGACAGGCGGCGCAATGAATTTCGTTACTTTTCACCAGTTCGAGATTGCGGAGCACTTCCTCGAGATCCTCCGCCAAAACCCAATCCTCAAGCGGTTTGGCAAGGTCATCTCCGTCCAGCGGCCACAAATTCTTCAAGTTTCCGGTTCCGGTGATGACTCCGGTGGAAGGAGTATAGGTAAAGGACGCGGCATGACTGAGTTGCGCTGCGTATTCCAGACTGGTGAGCGCCTGCTGCAGACGGTCGCGGTTGACATATTCTTCGGAGACATCCCGAAAGACGAGGATTCCTCCGATAATTCTCTTCTTCTCATCAAAAACAGGCGCAGAACTGTCCGCAATATGGTATCGGAATCCATCCAGCGACTGCAAATCGGTGTGGTTGGCCAGTTCCACAATGGTTCCGGTTCGCAAGGTTCTGCGCAGGGGTGACTGCATGGGTTGATTGTCGTATGCGCCGACGATTTTGAAAATATCTTCATGGGGTCTGCCGACGGCGTCGTTGCTTTTTATGCCGATCAATCTCTCCGCTACCGGATTGAGCATGATGACGTTCCCATGCGCATCGGTGGCCACAACGCCATCGCCAATGGCATTTAAGGTAAGCCGGAAATACCCTTCATTAAGTTTGGCGGATTCCCGGGTTCGCTGCAATTCAGACGTGTCTTGTGAAATCCATACGGCGCACTCGCACCCGAAAGACTCCCGCGGCAGCGGTGACACCATCGCCGTCCGTCGCGTATCCATGAAATGAAAATCAACATTTTTTGTTTCGCGACTCTCCAGCACTTCGCGAATGGAATCCGCCATCAGCCGATTGACTTTCGCATCTGGAAGATCCTCGAGTCTGCGTATTTTCCTGGGGAATGTATCCGAGTGAGCCCCCAGCGCGTAAAAAAGAATTCTTCCGTCTTTAGTCACCACAAAATATCGCAACGGCAACTGTTGAAACGTCATTCCCATGCGATATTGGCGTTTGCGCACGATCAGCAATCCGGTCACCCCCCCGCAGAAAAGCAGTAAAATCACCGTGGCTGCTCCGGTCAAATGCCAAGGGGAAACAACCGTTATGCGGTTCGGCGGCATCAGCCAGGGGTGCTTTGTATCCCCTCCCCGATCGATCTTCTCGATGAAATCCGGTCCGATACTGCTGGATGCTTTATTGAGGATCGACACCAGAAGAGGATGGGCGGTATCGCGAATGCCGACGGTGTACTCGGTTCGATAGCCGCTGGCATGGGTGGTTTTCATTCTGTGCCCGCGTGCGCTGTTTAGAAACGCTTCTGCGCAGCGGGTATAAAGATAAACGCCGTCGCATTTTCCATCCAGAACCGCTTTTACGGCCTCAACGTTGGAATCGAAGAAGAGCAGTTGAATTGCCGGAGGCAGACGGCGGCGAATATTCTCGGATAGGATGGAGTTTTTGATCATGGCAACCCGGCGAATTTCGCCGGTGAATTGCGTCAGGGACAAAAAAGCGGATGACGAAGCGAAATAAGGCTCACACAGCACCAAATTTTGGCTTTCCGCGAGGGGAAAATCCATTGACGCATCAAAAACGAGATCGACTTCAGGGTTCTGACAGGCTTTCCGGTATTGGACTCGACTTTTCACCGGCACGAATCGGATATCCAGACCGGAACGGCGGATAATTTCATCCGCGATTTGTTTCAACACGCCATGAAACGCAAACTCCGCGTAAAAAGACAGCGGCGCGCGATCCGGATTAAGGATGGCATGATAGATCTTTCGGCTCTCTCTTGACTTTTGAATAAAATCGTATTCCTCGGCGGTGAAAGAGATCTCCCCCCGGGCATCGTTTTTATAATATTTTCGCCAGAGCCCCGCGCGCAAATCCGGCAATTGATCGTCCAATTGTTCCATCGCGCGATTAATTTCCGCGAGCAGTGCGGTGTCGGTTTTTCGAACCACGATATAGAATGGTTCCTGATCGAATTGTTCATAGATCCATTCTCCGCTGAGATCCCGAAGATTACTGGTTACGGCGGCGTCAATCAAATCTCCGCGTCGGAGATCATTGATCAGATCGATATTATTGTCATAGTAGACGGGGCGGTAGGTGAATTTTTTGCTGTTGGCAAATTTTTCAAAACTTGTGTTGCGGGTGCTGTTTCTCAGGAAACCGACTTTGATCCCGTTCCAGTGGGCATAATCTTGATTTTTGTAGCGGTAATTGCCGGATTTTACCGTCATAATTGTGGCGGATTGTCCAATCGGCTTGCGGGAAAAAGCAAACAAAGCTTCGCGTTCCGGAGTTTTGTGGACACTGGACACCATGTCAATTTTTCCGACTTCCAGCATCGGCAGCATCTCCGGCCATGCGTGTTCGGAGGAAGAATATTCAAAAGTCCATCTGCCGTAAAGCTTGAGATGCTGAAGGTAGTCGTAGCCATATCCGCTGCGTCGCCCGTCCGGCGAAACAATATGGTAGCCCTCGAACGGGAAAAAACCAACTCGCACCACGCGACGCGTTTCCGCAAGCAAAGGACGCAAAGATTCTCCGGCAGAAATGTTCCAAACAACAAAACAGGAAACAAGCAATAGCACCCAAGAAATGTTCCTGCGCCATCTCGATATCAGATTCACAAATGATCCTTTCTCGCTCTTGGATAAAAAAACAATAACATTTTAATATAATATGTTTAAAATCACTTTGCAACTCTTGGGGAAGTTTTTTTAATAAATTGGGGAATCCCTCTCCCGGAAGACACGGCGCGAGTTTTGGCAGTATCGTCTCGGAAAACAACCGAGTGCCGTCGCAGGCGACCGTACGTTTCCCGCACAAAAAAAAGAAACAGGCCCCGATTTCCCTATAAGGAAATCAAGGCCTGTTTTTTTTGAATTCAAAACCAATTCATTCATCGGTTTTGAAAACCTCAAGATCCATTACCGCACAGCGTTTGTGGATACGGAAATGCTCTTGAAGTAGAAGAACCATCCGGGAGTCCCGTGGAAGGTTACCGTATCAAGCATCTGCGAAGCACCGAGCTGCTTGGCTTTCTTCGAAACCATCTGCATCATCGGTTTCACCGCAACGGTGTCTTCCAGCACGGCAACGGTTCCGGGATTGTCGGTCGAACCGGTCAGCAGCGGGAAGTAGAAGAAGTAAAGCCCCCAATTGTCCGCAGAAACATGCGCAATCGGTTGGCCGGACGCAGAAATGCCTTCGCCGTTCAGATGTTTCTTGCCCGCGATATTCATTCCGGCACAGCCGGAAAGAAGCGCACCAAGAGTCACAACAGCCGCGAGAATAACGAACTTCGATTTCATAATGTATCTCTCCTCTTGTCTCTACGTTACTTTACGGCAGTACCGGAAATGCATCCCTGCTTCATATAGAAAATGAAGCCGACAGACGAAAAGCTGGTCGTCAGATCCAGCACGCGACTGGCTCCGTTCTTCCGGGCATGCTTGGTGACCCAATCGGTCAACTCCGTCGGATTTGCCGTATCCTTGAGCACCGTCGGCAATCCCGGGTTCTCGATCGAACCGGTAATCAACGGCCAAATGAAGAAATAAAGACCGTTGCAAGTTGCGCTGATGTGCTGCACCGGGGTGCCGCTGGGCACAACGCGCATGCCGTTGAAATTCGAAGGCGACGCGGTCTGGATGGACGAGCATCCGGCAAAGACCAAGGCGGCCAGCCCGACGCCCAACGCGACGATTTTCTTTTTCATGAAATACTCCCTTTGGTTAGTGTGTTATGTTCTCGGAAATAAAAATTTTCCCCATGAAAAATTTCTTCCCGGGTCCCATTACCGGGTAATATATCAGCAAAAAAAATGATTGCAAGAGAATGAAACGGAGAAGATTTCTTTTTTCAAGTTGAAAAATCGCCTGTTTCACGTTATATTACAACAGATAAAAAAACAGGAAAAACGCGTCATGCAAACCATTTCCGTCAAAAATATCCGCGCGCTCGAATCCGAAGTTATTGCACGCGGCGACACCGAGGAAATTCTGATCGGACGCGCCGCCTCCGGCGCGCTGGCGGCATTGCGCGACTTTCTCGCCGCCCCGGAACGGCATCGCCACGCCAGACACGCAATTTATCTGGCCGGCAAAGGCAACAACGGCGCAGACGCCGTCAAGCTGGCGCAACTGGCCGGATCGACATTCTTTGAATCCGGCGTTTTTTTTGCCGCGAATCCCGCGGAGTGTTCCGCAAAATTGATTCCCTGCCGCCCGTTGGAAGATTTTCTGACCTACCCGATCCCCCCCGATTCCATTGTCATCGACGGACTTCTGGGAATCGGCGTCAGCGAAGGCCCGCTCCGGGAACCGCTGCATTCGGTCATCGAAAAAGTCAATCAAAGCGGAATGCCGGTTGTTTCTCTGGATCTCCCCAGCGGGATCCACGGCGATTCCGGAGTCGGACCGGAGTCCGTCACCGCGGATCTGACCGTCACCTTCGGCCGCCCGAAATCGGGACTGTTCCGCGCCGACGGTCGAATCAAATCCGGACGCATTGCAGTGGTGGACATCCAACTGGGAGAAAAAACGTTTCCCGGCGACGGCTTCGAAGTCGTCTTTGCCGCGGATGCCGCCAAAGTTCTGCGCCGGATCGACGCCGACACCCATAAGAATCGACGGGGCACGGTTCTGGCCATCGGCAGCTGCCCGCGTTATCGGAACGCGCTGCTGCTTTCCGCTCGCGCCGCCCTGCGTTCGGGAGCCGGCAAAGTGATCGCTTCTTTCGGAGCGACGCCCAGCGCCTCCATGCCGGCAGCGCTGATTGCCGGCGATTGGTCGATCGCAGAAAACACTGCTTCCAACGCAACTCTTCTCGGACCGGGAATGGGCTTGGATCAAACGGCGAAAACACTCTTTGAGAAAATCACCTCCTCTTCCCGAACGGAAGCGTTGGTCATCGATGCGGACGCGCTGACCATACTGTCCCAAAATCCCCGCAATTTTTCCGGTCGAAACGTGCTTTTGACGCCTCATCCGGGGGAAGCCGAACGCCTTCGGCGCGCAGTCGACCTCCCCCCGACGCCAGACCGTTTCCAGCTGGCTTGCGCTCTGTCCAAAGCCTACGGCGCAGCCGTAATTTTGAAGGGACGCCAGAGCGTGGCCGCCATGCCGGACGGACGGTTCGCCGTCAACAGCAGCGGCACGGCGGCGCTGGCGACGGCGGGAAGCGGCGATGTGCTCGCGGGGCTGGCGGCATCCTTTCTGGCGCAGGGAATCGGGCTTTTTGAAGCGGCAAAGCTCTCCATGTTTTTCCACGGAAGAGCCGGAGAACTCGGGCCCATGCGATCGCTCATGGCGGACGATCTGCCGGAGCGGTTCCCGGAAGTTTTTGCGGAGCTGACCTTCTTCGCCTAAAAAAAACGGGAAAGGAGCCCAAGCCCCCTCCCCGTCTTTTTTCCCCCGGCAATCGGGGTGTTTCCCTTATTTCATAAGCAGCGGAAGATAGATTCCTCCGACCACTGACCGGGCCTGAAATCCGACTTTTTGCGCGTCGGTGGTTTCGTACCAGTCGGTCAACGGGACACGGCTGCCGGTTTCTTCCAGAAATTTTCCGACCGGGGCGAGAAGCGCATCGAAATCTTCGCGCTTTCCAGTCAGACAGGCACACCAGACAAGCCAGTCCAGTTTGGTATAAGTCCGCCGGGAATCCAGAGGCAAACCGTATTTCTGCATGTGTCGACGGTAAAATGCCATCTCCGTCTCCGCGACTTCCGCAGGAAACAGATCCAGATTCAGCAAACGATCCCAGACAAGATTGTATTTCATGCTCCAGGTGTCCTTGCGGTCGAACGCGAGACTGTAATGGTCTCCCGCGAACGCCTCCTTCCGCCAGCGCACGGCCGAACTCTTCGCCGCCTGACTGCAGCGGGCGGCATCCTCCGTTTCGCCCAATGCGGCGAACACTTTGCCAGCGGCGGCCAAGGCGACCAGCGCTTTGATCGAAAGATTGGTGTTGTGCGCAAGTTTTCCGGCAAAGTCGTCGGTGCAAAGCTGGTGTTCCGGATCGAACCCGCTTTTCTCCAGATAGTTACACCATAGCTTCATCAACGGCAAGTAGTTGCGGAAAAGCTCAAAGCGTTTGGCATGAATCGCCAATGCACAAACCAGAATCAGCATATTGCCGCATTCCTCCACGGGCATCTGGTCGTCCGCAGTCTCTTCGCCACCGCCGTAGATCTGCCCGTCGGCAAGCGGATATGTCCCCAGATCGTGAGGCGCGAACGGAAATTTCCAACGCGGCGAAGCGGCATATTCCAGAATCGGAAGAAGCATTCCTTCGAGCAACTCCGGCATTTTCGCCAGAAAAAGCGGCGCGGACGGATACGTCACATCCACCGTGCCGATGCACCCGTTGGAAAAGTTCTCCTTCGAGAAGAAAAACGGTGTTTTACAGTCGGGAGCCAATACCATTTTGTGCGCGCCGATGGCCTGCCGGTAGGACAACGCCCCCAATTTGGCATACAATGCTCCGCCTGCGGTTTCCAGCTCGCGCAGGAACGACTCGTCGAACGCGGCGCATTTCTCGCGCAACGAATCATATTGTTCGTAAGCACGCGTAAGCATCCCGGCAAAAGTCCGGCACTCCTTCGTCCAATATCCGGCCAATTTTGTCCCGAGGAATTCAATCGACGCATTGTTGTCGTCATAAGCAAGGGCAAACCAGACTTTCTTCGCGGCGCCCCCCACCGATCCCAGCGGAAAACAAACGCTCGCAGCCGGCATATGGCGGGCCGCGCTGGCCGGCATGGCAAAATCGTCCTCACCGGGATACGTGCCGTCGGCATGGAACCGGGCGCGGGATTTCTGCCAGCCGCCAAGATACAGACGGTGCTCTATTTCGTGCGGCACGGCGAGTACGGCCTTGCCGTAGTCGATGCGCAAATTGTCTCCGGCTTTGCTCAACGGCTCCTGACGCGCCGAAGCGAACCATGCAAGGTCGAACATGGAATGCATGCTGCGTCCCCAGAACACTTTATCCGGCGGCACATCCACCGCAAGAATACTCGGCATCTCGAAAGAAAGTGCGACTTCGTGCTCGGTTCCGTCCAGCGATACGACACGGATCGACACATAAGTGAGCGGACGGGCCATCACTTCCAGTTGATCCGGGAGCGCTGGGGTCATAAATTCGAGCGTCAACTCCACCTGCTTGGCACGCAGCACCGCCCGTGTGGTCAGCGGGCGCACCTCGAGGGAAATTTGTTCCATCTTTTCGTCAGCGCTCCCGCCGCAGAAGGAGTAAATCGCGCCGTCGATGCGCGCCTCGCCGTAAAGATTCTGGCTCGTCCCCGTCCAATGGCCGGTCAGACCACCGTTGATTTCATTGTGAAAGCTCCAGACGCTGAAATAGGGATCATGAACGACCAAAGGAGTTGCGGGATATTGCTGTTTCATCTTTGTTCCTTTCCGATATTTTTCGGGTATTCATATTATACAACAAGATATTTTTTTTAGCCATGAGAAAAAAAATAAAAACTTGCGTTTTTCAAGCATTTTTGACAATTCCGTCACGGCTCCGAGGCACCGGAAGACGCGGCGGGAGTTTTGGCAGTGTCGTCTTTTGAGTGCCTCGCCACGTTGACAAATGGCATCCCCGCGATATATTACTAAACGAATCGGACAAGCAGATATTTTTACATCAAGGAAAACGCTTCATGCCGGAATCTGAATCAATCCGCGACATCGGTTTCGCAAAACTGGATTTCGACCGGTGCCGCCGCACGGGTCTGGGCGAAACCGTTTACGCACCGGGAAAAACCAAGGAGCAGCTTGCAGTCATCCTTCAGGCGTTTCGCGCCGCAGGAAAACCGGCGCTGACCACCCGCTGCACTCAGGAACAATACGAATTTGCAGCCCAACGCCTCGATCGACTCCGGTTCGATGCCGTTTCCCGCGTGCTGGTTATGGAATGCGACAATATGCCGCGCCACTCCGGTCGAATCGCAGTCTGCACCGGAGGCACCGCAGACATTCCCGTGGCGGAAGAAGCCGCGCGCACCGTCGAATTTTTCGGCGCGACCGTCGACCGTTACTTCGACGTCGGGGTCGCCGGACTGCAGCGGCTGCTCAACTGCGTGGACTCGATCCGGCAGGCCGATGTGGTAATTGCCGTGGCCGGCATGGAAGGCGCGCTCGGCAGCGTGATTGCCGGTCTGGTGGAAGCGCCGGTGATCGCAGTGCCGACTTCCGTCGGCTATGGAGCGTCCTTCGGCGGACTGGCGCCCTTGCTTTCCATGCTGAATTCCTGCGCGGAAGGCATGTCGGTGGTCAATATTGACAACGGATTCGGCGCCGGAGTTCTGGCCTGCCGAATGATTCGCATTGCAGACAGAAAGGCGAAAAAATGAACCGTACTCTTTATCTGGAAGGTTCGGGCGGAATTGCCGGCGACATGCTGATTGCTGCGCTTCTGGATCTCGGCGCAAATCAAAAAAAGCTCGATGAAGCACTTGCGCCGCTGCGGAAAGAAGGCGTAACTTACACGATTTCACAAAAGTCCAGTTACGGCCTCCGGGGGTGTGATTTTGAAGTGAATCTTCCTCACGATCATCACGATCACGACCACCATCCCCCCCATACCCATGACGACGATCATACGAACGCTCACGCCACACATTCCCATACGCATACGCACCGCAATCCCGCCGAAGTCGAAGCGGTTCTGGATTCCCTGCCGATGAGCGACAAAGCGCGCGCCTTTGCCAAGAAAGTATTCGCAATTGTTGCCGAAGCGGAGGCCAAAGCGCACGGCTGCCCCGTAGAAGCGGTGCATTTTCATGAAGTCGGCGCGCTTGATTCGATCGCGGATATCGCGGGAGCCGCGGTTCTGCTCGACGATCTCGGGGTGGATCGCTGCATTGTGACCAAGCTCGGGGAAGGAAGCGGGACGGTGCATTGCCAGCATGGAGATTTGCCGGTCCCGGTGCCGGCGGTGTTGAATATCGCCGAGGCGCACCACATTCAACTGGCGATCCACCCGGACGTCAAGGGCGAAATGGTCACGCCCACGGGAATCGCGCTGGCGGCCGCGTTGAGGACAAGCGACCATTTGCCGCCGGAGTTTTCGGTGCTTGGTACCGGAATCGGGTTGGGCAAACGCGATTTCGGAAGAGCAAATCTGCTGCGGGTGATGTGGATTTCCGACGATGCCTCCCAAGGGGCGGAAAACGATTCGGAGCGGATTATTCTTCTGGAATGCAATCTGGACGATTCTTCGGGAGAGCGTCTCGGGTTGGCGATGGAGGAGCTTTTTCAAGCGGGCGCCAGAGATGTTCATTTTCTCCCCTGTTTTATGAAAAAGAACCGCCCGGGGTACTTGCTGAGAATCATTGCGGATGCAAAACTGCAATCCACAATGGAAGAGGTGCTTTTCCGCACGACGACCACCATCGGAGTACGCATATTTCCCGTGGAACGCACCCGGATGACGCGACAAATTCGCACCGTCGCCCTGCCCTGCGGCAGCGTTGCGGTCAAGGAGTGCCGGTTCGGAGAATTGGTAAAACATTATCCGGAATATGAAAGTGTGAAGGCGTTGGCAGCGAAAACCAGGATTCCATTCCAGGAGCTTTTCGAAGCGGCGCAACTGGCGGCGGAGAAAAGCGATGACAGCACGAATTGAGCAACTGGAAAAATCCCTTCTGGATTTGGCGCAATCCGGCGGCGTGGCGCTGGCGTTTTCAGGCGGAGTGGATAGTACGCTCCTGCTTGCGCTTCTGACGCGACTGCACCGGACGCACCCGTTTTCGCTGGCGGTATTCACAATGCATTCAATTTTTCAGAAGCCGGAAGAACTCGCGCGCGTCCGGGCGATCGCCGAAGAGCTCCACACGCTTCCGCCGGAAATTTTTGAATTTGATCCGCTGGCGCTGCCGGAGCTGACGAACAACCCGCCGGAGCGCTGTTATTATTGCAAACGGGCTTTTTTCCGGGAACTTCTGCGGCGGGCAAACGAGCGCGGCATTCCCAATGTGCTGGACGGAACCAATGCGGACGATCTGCATGTTTACCGCCCCGGTCGCCGTGCGCTTGCGGAGCTGAAGATTCATTCGGTGCTGGCGGAATCCGGCATCGGCAAGGCGGAAATCCGCGCAATGGCGGCGGAATTGTCGCTCTCGGTGGCCGCGCTTCCGGCCTCGCCGTGTCTGGCGACGCGTTTTCCATACGGAACGGAGCTTTCCGTTTGGAATCTGCAGCAGGTGGCGGAGGGAGAGGCAAAACTGCGAGGGCTCCTTCCCGACAGCCGGAATCTGCGGTTGAGAGTACACGGCAAGATTGCCCGGATCGAGGTTGATCCGGAGCAGCTTTCCCGCCTGATGGAGCAGCGATTGGCGGTGCTCGCGGCGCTGGCCCCGCTGGGGTTTGAATACATCACCATGGATCTTGGGTGTTTCCGTTCGGGGAGCATGGATCATGTCGGCGGCGCTGGAGCATAACTTTTTGTAAAAAAAAAGTAAGTTATGCTTGAAAAAAGCCGTTGCGTGCGATATATTATCGGACTTACTGCAGAAGGAAGCGGAGGAACGTTCCCCGATCAATCTCGTTCTTCCCCCTCCGAAGCGGCAATTACTGTCAATGCGGTGCGACGCAGCGACAACTGAGCGTGAAGTTTTCGAAAAACCCAAAGACACAGGCAACGCAAACATGAAGACTTATCTGGCAAAAACCGGAGAGATCAAGCAGGAAGTTCTGCTGTTCGACGCCTCCGAAGCGCCGGTGGGCCGTCTGGCGGTCAAGATCGTCAATGCCCTCCGCGGCAAAGACAAGGCTAGCTATACCCCCCATATCGACACTGGCGCATTCGTGATCGTGATCAGATCGGAA